>JAJYEK010000001.1 GCA_021785795.1 Pseudomonadota bacterium
CTCGGTGCTGATCGGATCGGTGGACATATCCAAGCTCGATACCTTTTCCGAGGGCGACCCGCGCGCACTCGATCTCAACGGGGCATTCAATGTCGGCAATCGCGGCATGACCGAGTTCATCGAGGTGTTCAAGAACGAGCCGGAATACCTCCATACCATGATCACGGCCACCCAGGAAAAATTCATTCCCGCACCCGGTCGGCATGGAACGGTCTATGTCGATACCTGCATCGTCGCTCACTCGAACGAGGCTGAATGGCAGCGTTTCAAGGGCGACCCGACCAACGAGGCCATCCTGGATCGGGTAGTTGTCATCAAGGTCCCGTACAACTTGCGTCTCACCGAAGAAACCCGTATTTACAGGAAACTCCTGGAAAAATCCGACTTCCGCGAACATGTCGCGCCGCACACTCTGGATCTAGCCGCGATGTTCGCGATCCTTTCGCGTCTCGAACCCACCAACAAGTGCGACCTGATGACGAAGCTGCGCCTGTACAACGGCGAAGACGTGGTGGAAAAGGGCAAAACCGCAAAGATCAACGTGCGCGAGCTGCGCGAGGAGACCAAGCACGAGGGGATGTTCGGCATCTCACCGCGCTTCATCATGAAGGCGATCGACAACGCGCTCGCCGAAAGTCCCGATGGAATCAACCCGATCAACGTGCGGGAGGCGCTGATCAACATGGTCAAGGGTGCGGATCTGCCGGACGACACCCGCAAACAGTACCTCGAATTCCTGCAGGATACCCTTCACAAGGTCTACCTGGAGCTTCTGGAAAAGGAAATCACCAAGGCATTCGTGTTTTCCTTCGACGAGCAGGCGGAGGCGCTGTTTCAGAATTACCTGGATCATGCCGAGGCCTACGTCAACAAGACCCGCCTGAAAGACCGCAATACCGGGGAAGAACTGCAGCCTGATGAGGGCTTTCTGAAGTCAGTCGAAGAACAGATCGCCATTGTCGGTTCCGCCGCGCAGGGCTTTCGCCAGGAAGTCATGGCCTATCTCTGGGCCAAGAGCCGCCGCGGGGAGAAGGTTTCGCACCACTCGTACGAACCGCTTAAGGAGGCGATTGAACGGAAACTGATGAGCTCGGTGCGCGAGATGAGCCGCGTCATCACCAAGTCGCGCACCCGCGATGAGGAGCAGTTGAAGAAGTACGATGATCTCGTCAAGGCGATGATCGAGCGCGGCTACAGCCCGCATTCGGCGGAGGTCGTGCTCAAGTATGCCGCAAACAACCTGTGGAAGGATTGAGCGGGATCACGGGGTACAGGACATGACTGGATCGGTGTTTCGTTCCTATTCCGAATCCGATGCATTGCGCTCGGACCGCAGCGCCGGAGACCGCCTGCGCCACCGCCAGAAAGTGCGCGAGGCAATTCGCGAAAACGTCGCCGACATCGTCGCGGAAGAATCGATCATCGGACAGAGCCGCGACAAGATCATCAAAGTCCCGATTCGGGGCGTACGCGAATACCACTTTATCTTCGACGAAGAATCGCCTGGGGTTGGCAGCGGCCAGGGAAATAGCCGTCCGGGGCAGGTGATCGAGGAGAGGCAGGACGCCCAGCAGGGAAACGGCAAGGTGGGCAACCAACCGGGCGTCGACTACTACGAGACTGAAATTACGCTCGAGGAGCTGGTCGACATCATGTTCGAAGATCTAGAGCTGCCCGACATGGAACGCAGGAAGCTGCGCGAGGTTCCGGTCGAGAGCCTGCGCAAACGCAAGGGATTCCGCAGGGTGGGCGTCCGGGCCCACCTGGACAAGAAGCGTACGGCGATGGCACGCATGCGCCGCAAGCTGGCGGCACGCTCCGCCCCGCGCATCGAATCCGTGGCGCAGCGCTTTCCCTTTCATCGCGATGACCTCAAATACCGCCGGATCGTGCGCGATTTGAGGTTTCAGTCCAACGCCGTGGTCCTGTGCATCATGGACACCTCAGGATCGATGGATACGATGAAGAAATACCTGGCACGCAGCTTCTTTTTCCTCCTGCACCAGTTCGTCCGTACCCGCTACAACAATGTCCAGGTCGTGTTCATTGCCCACGATGCGCAGGCCCACGAGGTAGGCGAGGAAGAGTTCTTCACGAAGGGCGGATCCGGAGGAACGATCATCTCCTCAGGATATCTGAAGGCCCTGGAGATCGTCCGGGAGCGGTTCCATCCGTCGCTTTGGAACATCTACGCCTTTCACTGCTCTGACGGGGATAACTGGACACAAGACAATCCGGCCGTGCTTAGGGCGGCACAGGAGCTGGCGGATGTCTGCAACCTGTTCGGATACGGCGAGATCAAGCCCCTCAATTCTGGCTCCTACGGCGATTCACTGCTCGAGCTGTTCGAGAAAATCGAGGCGGCGAATTTCCACGCCCTGATGATCGAGAACAAGGAGGACATCTGGCCGAGCTTCAAGGAACTGCTTCTGCGTGAACGCCCGACCGAAGCAGCGGATCATATGTAGTACCGGGAGAATTCATGGCTCGCAACTGGACCATCCAGGACCTGGAATACTGGGATGCCCGCATCCAGGAAAAGGTGCAGGAATTCGGTCTGAATTGCTTTCCCCAGGAATTCGAGGTCTGTGACCACGAGCAGATGCTCGGTTACATGGCTTATCACGGCACGCCGGCGCACTACCCGCACTGGTCGTTCGGCAAGGCCTACGAGAAGCTCAAGACGCTGTACAGCTACGGCGTATCCGGCCTTCCGTACGAGATGGTGATCAACGCCGCACCGTCCCTCGCGTACCTGATGCGCGAAAATTCCCTGTGCCTGCAGATCCTGACGATCGCGCACGTTTACGGTCACAACGACTTCTTCAGGAATAACTTCACTTTCCGCGACACCCGTCCGGAGCTGGCGGTCGCGCACTTCAAATTGCGCGCTGACCGCGTCCGGCACTACGTCGAGGACCCTTCCATAGGGCCGCAACGCGTCGAAGAGATTCTGGATGCCGCCCATGCCCTGTCACTGCAATGCCGCCGCGACACTGCCATACGGAAGCTCTCCCGCGCCGAGCAGCAGGATCGTGCCCTTGCGGATGCCATACCTCCGATGGACCCGTATGCGGGGATCCACAAGGCACGCGAATACCAGGCTCCGGACCTCAACAGGATCCCTCTCGAACCGGAAGAAGACATACTTCTTTTCATTGCGGAGAACCAGCCCTACCTGAGCGAATGGCAAAAGGATCTGCTACGCATCGTGCATGACGAGTCCCGATATTTCATTCCCCAGATAGAGACAAAGATCATGAACGAGGGCTGGGCCAGCTACTGGCACTTCCGGATCATGAACAGCCTCGAACTGCCGGAAGATCTGCATCTGGAATTCCTGGTACACCATAACCAGGTGGTCCGTCCCCATCCCGGCGGTCTGAACCCCTATTATCTCGGATTCAGGCTGTGGGAGGACATACAGCGTCGCTATGACGGTGGACTGCCGGAAAGCGCCGCGCGGGATACACATGCGGCCGCTGGCTGCGGAAAGATCTTCGAGGTACGGGAGACCGACCGCGACGTTTCCTTCCTGCGACGGTTCCTAACGGAACACCTGATGCGCGACATGGACCTGTTCGAATATCGCCGCGACCAGGGCCAGACCGTGATTTCACAGATATCGGATGCCGACCACTGGGAATCGGTACGCGATTCGCTGCTGAAAACTGTGGGAATGGCAACCGTCCCCGTCATACGGATCGTGGACGCCGACTTTCGCCACAGCCGGGTGCTACTGCTGCGCCACGAGCACGACGGACGTGACCTGCAGCGTGAATACCTTGAGAAGACCCTTAACTACCTGCACCGCCTCTGGGGCCGCCAGGTACTGCTGGAGACAACCGTGTCAGGAACTAGGGTGACGTTCAGCTGCGACAACGGCGGTTTCGGGGAGATCAAGACCGTCCCCGCGGAGCACCGCCATCCGCACGATTAGCGCCCGATACGGGCACAGGCCGCCTTCCGGACGCCCGTCCACGCCTCAGCGGGACACGGCCTCATCGATCGGTCTTCGCCGACCATGGCGTCCGTAGGCGCTTGCCCTGTCGGGCCGCCTGGGGCTGTGCATCTGGATGACGCTTTTGCCGCAGCCGTACAACGCGTGACATGGTCGCAAACCGATTTCGCAGTTTCATGGTGACTGTAACCTCCAAAGCAGGACATTGCATGCTCCGCCGCGAATCCTGCCGCGTACGGCGGGGCGCGGAACCACGCCTCGCGACCGATATTCGTCGCCGTGATCCCGTATTTTTATAGACCGGCGCGGGAGGCTAATAGTTTCCCTGCGCCGACATCCCGAAATTGCCGCCCGGCCGCCCTGACCGCAGTTATGTCTGGCTCCCCGACCGTTGTATATTATCCACCGTCCGCCTGCCTGCGCGCCCGGGACATGCCGACAGTCCCCGATGGAAGGCGAGAGGATGTGCGCCATGATGGATTTCGGCAGATACCGCAACGCCCTCAGCGAAGCCCTCTGGAATGCGGACTTGGCATCACTGCCGCCCCTGCGCCGATGGATACGCTGGTTCCTGCGCGTGATCCATGTCCTGGGCCGCGACCTCACCGAGGGACAGCTCACGCTTCAGGCGATGGGCCTCGTATACACCACGCTGCTGTCGCTTGTGCCGCTGCTCGCCGTCAGCTTTTCCGTGCTCAAGGCGTTTGGCGTGCACAACGCCATCCGCCCGCTACTGCTTCACTTTCTCGCACCACTGGGCGATAACAGCGGCGTAATCAGCGCGCATATCATCGGGTTCGTTGAACACATCAAGGTCGGCGTGCTCGGGGCGCTGGGGCTGGGACTGCTTATCTACACGGTTGCCTCGCTCGTCCAGAAGGTGGAACGTGCCTTTAATTACACCTGGCAAGTCGAGCAGGCCAGGCCGCTCATCCAACGGTTCAGCCAGTATCTGAGTGTCTTGACCGTGGGGCCGGTGCTGGTGTTCTCGGCGATGGGACTGACGGCCACGCTCATGAACGCGTCCGTCGTAAAACAACTTGCCCAGACTGAACCGCTGGGCATGGCGCTGCGAACCATCGGGGCCATAGCTCCCTATGCGCTCGTGATTGCGGCCTTTACCTTTGCCTACGTATTCATTCCGAATACCCGGGTACACCTGCGCTCCGCCATGACCGGCGGCATCATAGCAGGCACAGTGTGGGAGGCCGGCGGATGGCTCTTCGCTTCGTTTGTTGCAGGATCGACGCGCTATAGCGCAATTTATTCGGGATTTGCGATCCTGGTCATGTTCATGATCTGGCTCTATCTGAGCTGGCTGATATTGCTCGCCGGAGCCAGCATCGCTTTCTATCACCAGCATCCCGAGTCCCTGACCCCGAACCGGCGGCCGTTGCGGCTCAGCGCCCGGCAGCAGGAACAGCTGGCACTCGTGCTCATGACCTGGATCGTCCGCAATCACTACGGCAGCGGCCCCGCGTGTAGCCGCGACACCCTGGTGCAACAGGCTGGGATTCCGGAGACGCTGGTCACCGCCACGCTGGGCCTGCTCGAGCAGCGCGGGCTCGTGGTACGTTCGGCCGGGGAACCGGAGTATTACCTTCCCGCAAAATCTCCGGAGACCGTTCCGTTGCGGACCTTGATCGAGGCGGTGCGCCGCGCCGGTGACGACCGGGCGCGGCTCGACCGCCGGTTCCCGAGTGAACCGTATGTAGACAGGGTGATCCAGGGGATGGATCGGGCTCTCGAGGATTCGCTGGGCGGCAGAACTCTGAAAGATCTCGCACTTGCGGTAGCGGACGTGCCGACAGGCCGGTCCGCGCCGGGCAACCAGGCGCCGCCACGCTGAACCCCCGGACGTGGCGCATGAGGATGACAGGCCTCCCATGAAACTGTGCCAAAATATGGACTATCCCAACACGAGGGCGCCACGTGGCGCCGGACAGGTGACCGATGACTACCGAGGCTCTCTCCGCAGAGGAACGCATTCTGCGTGCCGTCAAGAAAGTGCTAGCTGATGTCGCCAAGGACACGTTTACCCGGCCTGGGCACAGCCACCCGCTTTCCGATCAGACAGTGCAGGGAATCCGCGAATGCTTCGGGCTGATCGCGGCCCGTGAGCGGGAACTGGCGGAGATAGCAGGCAGGCAGATGAACCAGCGGCCTCGCTTCACCGATGAACCAGCCGCCAGTCCGCACGTGGTAATCCCGCTCGGCAAAGTCGGGCGGACCAAGCCCGGGGAACCGGAAGGACAGGACTGAGATCCGCCGCACGGTTGCCCGCCGGGCAGCTCCCTGTGAACCTCCTCCGATTGTGGCGGCATTCGCAAGCGGCCCTGCTGCAATGCGTCCAACGTTCGGCCCATCGCCTGCTGGCAGCGGCGCAGACGGGCCTCGTGCCGCTTGAAGCTGTTGAGCGGGGAGTGGAACGTGCCGTCTGAGAGCGTGGCGAAGCGGGCCACGCCCATGTCGATCCCGACCGCGCTGGCAGCGGTGGGTACCGGCTGCCCGACCTCGCGTTCAGTCTGGATCGAGCCGGACCACTTGCCGCTGTTCTGCGACACGGTGATGTTCTTCATGGTGCCCGGAACGTTCCTGCTGGTGGAGTATCCGCCGAAGGTGCCAGTTTCAAGCCTGGCGAACAACCTCAGAGGCGTGTCCAGCCGGATGCCGCGCAAGGAAAGACCGGACATCCAGAAGCGTACCGGAAAGGGGTGCTGGGGTCGCGGGGCTACTTCGCCGCCTCTTGCGGCGGTGCGCCCATCTGCATCGTGCGCCAGTACATCGAGCGGCAGCAGACACCGACCTAACCCAGGACACCTCCGGCGTCCGTGCCATCCTTCCCCGCCCTGAAGGGCGGGGCTTGACGCGCGTCCCGGTCAGTTCAGCAGATAGGGCTCCTCATCCTGCAGGTCCAGGACGCGCGCGACGACTTCGAGAGCGTCGCTGACGAACGGGTCGAGATGGCCCCAGCGTTCTGAGGAGCCGATGACCTGGGCGCCATCGCGCATGACGATGCGCATGACATGCTTGCCCGCACGCCCGGAGCTGCCGGGAGGCTGCTCCGATATCACGTACAGACCCGGCTCGGGATCGCCTTCCGTGATGACGGCGGCAATGAACCGATATTCCACGCCATCCCCGCTTTCGATATCGCCCAAAACGGTGATCAGGAACCCGCCAAGCTTGTAGCGGCGTTGCGGCAGGGCAGTAACAATCTTCGGTTTTTCCATGAAAAACAGTTATGCATGCGGGCGGATGATGCATCATCCCTCATTCCAGGATCGCCGGCAATTTCGGGTGCGCA
The DNA here is from genome assembly GCA_021785795.1 of Pseudomonadota bacterium. The sequence goes on from JAJYEK010000001.1 coordinate 7,269, forward strand.
GCGCAGGCGGGCAGTGCGTCGCCCGCTGCCGCCGAAACGGCCCCAGCCTGCGCGGCGTACTGCCGCGACCGCCTAGAACATGCTGAACAGGTCACCGACCAGATCGTTTGCCACGGCAAATCCGGCGCCAACGCCCAGGCCGCTGGTCACGCTGCTCCAGAAGCTGCCGCCCCCGCTGGATTGCGACGCCCAGCCTCGCGGCTGCACGCTCGGGTTCGGGTGCGTTGCAAGCTGCGATTCCAGCGTCTTAATGTAATCCGCCATCTGGTTGACTAGTCCTACCACGGCCTGATTCTGGTTCTGCATGGCCATAGCGATCTCGCGCAGGTCTAGCGCCCATTCGCGCCCAGTGGTCTCGTCCGGTGCTGCCGAACGCAGCTTTTGCGCGAACTGCTGCATGTTCTGTATAACGGTCTGGGACTGCTGTTCGACTTGTGCGATCTGATTCTCTGCGGTTGAGTAATCCATATTCGTGTTCCTCTCGAAATTACCTCGAAAATTCGTGGATCCAGCCATTCGACCGTTCCGACAGCACCACTCGTGAATGGTTCCTCATGGCCCTCATCGTGGCAGAGCCGGCAGCTAACCGGGCATCGTGCCCCCGGAGCCAGACTCCACCGCCGCCGGCCAATCCCGGCGCGCGTACACGCCGGCCCCGGCATTCTAGGCCGGAATCCGCCTGGCGGCATCCTCTGAGGTCGGACGGCATCGCCTCGCCGAATCGCCCGGAAACAGGCGGTGCGCCGGAAAATTCGGGGGCCAACGCCTGCCGGCCGCCAATTGTAACGCACGAATTCCCGCCAGAAAGGTCTCATCCATATGATGATTGCCTGACGACGAGGTGGTGATCTGCGCCTCCGGCTATAATGAATCAGGCAAAGGAGCGCAGCCTGTACCGGCAACCATTCTGGACCCAGGTCCGGATCCGCGTGACTACAGCCGGCAGACTGAGGCTGCATGGAGCATCTGCGGATCGAGAGCGCAGGATGCGTCGACCTGGCGGCGGCCACACGCACAATCGGATCATGGATACCAAAGAAAACGGCGAAAACCTGCAACACCTGCTGCAGCAGCTGCGGATTGAGCACCGGAATCTCGATCAGGTGATTGGCCAGCTGTCATCCGACCTGTTTGTCGACCAGCTGCAGCTGCGGCGCCTGAAGAAACGAAAGCTGCAGCTGAAGGATTTCATCGCGCGCATCGAAAGCCGCATGATTCCAGACCTGGACGCCTGACGGCGGCTGGCTCACCGCTGCCCGCGGCGGCCGTGCGTGCCACCCCGGGCCTTTCCTTTCGCTTCCGCTGATCCGAGACTTTTGGAAACAATCTCGTGCGTGTCCCGGGACAGACGCGGTGCGGCCAGAATGCGCTCGAGCTGGCTCCTCATGAGCGCCTGACGCCGCGGCTCGTACTTGCGCCACAGGCTGAGCGCTCCGGCGAGCCTGGCTGCAAGCTGTGGGTTCAAACGGTCGATTTCGAGAATCCGGCCTGCCAGAAACGTGTAGCCGGCTCCGCTGCGGTCATGAAATCGAGCGGGATTGCCCGTGCAAAACGAACCGATCAGGGCACGCACCCGGTTGGGGTTTTTCAGCGTGAACGCCGGATGGCGTGTGAGCGCCTTCACTTCGGCCAGCGTTCCCGGCAGGCGCGAGGTCGCCTGGAGCGCGAACCACTTGTCGAGAACCAGGGGCTCGTCCCGCCATTTCCGATGAAAAGCCGCGAGTGCATCACGGCGCTCGCGGCAGTCGGTGCCGCCGAGCGCCCGCAATGCAGCCATGACGTCGGTCATGTTGTTGCCATCACGGAACTGGGCGACGCATGCAGCCCGGACTTCCGGATCATCCAGCTCCATGAGATAGGACAGGCACAGGTTTTTCAGGCTGCGGCGCCCGACCGCCTCCGGATCGGCGCTGTAGGTTCCCGGTGCGATGTTGGCTCGGTATGCAGTGAGCAGTTCGGCGCGCAGCGTCTGCGCCAACGACCGCAGCACCCACAGGCGCGCATCGTGCAGCGCCTGCGGATCGACCGGGTCCATGAGGTCAGCAAGATAAGTCTCGGACGGCAGCGTCAGCACCTGCGCGATCATTGCCTTGTCCGCATGGTCGCTGCCCAGTGTCGCACGGAACGCATCGACGAACTGCTCATTCAGGGATGATGCGTTCTGTCCCGGCGGTCGACTGGCAATATCAAGTATGAGCCCCGAAACCAGCTGCTGGGCGGCCTCCCACCGGCTGAATGGATCGCTGTCGTGTCCCATAAGAAAACAGCGCTCGCTGTTGCTCAGGTCGGACTGCAGCCGGACTGGCGCCGAAAAGCCGCGCAGCAGGGACGGCACCGGTTCCCGCGGGACGCCGGCAAACACAAAAGTCTGCTCCGCTTGTCGCAGCTGCAGCGTGCGCGTCCCTGCCACACCGGAATCCTCTCCCAGCAGCCGGGCCGGCAGCTCCCGGCCATCTCCATCGAGCAGCGCAACCGCAATGGGCATGTGAAAAGATTCCTTATGCGGCTGTCCGGGCGTCGGCGGACAGTCCTGGCGCAGATGAAGAATGAAGACGCCCGAATGGGCATCGTAGGCACGCCCGACGCTGATCGTGGGGGTTCCAGCCTGGGTATACCACAGCCGGAACTGGTCCAGATCGATGCCGTTGGCGTCTTCCATAGCCTTGATGAAATCATCGGTGGTGACGGCGCGGCCATCGTGCCGACTGAAATACAGGTCCGTACCCCGGCGGAATCCGGCTGCCCCGATCAGTTCGCGGAGCATGCGCACCACCTCAGCACCCTTGTTGTATACCGTGGCCGTGTAGAAATTATTGATCTCTACATAAGAATCCGGACGCACCGGGTGCGCCATGGGTCCGGCGTCCTCCCGGAACTGGTGCGTGCGCAGCACATTCACGTCCTGCACGCGGGTCACTCCGCGAGAGGTGACATCGGCGCCAAACTCCTGGTCCCGGAAAACGGTAAACCCTTCCTTCAGGCTCAGCTGGAACCAGTCGCGGCAAGTCACGCGGTTTCCCGACCAGTTATGAAAGTATTCATGCGCGATTACCCGCTCTATCGCCTGGTAATCGGCATCGGTGGCAGTATCAGGTCTGGCCAAAACGTAGACCGAGTTGAACACATTGAGTCCCTTGTTCTCCATCGCCCCCATGTTGAAATCGTCGACCGCCACGATCTGGTAGATATCGAGGTCGTATTCGCGCCCGAACACCTGCTCGTCCCATTGCATCGCCTTCTTGAGCGATGCCATGGCATGGCCGCACTTGTCGGCATTGTGGTGCTGGACGTACATATGCAGCTGCACTGCACGGCCGGAGCGCGTCACAAACCGGTCTTCGATGCGCGCGAGATCTCCGGCAACCAGCGCGAACAAATAGGACGGCTTAGGAAAGGGGTCCACCCAGGTCGCGCGATGCAGGCCATTGCCGAGATCGGCCGGTTCCGCCAAATTGCCGTTGGACAGAAGGACCGGATAGCGCGCCCGGTCCGCCGTGATCGTAGTCGTATATCTGGCCATCACGTCCGGGCGGTCGGGAAAAAACGTGATCTTGCGAAAGCCCTCGGCTTCACACTGGGTGCAGAAGTTGCCGCCGGAGACATACAGTCCTGTCAACGTGGTGTTGTCGCGGGGATGAATCTCGGTTTCGATCTCCAGGGTGAAGCGGCCGGGCACGCGCGCAACCGTCAGGTGCTCGGCATCCAGCCGGTAGTCTCTCCCGGACCGCAGGCGCTGCCCATCCAGAGCAATCCATTTCAGGCGCAGGTCGCGCCCGTCCAGCACTAGCGGCCGCCCGGGCGGGGCTTCGCGGCCGACTACATCCATGCGCGCGCGCACCAGCGTTGCGGCTTCGTCCAGCTGGAAGTCGAGGTGCACCTGTTCGATGCCGTAGTCCGGTGGCCGGTAATCTCTGAGGTAAACCGCCCTGGTTCTGCCCGCCGCCCTGGATGCCGCCATCGTTTACGCTCCCGCTGGTTGCCCTTGAAAAGACCGGGGACCAAAGCACGATAACCCTGCACCCCCGGTTGCCTGCGGCAACTCTAGCATGTCCGCACAAGGCCTGCCCGCCACGAAAACGCACACCGCCGCTGCCGCGCTTGGCGCCGGCGGACGGTTATGGGAACATGGGCTCGCATATGGGAAGGGGCGCCGGGAATATCCCTTCGCGGTCTACCCTGTCACGATCAGGGTACCGGCGCCAGCGATAACGTCCAACACACAGACCCTGAGGGACCGACATGAGTGCACGGAGTTCGCTTGTCTTCGCATTGACCGCGGTTCTGTTGGGGGCTTGCGCCGCCACTGCGCCAAGACTGACGACCAACAAGCAGCAGATCAGTTACATGATCGGATACCGAATCGGCCAGAACCTCAAGAACCAGAACATGGACATCGATCCCCGTGCCCTGCTGCAGGCGGTCGAGGATGCCCAGAGCGGCAGGCCAGAGAGACTCAGCAGCGCCCAGATGAAGGCTGCGGTTGCCGCCTATCAGCACGAGCGTGAATCCGAATACACCGCACTGGCTCAGAAGAATCTGGTGGCCGGCACGAAGTTTCTCGCCGAAAACGCCAAAAAGCCGGGCGTGATCACGCTTGCGAGCGGACTGGAGTACCGGGTGATCACCGAAGGCAAGGGTCGGCGGCCGAAGATCACCGATACGATCGTCGCCAATTACCGGGGCCGGCTCATCGACGGCACCGAGTTCGACAGCTCGTACAAGCGCGGCGCTCCGGCAACTTTCCGCCTGAGCGGAGTGATCCGCGGCTGGCAGCAGGCACTGCAGCTGATGCCTGTGGGATCCACATGGAGGATCTATGTCCCCGCCGATCTCGCCTACGGCCCAGGCGGTGCGGGCAGCGTCGTCGGACCGAATGAGACGTTGATCTTCGACATCGAGCTGCTCCAGATCAGATAGAACGAAGCCGTTTGAGCGCGGCTGCCGCTGGACAGTCCGCGCCCAAACAGGGTGGGCAGCATCACCAATTCAGTGGACCACGAATGCAGGGCCGGTCAGATATCATTCGGAAGGACCTGGTGCTCATCGGCGGTGGCCATAGCCATGTGGCCGCACTCCGGGCATTCGGAATGCGGCCCGAACCGGGTGTACGCCTGACACTGGTTGCACGCGATATCCATACCGCCTATTCCGGCATGCTCCCTGGCTATATCGCCGGCCACTACGACTTCGATGACGTACATGTCGACCTGCGTCCGCTCGCGCGGTTTGCCGGCTGCCGCCTGTACCACGACGAGATGACCGGGCTGGACCTGGCAAACCACCAGGTACTCTGCCGCGGGCGCCCCCCAATAACCTACGATGTGCTCTCGATAGACATCGGCTCTACTCCGGATTCCGCTGGCGTTCCGGGAGCAGCGGAGCACTCGCTGCCGATCAAGCCCGTCGACCGCTTTCTTGCCGGATGGGACACGATCGAACGACACATGCGTGGCGCTGCGCATCCCTTCCGGATCGCAGTCGTTGGCGGCGGCGCGGGAGGCGTGGAACTCGTGCTGTCGCTACAGCATCGCGTCGCCCGCAGCGGTACGCCGGCACAGTTCCACCTGTTTTCGGAAACATCGGGGATTCTTCCCACGCACGACGCCCGGGTGCGGCGGAAATTCACCCGGATCCTTGCCGATAGAGCGGTATCCCTGCATCTCGCACACCGCGTGCGGGAGGTCATGGCAGGTTCTCTGGTCGCGATTCATACGGGATCGGCCCGGTCTTTCCCTTACGAGGCACTCATCTGGGCAACCAACGCTGCTGCCCCGGCCTGGATCGCACGCACCGGACTCGCGACCACCTCCGACGGCTTCATCGAGGTTGATGACTTCCTCCAGTCCACGTCCCACCCGGGCGTCTTTGCCGCTGGCGACATCGCGACCATGTGCAATCATCCGCGTCCAAAGTCCGGCGTGATGGCGGTACGCCAGGGTCCAGCGCTGGCCGAGAATCTGCGGCATGCCGCCAGGTCGGAACCGCTCGCCGCCTTCATTCCGCAACGCCGGTTTCTGGCCCTGATCAGTACCGGCAATCGTTCTGCTGTCGCTTCGCGCGGACCGCTCGCCCTGGAAGGGCCCGCCATATGGCGCTGGAAAGACCGGATAGACCGGCGCTGGATGGAACGCTACCGCAGACTGCCGCCACAGGACCGAATGACCCATGTCGGAGCTGCGCCGGATGCACCGGCAGATGCGGAGGCCCTGCGCGACATTTCGGTGCTAGCGATGCGCTGCGGAGGGTGCGGCTCTAAGATTGGCAGTACGATACTTGCCCGTGTGCTTGCCCGCATCCCGACGACGGCACGTGCGGACGTTCTGGTCGGCATGCAGGATGCCGACGATGCAGCCGTCGTGGAAATTCCGCCGGGCCGGGTCATGGTGCATACGGTGGATTTCTTCCGGGCCATTGTCGACGATCCTTATCTGTTCGGCCGAATTGCAGCCAACCACAGTCTCAGTGACATCTACGCAATGGGCGCCCAGGCGCAGTCGGCTCTGGCAGTTGCAAACGTCCCCTTCGGCCCGGAACCCAAGATGGAGCAGGCGCTCTACGAGCTCATGGCCGGCGCCGCCGTGGCACTCGAGGAATCCGGTGCGGCGCTCGTTGGAGGCCACTCGAGTGAGGCTGCCGAACTCGCATTCGGGCTGTGCGTGAACGGTCTGGCAGAGGCTGGCAAACTGCTGCGCAAAGGCGGCATGCGCCCCGGCGATCGGCTCATTCTCGGAAAAGCTCTCGGCACCGGCACGCTGTTCGCCGCCGACATGCGCCGTCAGGCCAAGGGACGCTGGATCGACTCCGCGCTCGAGTCGATGCTCCAGTCAAACCGCGCCGCCGCTGCCTGCCTGATGCTCCACGGAGCCCACGCCTGCACCGATGTTACCGGCTTCGGCCTGCTGGGCCATTTGCTCGAAATGACCCGCCCCTCGCAGGTCGACGTTGAAATAGACCTCGACAGCCTTCCGGTCCTGGATGGCGCCCTCGAATCCCTTGCGTGCGGCATCTTCAGCTCGCTGCAGCCGGCAAACATCCGCCTGCGGAGGGCTGTCAGCAACCTGGAAGCCGCCTCCGCACACGCGGCCTACCCGCTTCTGTTCGACCCGCAGACGGCCGGCGGCCTGCTCGCCTCGGTCTCGGCAGCCGACGCTGACAGCTGTCTCACCGCCCTGCGCCGGCTCGGCTACAGCCGCAGCGCGATCATCGGCCGCGTCGTGGCCCCGGCCAACACGGCCGCACCCGTGACGCTTGTCCTGTAACGGCAGGCCGGACGCTCCATTACACACCGGCCAGCACGTCGCGCCAGGCTTGGCGTTCCCGCTCCGGATGGAACAGCGGCGCCCGCAGCATGCAGGCATCCTGAAGGCTGCGGTAGAATTCCGGATCGCGTTCCGCGCGCACCAGCATCGCGGCGAGTGCGGCCGTGTCTGCGGTCGCATAGAACCCGGGATATTCCGGGCCCAGCAGCCCCACGGATCCTTCGATGCGCGAGGCAACTACTGGAACTCGGGCCGCCACCGCCTCGGAAATCACATTGGCACCGCCCTCCATGAGCGAGGACAACACCATGAGGCGGCTGCGCGCAAGCACCCGCCGGACCTCGCGGAACGGGACCTCACCGCACCAGCGATACCGCGCATTTATCTGCATTTCAGCACGCGCCGCCTGCTCCCAGTCAGCGGTATGGGCCTTTCCGAGATGTACCACCTGCAGCCGCGATTGCTGGGGCACGTTGCGCACGGCATACGCTGTGCGCAACGGATCCTTTTCGTCGCGCAAATGCCCGATCACGCAGACATCGAAGCGTCCCGCCGCCGGATTCCTTCTGGGGATGGCCTCGGCAGACTGCAGGATTACCCGAACCTTGGCGCGCAGCGGTTCGGGAACGCTGACGATCGCCGCTTCATGCAGAACAACGAGCCGGTCGGCAAGCTCCATGGAGCGGGTTGTGGTCTGGCGGTCGCTTTCGAGAAAGCGGTAAAGGTCCGTACCCGTCAGTGCTAGAATAATCGGCCGGTCGGGATGGCGTTCCCGGAAGCGCCGCACCGCGTCCGCACTGCGCCATGCGTGCAGGGCAATCATCACGTCCGCTGCCGCCCCGTTATAGCCCGAGGTGACCGCGACGCGGTGGCCGTCGGCCCTCAGGATCCCAGCCCAGCGCATTGCGGTGGTACGGTTTCCGGCGCGCGACCCGCGCGGGGCAGGCGTTGCGATCAGTATGCGCATGAAGGTCACGGCAGCATCGTAAGGGGCGCAGATAGTATATGGCCAATTCGGTCACGGCGGCAGAGCTCGTTTCGTACCTCGATGACACGCATGCCCGCACGCTGCGCCTGGTCACGGATCTCGACCCCGGCCAGATGCTCGGCCCGAAGCTGCCGATCGTGAATCCGCCAGCGTGGGAAATCGGACATCTCGCCTGGTTCAGTGAACGCTGGATCCTGCGCAATCTTGATCACCAGCCGTCGCTGCTGCCGCAGGCCGATGTCCTGTATGACTCCTCCGCCGTCGCCCACGACCAGCGCTGGGATCTGCCCCTGCCTTCGGTCACGGAAACGCTCGCTTATCTCGAGCAGGTCAAAGATGCGCTGCGACGCCGCCTGCAGGATCACGGCGACCCGGTGGCGCAGGAGGATGTCTACTTCTATCTGCTCGCCATCTTCCACCAGGACATGCATGCCGAAGCATTCACGTACATGCGCCAGACCCTGGCCTATCCGGCACCCGCCGGGGCTGCCGCCGCCCCGGAAACCGCAGGACCGCTGCCGGGCGACTCGGAGGTGCCTGGCGGCCCCTTCCTGCTTGGCGCCATGCCCCTGCAGCGGTTTGCCTTCGACAACGAGCAGCCGGCGCATCCGGTGGAGCTGGCGCCGTTCCGGATAGCGCGCGCGCCGGTGACCAACTCGGAATACGGCGGTTTTGTGGAAGAAGGCGGCTACCGCCGGCGCGAATTCTGGGATGATGCCGGATGGGATTGGCGCACACGCTCCGGCATCCAGGCGCCGAAATACTGGCGCAGGAGCGGTGACGGCTGGGAAGCGCGGCGCTTCGACCGGTGGGCTCCGCTGGCACCGCATGCGCCGGCCATGCATTTGAGCTGGCACGAGGCCCAGGCTTGGTGCCGCTGGGCGGGTCGGCGGCTGCCGACCGAAGCGGAATGGGAGATGGCGGCCGCCTGCGAAGCAACAGACGGCGGAATCGGCCTGCTCACCAGGCGGCTCTACCCGTGGGGAAATGGCTTTCCGACCGCGGCGCACGCCAGTCTGGACGGGGGCGCACCCGCCGGCATGGACGTCGCGGCGCTATCGGCGGGCGACAGTGCATTCGGCTGCCGCCAGATGATCGGCAACATCTGGGAATGGACCGCATCCACGTTTGCGCCCTACCCCGGCTTTTCTCCTGGACCTTACCGGGACTACTCCGCGCCGTGGTTCGGAACACACAAGGTGCTGCGCGGCGGCAGCTGGGCCACTCCGGCACGCCTGGTGTGGAATTCCTGGCGCAATTTCTTCACTCCGGACAGAAACGACATCTTCGCGGGGTTTCGTACCTGCGCGCTCCTCTAGCACCGCTGCGCGCGGAACAGTTGCACGTATTCACGGCGCATCGGGCGCGCTGCCGGAACGTGTTACCATAACGGAATCCAGCCAGTGCTGGTTTCAGCGGCAGATCGCCATGACCCCGACCCTGCAGCCTTTTCTCGTCAATGGGCCATTCGGCGATCCGGTGGTCTACGTGGATTTCCGGTTCGCAAGACGCGCGCTGCTCTTCGACCTGGGAGACATACAGTCTCTGCCGGCACGCAAGATACTTCGCCTGACGCACATCTTCGTATCCCACGCCCACATGGATCACTTCATGGGCTTTGACCGGATCGTGCGCATCTGTCTGGGCCGACCCCGCTCGCTCGCCTTGTTCGGTCCTCCCGGCTTTATCGATCGGGTCGAACACAAGCTTGCCGCCTACACCTGGAACCTCGTGGAGAACTATATTACCGACTTCATGCTCGAAGCCAGCGAATTGTATCCGTCGGGAGAACTGCGCACAGCCCGTTTCCGCTGCCGGTCCGGCTTCCGGCGCGAGGACCTGCCGGCACGGACCGCCGCCGACGGTGTGCTGCTGGAAGAGGATAATTTTCGCGTGCTCGCCACAATGCTGGATCATCGGACCCCGTGTCTGGGTTTTGCGGTTGAGGAAAGACAGCACATCAACATCTGGAAGAACCGGCTGACCGAGCTCGGGCTGCCGACCGGACCGTGGCTCAGTGGGCTCAAGGCGGCAGTGCACCACGGCGAACCTGACGACACGGCGATACGCGTTAGCTGGACCGACAGCAGCGGCCGCCACGAACGCACTGTTGCGCTCGGCGAACTGCGCCGGCAGGTGCTGCACCTCGTCCCCGGACAGAAAATCGCCTACATCGTCGACATCGTCTACCACGAGGAAAACGTCCGGCGCGTCCTGCGGCTCGCGCACCACGCCGACTGCCTGTTCATCGAGGCGGTGTTCCTGCACCGTGACGCCGAACACGCCGCCAGAAAATATCATCTCACGGCACGGCAGGCGGGCGCTCTCGGACGCGCCAGCGGCGCCAGGCATCTTGTTCCCATGCACTTTTCGGCGCGCTACACCGGCGGCGAGGCCGCGATCTACCGGGAAATCGAGGAGGCTTATTCCGGCAACGGGGAGCTATCGGACTGAATGTTCCGGCGGTCAGGTCATCGCCGTCCGTCGCCGATGCCGTTGAGGATACGGTCGGCAAGCCCCCACACATGTTCGCCGATGCGTGAGCGCCACGGCCGGCGCATCCAATCCGCGTAGGTGTACTCCACAGCTTGCGCGAAGTCATTCTCGAACATGCCGCGGACCTGTTCGGCAAGCTCGGGGTCTTCGATGGCCTGGTTCGCATCCAGGGTCCAGCGTAAGGTCCAGCGATCGAGGTTGCTCGATCCGATGGACATCCAGGAATCACACAGGCTCACCTTGCTGTGCAGGACACGCGGCTGAAATTCGAAGATGCGCACTCCGCTCCTCAGCAGCGACGCATAGAATCTCCGCCCGGCGAGACGTACCGGCGGATGATCGGTCCGGAATCCGGGCAGCAGCAACCGCACATCGACCCCGCGACGTGCCGCCCGCCTGAGCGCTCGGCGGATGCGGCGCGGCGGGACGAAATAGCCGGTCGAGAACCACACGTTACGTTCCGCGGAGCGCACGTGCCTCAGCAAATCGCGCTTGATGCCCTGCTGCGACCTGCCCCGCATTACCGTAACACGTCCCAGCACATGACGGCCGCCCGGGGCTGGCGGCGCCACCGGCAGGCGCAGGAGCACCCCGGTGTGACGTTCCCAGCTCTCGGCGAAAAGAGCCTGCCAGTCGGAGATTACCGGCCCTTCTACCAGCACCACCGTCTCGCGCCAGCGCGACTGCGGCGCGTCCGCGGGATCGAACTCGTCGCTGATACCGGCCCCTCCGACAAACGCCAGCGCGCCATCAACGAGCAGAAGCTTGCGATGGTCCCGGGCCAGGTTTTTGAGCCACTTTCCGATACGCAACGGATTATAAAAGGCCAGGTGCACCCCGCCTCCGCGTAGGCGCACCCGGTCGGCGTCGGCGAGTTCACGCGCACCGAAATCGTCCAAAATGACGCGCACATCCACGCCGCGAGCCGCTGCCGTCACCAGGGCTTCAATGAAGCGCGTGGCGACCGCCCCCGATCTGAACAAATAGATCTCGAGAAGCACGTGATGGCGGGCATCAGCGATGGCCTGGAGCATGCGCGGAAAGAACCGGTCGCCGTCGACCAGCAGCTCGAAACGGTTGCCAGTCCGCCACGGAAACCGGTACTTGGACACGGATGGTCGCCGCTCCGGATCCCCCAGCACCGGCCTCCTGACTGCCGGCACGTTCACTGCAATTCGAAATCGACTATCACGGGAAGGTGGTCGCTTGCCACACGCGATAACCGCAGGTGGCAGGTACGGGCATCGAGCAGCCGAAACCGGCCGCGGAAAAAGATCTTGTCGAGCCCGCCGGTTGGAGAGAATGCCGGGAAAGTCCGCATCGGATTCCGGTGTCCGCTGCTGTGCGACGTGGCGCACTGGAAGCCCAGCTCTTCGGTGAATATCGGCGGCAGCTGGCTGCGCCAGTCATTGAAATCCCCACCCACGAGACAGGCATGGGTCTGGTCCAGGTTCGCAAACTCATGCGAACGCAGCAGCAGGCCAATCTGCCGGCGCCGCTCACGCGCCGACAGGCCCAGATGCAGATTGAAAACTTCGAGGACATGCGCGTGACCGGCCTGCTTCTGGGCCTGGATGCGGGTGTGCTGGCAGCCGCGGCGCTTGCGCGAATCTATCGTGAGATCGATATTGCGCTCGCGCAGGATCGGAAAGCGGCTCAGAGTCGCATTGCCGTACCGGCCCTTGCGCAGGTCGACGTTGTGGCCGACCGCGTAGTACGGGAATCCGAGGAGATCGGCCAGCTCGCGCGCAAGATCCAACCCGCCGGAACGCGGCGCTCCCGAGTCGACTTCCTGCAGCAGCGCCACATCCGGTCGCATATGCCCGAGAATCGTCGCGATGCGGTCGAGCCGGAAACGGCGGTCAATGCCGATAGCGCGATGGATATTGTATGATACGATTCGAAGCTGCATCCGAATGCCGAACCTTATTCTCGGCTGAATCTGCCGGCCTGCCTCAATATTGGATCCCGCCGGGCATGGTGGCAAGGGCCGGCGGCCACGCGAAGCGATGCGGTATTTTGATCACATGCTTTTTGCGATAGTGTTAGTCCGGCCTGCGGCACAACCGGCTGGTGACCATGGCACCCAATTTCGTGATTCGCGGTGAACCGGAAATACCGACGGCTGCCAAGGTCGCGTTCCTTTCCCGCCCGGCCGCCTATCCGGAGCACCCCAGGCAAGTTTACGCGCTCGAAACCCACATGTCGTGGGTATTCCTCACGGACGCGCACGCCTACAAGCTCAAGAAGCCGGTCCGCCGGGATTTCCTGGACTTCAGCACCCTGGAACTGCGGCGCCGCGATTGCGAGGCAGAGGTCGTACTCAACCGGCCGCTTGCGCCCGGTGTCTATCTCGAAACGATCCCCCTTGCGATCGGCCCCTCCGCAGAACTGTGTCTCGGCGGCGACGGCCCGGTCGCCGACTGGCTGGTGAAGATGCGGCGCCTGCCGGCGGAACGATTTCTTGACCGGGTGATACTGAGCTGTTCGGTCCCCGAAACCGAGACGCGCGCGGCCGCCGCGCGCCTGGCGGGATTTTACCGGCAGGCCATTGCGGTCCCGATGGCCGCCACGGAGTACCGCGCGCGGCTGCGCAACCGGATCGAGGACAACCGTCGCGAACTCCTGCGGCCCGAGTGCGCGCTGCCGGAGAGACAGCTGAACCACGTCGCCGGCGCCCAGCAGCGATTCCTCGACGTCCATGCGGCACTCGTCGGGGACCGCGCCGCCAGCGGCCGGATCATCGAGGCCCATGGCGATCTGCGGCCGGAACATGTCTGCCTCGTTCCGGAGCCGGTAATCATCGACCGTCTCGAATTTAGCCGCGACCTGCGCATTCTCGACCCCGTAGACGAACTGGCCCTGCTCGCAATGGAATGTGAGAGGCTCGGCAGCGCCCCGGTCGGCGCCCTGTTTTTCGAAGTCCACGGGCAAATCGGCGCCGACCGCCCTTCGCCCGCGCTTGTGGATTTCTACAAGAGCTGCTGGGCCTGTTTTCGCTGTAAGATTGGGGTCTGGCACGTCCTCGACCCCGAAGTGAGGGACAAAGAAAAGTGGTCGGCAGCAGCGCGCGACTACCTTGACCGCGCGCAACGGTATGTAGCAGCCATCGACTGAGTCATGGGGACGGCTCATGCCAGGTCGAGCTCTACCAGAGACTCATTTGAATTCATCCGACGTATCGCCTCGGCGAGCAATTGTGCGATATCGAGGATCTCGAGCCTGGCGCGGGCGGCCGGCGCCGTAATGCGGAACGGAGGAACGGTGTCGGTCACTACCACGCGCTCGACCGGCGCTTCGGCAATGACCGTCTGCGCATTGCCTACGAACAGTCCGTGGGTTGCTGCCGCAAAAACCGCTACGGCTCCGGCTGTGCGGCACGCGGCGGCAGCGCGCGCAATCGTCGTTCCTGAGCCGATCATATCGTCGACAATGATCGCAATTCGACCGCGCACGTCCCCGACAAGGGATCCGGTCGTGACCTTCCCGAGCGCACGCTGCTTTTCGACAAAGGCTGCACTCACGTCACGCCCGAGCGTGCCGGCCATGGCCTGGCGGAACAGCTCGGCACGCTTGACGCCACCGACATCGGGCGACACCACTGCCACGCTGCTGTCCCTGACGCGCTGCGCGAAATAGCCCACAAACAGCCCGCGCGCCTGCAGATGCTCGGTCTGGCACCGAAATGCGTTCTGGTAGGCGGCAAGATTGTGCACGTCGACTGTCACGATCCGGTCGGCTCCCGCCCCTTCGAACAACCGCGCGATGTAGCGCGTGGTCACCGGATCCCGTGACTGCGTTTTTCGGTCTTTGCGCGCGTAGCAGAGATAGGGCACGACCGCGGTGACGCGCGCGGCAGCCGCATCTTTCAGGGCACCGATGAAGAACAGCAGGCGACACAGCTTGTCGTTGACGCTGCCGCCGGGCTCGGCATGAAGTGATTGGACCACAAACACGTCACGGCCCCGCACGTTCTCGAGGGGGCGTACCTTATGCTCGCCGTCGTCGAATTCACGCTCTTCATGCCGGCTCAGCGGCAGGCCGAGAGCTGCCGCGACACGCGACGCAAATTCCGACCCCCAATTGAGCGTAAATAGACTGATGTCCGGAGCTTCCATGGAATCACCGCCAACCGGCTGGCCGCAGCACCCCGAATGTCCCGTGGCGCCGGGACATTCAGACCCGGCACCGCCACCTTGTGACGCCCGTCCGGCATTTCCCGTCGCTAGTGCGTGAACTGCCCGTGGCGCGCCTCTCGGAGCAGGGAGAGGAACACCTCGCCGTCCACCTGGATCATCTGCTCGTGATCGCCGGCTTCGAAATAGATCACCGCTTGACCAACCAGGCTGTCGTCGACAATGGTATCCATGCCGTACGCCGGCCCGAGCGGTGGAATCGCGCCGGCGTCGCAATCCTTGAATACCGGCGCGATGCGGTTCTCGGTTGCAAGTTCCAGATTGCGGCCGAGCAGCTCTGACAGACGCGCGGTACTGACATGACGGTTGCTGGGAACCACCGCCATCAGGTAGCCGCGATCATCGGCAAGCACTACAGCCTTGGCCAGCTGGTCCGCAGATATTCTGGCGGACTGGACCGTCTCGCGACTCGTCTCGGTATGAAGGTGCGGCACGACCGCATAGCGCGCGCGCCGGCTCTGGAGGAAATCCGTAATCGTTCTGGCAACCGCCATGGCATGCCCTCCCTTTCTTATGATCCCGACCGCTTGTCTGACGAGGCACCCGACCCGTCAGCACCGCCCGGGTCCAGCTCGGTGCCGTCACCGGCTCCGCTCGCCCGCAGGGCGTTCAGCGCCGCGACGACCGTGGGCGGACCGATCTCGTAAAACATGAGGCCGGCTACATTGCTGGAAGTCCATACGATAAGTGCGGGAACCCGGTGGAGGCGCAGAACCCCGCGCTCGTTTCCTATGAAAATCAATTCCACATGCAGATTGGCAGGAAGGGCAACATCCTGGATCTCGACGCGGGCTCCGCCTGCACCGATATCCCGGATTCTGGCCCATTTCGGTCCGAACACAGCGCTGCTCAGGATCACCTTGGCTGCCAAGGGTCGACGCGAATTCCAGCGATGTTCCACGGCCCCTTCTCCCTGTGTCCGCCACGGCATCAGCATAGGCATTCGCCAACACATGCCGCATTGACCCATGTCAAAATCCGCCTCGCCTCAGCGCAAATGCGTGCACCGCAAACCGCCGCGGGTTCCCTTCGCCCACCAGGCACGCCGACCACCCGCGTTCGCAGTGCGACTCGCCGCGGATAGGATATCGAAGCACCCAGGCAAATGCAGAAGTACATGCTAATATGGTGGGCGCTCCATCGAAATCGGCGTCCTCCCAAGAGTCCCGGCGTTATGCGAATCCGCGAAATCCCTTACAACTACACATCGTTCTCCGACCGGGAAATCGTCATCCGCTTTCTCGGAGAGGAAATGTGGGACACGCTCAACGAATTGCGCGGCAGCCGGCGCACCGGGCGATCCGCACGCATGCTGTTCGAAGTCCTCGGGGACATGTGGGTCATTCATCGCAACCCCTACATCCAGGACGACTTGCTGGAGAACCGCAAACGCCGTGCATCTCTGGTCCATGCCCTCCATCACCGCCTCGACCAGATCAGCGCACGCGCCGAAGCCAACCCCCTCACGCTGGCTCTGGTTGAGCGCACGCGCCAATCGGTGCGGGAGTTCGAGAGCTGGTTTCCGCGCCAGCGCGAGTGGCGCCGGCGTTTGCGCAAACACCTCGCGCCGGTGACCCACAGGGACAATCTGGATTTCAGCGGACTTGCGCGCGTCTCCCATGTCACGGACGCAACCGACTGGCGAGTCGAATATCCGCTGGCAGTCGTGTACCCGCAAACCGAAGAGGAGACGGTCCTCATCGTGCGGGCGTGTATCGAGCTCGGATTGACCATCATTCCGCGCGGAGGTGGCACCGGCTATACGGGTGGCGCCGTTCCACTGCACGCCGAGTCGGTGGTCATAAACACCGAGAAACTCGACCAGCTCGGATCCGTGGAAATCCGCCAACTGGATGGCGTGGCCGAGCCGGTGCCCGTGGTGCAGGCCCAGGCCGGAGTGATCACCCTGAGCGTCGCGCGGCTTGCGGAAGCGGCCGGTTACAGCTTCGCGGTCGACCCAACCTCCCAGGATGCCTCCACGATCGGAGGCAACATCGCGATGAACGCCGGCGGGAAAAAGGCGGTGCTCTGGGGCACCACGCTCGACAACCTCGCGTCCTGGAGGATGGTGACCCCGGACGGCCACTGGCTGGACGTGACGCGGCTCAATCACAATCTCGGCAAGATTCACGAACAGAAGGATGTTCTGTTCCGCATCACCCGCTACGACGTCGACGGCAGTACCGTCCTCGGTGCGCCTCGGATGCTGTCGATCCCGGGAAGCGCCTTCCGCAAAACCGGGCTCGGCAAGGACGTCACCGACAAGTTTCTGGCCGGCCTTCCGGGCGCGCAGAAGGAGGGATGTGACGGCCTGATCACCTCTGCGGTGTTCATCCTTCACCGCATGCCGAGATTCCTGCGCACCATATGCCTCGAGTTCTTCGGTCACGACCTCGGCAAGGCCGTACCCGCCATCGTCGAGACCAAGAACTACCTTGACGCCTGCGCCGGTGTCTGCCTCTCGGGTCTCGAACACCTGGACGAGCGTTACTTGAAAGCGGTCGGCTACGCCACCAAGGCCGCGCGGCGGGAGCGTCCCAAGATGGCATTGCTGATCGATGTCGCGGGAGACGACGAAGGGGCGGTGGCCACAGCCGCATCCGCGGTGGTGCGCATGGCCAACGCGCGCGGAGCCGAGGGGTTCATCGCCGTAAGTCCGGAGGCCAGACGCCGGTTCTGGCTCGACCGGTCACGCACTGCGGCGATTGCGCGGCACACCAATGCCTTCAAGATCAATGAGGACGTCGTGATCCCGCTGGACCGGCTGGCAGACTACTCGGCAGGCATCGAACGCATCAACATAGAACAGTCCATCTCCAACAAGCTGCGCATCATCGAGGCCGTCCGCGACTACCTGCAGAATCTTGCCGATGTGCCGCCGCCGGCCGCGGACTACGAGACAAGCCACGAGGCGACGGCGATTCTGAGCGACAAGAAGATCGCTGCCCTGGGGCTGCTCGAACGGGTACATGCACGCTGGTCGTCCATTCTCGACGGGCTCGACCGGAATGTCGCGGACGTTGCCGGCTTTGCTGGAACGCAATTGCAGGCCACGCCGCAGCCGGGAGAGACGCTCATACAGCTGCTGCTGCGGGGTGGCCAGCGAATTTCCTACCGCACCGAGGTAGAACGCCCCCTGAAGGAGATTTTCGGGGGACTCGAATTTCTTCCGGTGCACCGCCAGCTCGACGCGATTCATTCGCGCGTGCGCAACGCACGGCTTTTCGTGGCGACCCACATGCACGCCGGCGACGGAAATGTCCACACTAACATCCCGGTGCATTCCAATGACTACGGCATGCTGCAGGAAGCCGACCGCATTGTCGCCCGGGTAATGGCCCTGGCCCTGGCGCTCGGGGGAGTCATATCCGGGGAACACGGAATCGGAATCACCAAGATCCAGTATCTCGACAAGGCATCCATCGAGGCGTTCGCGCGATACAAGCACGAGGTCGACCCGAACGGAAACTTCAACCGTGGCAAGCTGCTGGCGCAGTCGGGACTGGAGCGCGCCTACACCCCCTCCCTGCGTTTGGTGCAACAGGAGGCAATCATTCTCGAGGAAAGCGAGCTCGGCGCCCTCAATGACGATATACGCCATTGCCTTCGCTGCGGAAAATGCAAGCCGGTGTGCGCCACCCACGTCCCCAGAGCAAACCTCCTGTACTCCCCGCGCAACAAAATCCTGGCCACCGGCCTGATGATCGAGGCGTTTCTCTACGAGGAACAGACACGCCGCGGCATCTCGCTGCGCCACTTCGAGGCGATGAACGATGTTGCCGACCACTGCACCATCTGCCACAAATGCCTCAATCCCTGTCCGGTGGATATAGATTTCGGCGATGTGACGATTCGCATGCGCAGGATCCTGAAGGAACGCGGCAAGCGCAACCCGAATCCCGCCACCTGGCTGTCCATGGCCTACCTCAACGCCACAGACCCGACAACGGTCCGACTGCTGCGCAAGACGCTCATCGGATGGGGTTACAGTGCGCAGCGCCTCGCCTATCGCCTGGCCCGATACATCGGCCTGCTGCACAACAGCCGCCCGCCCGCCGCCACCACGGGACATACCCCCATTTCAGCTCAGGTCATCAACTTCGTGCGCCGGCCCATGCCGGGCAACCTTCCGTCGATGACTACGCGCGCCCTTCTGGGCATAGAGGACAGCAAGACGATACCGATTCTGCGGGATCCAGCCCGCATCCACGAAGACTCGGATGCGGTGTTCTATTTTCCCGGATGCGGATCGGAACGCCTGTTCAGCCAGGTCGGACTCGCAACTTTGGCGATGCTTTTTGAAGTGGGGGCACAGACGGTCCTGCCTCCCGGCTATCTGTGCTGCGGCTACCCGCAGTTGTCGGCCGGCGACGAGCGCAGGGGTTCGAAAATTACCACCGACAACCGGGTGCTTTTCCACCGGGTCGCCAATACCCTGAACTACCTCGACATCCGCACCGTGATCGTTTCCTGCGGCACCTGCATGGATCAGCTGCTCAAATACGAATTTGATGCGATCTTCCCGGGATGCCGGCTCCTGGATATCCACGAGTACCTCATGGAAAAAGGCGTGAGCGTCTCCGGAGTTAGCGGCGTGCAGTACCTGTACCACGACCCTTGCCATACGCCCATGAAGACCTACAACCCAGTGAGCGTCGCCTCGAAGCTGATGGGCCAGGAAGTCACCCTTTCCGACCGCTGCTGCGGGGAAGCCGGAACCTTCGCCATAGCACGTCCCGATATCGCGAACCAGGTTCGATTCCGCAAACTCGAAGAGCTACGCCGGGCGAGCCGGCAATTGCCGGGCAGCAACGAGATCGCCGGAGCCGGGATTAAGATACTGACCTCATGCCCGGCCTGCGTCCAGGGCCTGTCCCGATACCGAGACGAGACCGGTCTCGACACGGACTACATTGTCGTCGAACTGGCGAAACAGCAGCTGGGTCAGGACTGGCAGCGGCAATTCGTCGATCGGGTCCGTAGCGGCGGACTGGAACAGGTCCTGTTGTGACCCGCGCGGATACGGCCCGGCCCGCAATCCGGGCGGCGGCGCAGCGGTCAATTTGCAGTCAGGCGGCCCCAGTCGAACGTGCAGTCAAGATGTGCCCGCACCGCGATGACTCCGCTCAGACCGTCATTGATCATGACTTCGAGGGGGGTGCGATCGTCGAAACGGCGATTGACGGTGTTCATCCAGATGGCATCCATCGCGCCGTTGAGGGGGTAGCTGGTACGAAGCGCGTCCGCGATTCCGGCCAGATGCTCGATGCGCTCGGCGACATGCGCGTCGTCGGGAAACGCCATATTCTCGCGGAATTGTCTTATCAGGCCCGGCCTGGTACCCGGAGGGAGCGCAAGAATGGCCACCTGGTCCGCGGCAGACAAACCCCAGCGGTCCAAGATGGCGATCACCGCGCGCGTTAGATCCAGTCTCTGATCACGACTCAGTTCATGCATTGACCGCACTCCGGCGAGTTCGAGGATACGGCCCGGTCACCAGGCGTGTGCCGGATGGGATGGGCCGGCGCGCCGGGCCATACCCATCCTGTCCGGCCAATCCCAAAATCAAGCCTAGCACGGAATCCGGAACACTGTCATATGCGCGGGGGCCGTCGCTGCCCGGCCCCGCGTGCGGTCGGCGCCGGACCCTGCGCATACCAGGTGACCGCGCGGCTTTATATTGCCGTCCGCTTCGGGCATGATAGCGCCCCGTCATTGCCGTCCATCCCTGCCGGTGTGGGTGCCAGGCACGCGCTGGCGGCTGGTATTTGCAGCTTTATGATCCGACATTTCACAAATCCAGAATCCATTCCTGGGGACAAGGAGCTGCGCGGCCGCGTCAAGCTGTTCGGCGAACTCCTCGGCCACGTGCTGCACAGCCAGGCCGGCGGGCAGGTGCTGAAAGCGGTCGAGACCCTGCGAAAGGGCTTTATCAGCCTTCACCAGCGCGAGAATCCGCGCGCGCGGCAGCGGCTGATGCGCCTCATCGACCGCCTCGACCCGGAGACGATGACTCACGTCCTGCGTGCCTTCAACGCCTATTTCAGCCTGGTCAACATTGCGGAGGAGGCATTCCAGCACCGCCAGAGAAGGCGAATGATGCGCTCAGGAGGGCCTCTGTGGACCGGATCATTCGACGAAACCCTGCGCTGGTTCCGGGCTGAAGGCATAGGAATCGAGGAGCTGCAGTCGCTTTTTGACCGGCTGATGTTCATGCCGGTGTTTACTGCCCATCCCACCGAGGCCAAGCGCCGTACGATCATGCAGGCGCTGAGGCGGATTTTCGTGACCTCCGAGCGTCTGAATGACCCGCGTCTAGGTCGGGAGGAGATCGACGACACTATCCAGCAGCTCAAGGCGCAAATCCAGATTCTGTGGAAGACCGATGAGGTGCGCACCCTGCGCCCGGCGGTGCGGGACGAAATCCGAAATGGTCTCTATTATTTCCGCGAGAGTCTCTTCAGCGCGGTTCCCGCCACCTACCGCCTCGTCGAAGGGGCGGTACGACGGATCTACGGCTGCGACACGGCTGGGCAGCCCCTTGTCCGGGTCCCCAGTTTCCTTCGATTCGGGTCGTGGATCGGCGGCGATCGCGACGGCAATCCCAACGTCACCCCGGAGACCACCCTGCTTGCGATCGGCCTGCACGTGGAGGAGATCCTGCAGGAGTACATAAGCCGGCTCACCGCGTTGAGCAACATGCTCACCTTTTCGATGCTGCTCACCCGGCCGTCCGATGAGCTGATGAAGAGCCTGGCACGCGATGAGTGTTTCGGCCATGGCGCGTTTGACGCCAAACCGGAACAGTTCTTCTCCGAACCTTACCGGAGAAAGCTTTACTTCATGCGCTACCGGATCGAGCATACGCTGCGTGCAGTGCGCCAGCGTATTCAAGGCGAACCTGGCGGCGACATGTCCGCAGCCTACGACGGAGACGGCCAGTTCCTTGCCGACCTGTATCTGATCCGCGACTCGCTCATCGGCCACGGCGATCAAGAAATTGCCGATGGCGAGCTCAAGGACCTGATACGCCTGGCGGAAACTTTCGGCTTCCACCTCGTACAGCTCGACATAAGACAGGAAGCATCGCGCCATTCCGAAACCCTGGCGGAGATCCTGGCGCAGGTCCCTGGCACGAAGCCTTATGCATCGCTGGACGAAGCCGCGCGGCTGCTGCTGCTGTCCGAAATGATCGCGGCGCCTGTCGCGCCGGCAATCGATCGCCGGCGGCTCAGTCCGGCAGCCCGCGAGACACTCGAGACCTTCGAGCTCATGGCGCGCCTCCAGGACGGGGTGGGCCGCCAGGTGTTCGGCAACTACGTGATCTCCATGACCCATGCAGCCAGCCACGTTCTCGAGGTGATGCTGCTGGCACGTGTGGTAGGCCTGGCCGGACACGGCACGGAGGGCTGGCATTGCGAGATTAGGGTCAGCCCGCTATTCGAGACGATCGACGATCTTGCTCGCATCGAGGATGTCCTGTACGCACTGTTTGGCATCCCGACCTACTGTGCCCTGCTGAAGGCATCCGGAAACGTGCAGGAGGTCATGCTCGGCTACTCGGACTCCGCCAAGGATGGCGGCGCGCTGTCTTCGGCATGGAACCTTTACGAAGCACAGAAGAAGATCGTCGGTATCGCCGAGCACTTCGGGGTGGGGTGCCGCCTGTTCCACGGTCGCGGCGGCACCATCGGCCGCGGTGGCGGGCCCACGCACGAATCCATACTGGCCCAGCCTCCAGGAACAGCCAACGGCCAGATAAAGTTTACCGAACAGGGGGAGGTGCTGTATTACAAGTACAGCAATGCCGAAACTGCGGCCTACGAACTCACGATGGGCGCCACCGGCCTCATGAAGGCGAGCATCTCGCTCGTACGTCCCGCGGTACAGGACCGTAAGGACCATCTTGCGACCATGGAAGAACTTTCGCGAGCCGGCGAAACAAGCTACCGGGTCCTGACCGACCACACCCCCGGCTTCGTGGACTACTTCTACGAGGCTACGCCGGTGAACGAGATTGGACTGCTCAATATCGGTTCCCGTCCGAGCCACCGGAACCGGACCGACCGGTCCAAGTCCTCGGTGCGCGCCATTCCTTGGGTGTTCGGTTGGGCTCAGTCGCGGCATACCCTGCCGGCATGGTACGGCCTGGGCAGCGCGCTCGAGTCCTGGCGCGCAAATGATCCGGTGCGATTGCAAAAGCTGCAGACCATGTATGCCGAATGGCCCTTCTTCCGGTCACTTCTGAGCAACACCCAGATGGCGCTGTTCAAGAGCGACATGGACATCGCACGCGAATATGCCGAGCTCTGCGCTGACCCTGACACACGTCAGCGGGTCTACAACATGGCCAAGGACGAATTCCATCGCACCGTCACCCAGGTGCTCGACGTCAGCCGCGCCACCCATCTGATCGAGGACAACCCCGTGCTTGCGCTTTCGCTTGCGCGCCGCAACCCATATTTGGATCCGCTAAACCACATCCAGACGGTCCTGCTCAAGCGCTACCGCGCCGCCCCCGGGGATGAGCGCCGTCCGTCCATATGGCGCGATCCGCTGTTGCGGTCGATCAACGCCATCGCCGCCGGAATGCGCAATACCGGATAAGACTTCGTCTGGCTCGCCGCTCCGGCGCAGGCCGGCAACAGCGTTCTCTGGCCGCTATCCCCAGGTATCGCAGGGATCATGGCGGAACCGCGCTACCAGTCTGCCCTCAAGCCTGGCGATCACTGCCGCTTCGACCACCAACGCACCGAGACCGCGTGCTGATGCCGGCGCCGTGCCAAGCACAATGCGGCGCAGCAGGATGTGCCGCCGCCGCACCTCCAGATAGTCCTCCGCCTTCAGCAGTGGTGCCGCGAGCAGGAACCCGGCATCCATATGTTCGAATGCACCGGCGAGCTTGCGGCTGAGAAGAAGCTGGCCGTAGACCAGTTCGGCAAGCGCCTGGGCCCGGCGGTTGCGGAAACCGGCACGCATCGCCATGTCGTAATCCTGCGGTTGCGGCGCACCGTCCAGCCAATGACGCGCAACCATGATCTGCAACCGTCCGGTGACGCTATGCTGCCCCGAGCACCGCCCGCGGTGCATCCTGCCCCACGCCTGCTCGAGCACACTGCGCGCCTGCTCCGGCATCATCGGCTCGGCATACCACCGTGCCAGCAGGCCTGCATGCGGATTCTCCAGTTCTGTTTCGACCATCGCTTAGGCAAGCCCGGTTACCACATCCCGGCGAACCGGTCGCGGCAGAATAGCGCGCCGTCACTCAACGGTTGCCGGACCAGAAATGCCAGCGTACGAAAATGTCGTAGCCGCCGCAAGCAGCCGGACACGCCAGACATGCACCGAAGCGCGCGGAATGCGGCGCGCTCGGAACGGGGCGCGGACATGAAGGCGTTGTGCCTGCGTCAGGGCCCGGACCAACTTCATCGTGACCGGTCTGCGCAGTGACAATTTGTGGCCGGTCCGGCTGACCGCCCCCACGGAATCGAGCAGCTGCGGCGGGCAGCACGGTTGCGCAGTCTCTTCGACCGGTTGAGGCGGCAGCAGGAACACGCCTTGTCGGTCGTATCCCACAAGGAGATCATGGCGTAGTGACCGCCCATTCGCGCACCCTTTTCCTGCCGGGAGATGCTTGCTCGGCGCTTTGCCAATGCCGCGATCTTCGCCATCGGGTTCTAGCGCCAATCCAACCGACCTGCTTCGGAAGCCGTCCCGGCCGTGCCCGAGCTAGGGCGACGGACACCCGAACCGGAACCCGGCGGCGGACCGCCCGCCATCATTGGCCCGGATCGCCCGCAGCGTTGCACCTCGGCGCCCGGAGGGGGAGGATTACTTTAAGGGACTTTGCCGGAACACCTTGTAATCCGACGGGGTTGTCCGCATGCATAGTTCTGAGCGCTACGGATCCGCAGCCGGCACACGGTAGGCCCGGCTTCTGCGGCGGACGAACATACGCGTAGACGCGGGCGCTCGTCGGGCAGGGGCGGATGGCAGCGGATGGGCACTGCACCAATCGCTGCGCCAGGGATGGAACGTACCGGAGGAAAGGGTGCTGTTGTCACCGTTCTCTTGCATATAGGCCCAGAGGACCGCATGTCAATACATGATCCGAAATCCTGGATGTGGGATGAAGCCCTTGAATTGCTGGAACGGGCGGAACGCATGCAGCGGCAGTTCTTCCGGCTCGCCCAGGGAACCGGACAGCGCCCAATCTGGGAGCCTCCCGCCGACATTTTCGAAACACCCCGGCATCTGTGGATGATGATCGCGCTGCCCGGGATGGTTGCAACACAGGTCCAAGTCGGTATTGATGGCGGTGTGCTCAGAATTTCCGGAGAACGGACGCTTCCACCGGAGCTGCGCTCGGCCACCATACACCGCCTCGAGATCCCCTATGGACGATACGAGCGGCGTATCGAGCTGCCTCCCGGCCATTATGAATTCGATCACAGGGAAATGGCCAACGGCGTTCTGGTACTGAGTCTGCGCAAGCTATAGCACGATCGGATGCAAGACCATGGCAAACAAAGACGATGACATACAGCAGGGTAACCCGGCTCCGGCAGCCCTAGAGGCCGCACACGGCGATTCACGTCCGGTCCCGGCGGATGCGCTGATTATTCTGCCCGTGCGCAATACCGTCTTGTTTCCGCGCATGATCCAGCCAATCGGCATCGGACGCCCCATTTCCGTGGCAGCCGCACAGGAAGCCGCACGCAGCGAACGCTCCATAGGCATCCTGCAGCAGCGCAATCCCGAAATCGATGTCCCGGCAGAGGCGGATCTCTACCGCGTCGGCACGATGGCCACCATCGTCCGCTATATCACCGCGCCAGACGGGTCCCATCACATCATCGCCCAAGGGCAGCAAAGGTTTGGAATCCTCGAGTTTCTAGAAGGTTACCCGTTTCTGGTGGCGCGTGTTGCGCCCATGGAGGAAGTTGAGACGACTTCGAGCGAAATCGAGGCGCGCACGCATCGCCTGAAACAGCAGGCTGCGGCGGCGCTCGAATTCATGCCGCAAGCCCCTCCTGAGCTGGCTGCAGCCATCGAGAGCACCAACGTGCCGGGGGCGCTGGCGGACCTCATCGCAGGATTTCTGGAGCTGAAGCCAGCCGAGAAGCAGGAAGTTCTGGAAACGCTCGACGTTCAGGCGCGCCTGGACAAGGTGCTGGGCTTCCTGGAGCATCGCCTCGAGGTCCTGCGACTCGCTGCCGAGATCGGCAAGCAGACCAAGGAGTCGGTCGACGCGCGACAGCGCGAGTTCATGCTCCGTGAACAACTCAAGACCATCCAGAAGGAGCTTGGCGAAACCGACGCCAAGGCCGTAGAGGTCGAAGAACTCGCCAAGGCCATTGCCGAAGCCCATATGCCGCCTGAGGTGGAGGAACAGGCGCGGCGCGAACTCACCCGGCTCGAGCGCATGCCCGAGGGTGCCGGCGAACACTCCATGATCCGCGCCTACCTCGACTGGCTCATCGCCCTGCCGTGGTCGGCAAACAGCCCGGAGTCAATCGACATTGCCGAAGCGCGCCGCATTCTCGACGAGGACCATTACGGGCTGGAGAAGATCAAGAGGCGCATTCTGGAGTATCTTGCGGTCCGCAAGCTGAATCCGCAAGGCCGCAGCCCCATACTGTGCTTCGTCGGCCCGCCGGGCGTCGGCAAGACTTCGCTCGGCCAAAGCATAGCGCGCGCCCTCGGCCTGAAGTTCGTGCGAGTGAGTCTCGGGGGCGTGCACGATGAAGCCGAGATCCGCGGTCACCGCAGAACCTACCTCGGCGCCCTGCCCGGCAATATCATCCAGGGGATCCGCAAGGCGGGAACGCGGAATCCGGTGTTCATGCTCGATGAAATGGACAAGCTTGGCGCCGGCTTCCAGGGAGACCCCTCTGCCGCATTGCTCGAGGTCCTTGATCCTGAACAGAACGCCACATTCCGCGACAATTATCTTGCCGTGCCATTCGACCTGAGCAAAGTCGTTTTCATAGGCACTGCCAACGTTCTCGACACCATACCCGGTCCGTTGCGTGACCGCATGGAGGTCATCGAGCTGTCTGGCTATACCGAGGAAGAAAAAGCACAGATTGCCCGCCGCTATCTGGTGCGGCGCCAGCTCCTGGCCAATGGACTGAAACCGGAGCAGTGTGAAATCACCGATGCTGCGGTGCTCGCCTTAGTCCGTGACTATACCCGCGAAGCGGGTGTACGCAGCCTCGAACGCGAAATCGGACGCGTTTTCCGGCACGTGGCCATGCGGATCGCCGAAGGCGCCGCGACCATCGTGCAGATTGATGTCGGAGACCTGCAGGAGATGCTCGGCGCCCCCCGCTACGAAAGCGAAGTCGCAATGCGCACCAGTTTGCCCGGAGTTGCCACGGGACTGGCCTGGACCCCGGTTGGCGGCGACATCCTGTTCGTGGAGGCAAGCCGGGCTCCGGGTTCCGGCCGTCTCATTCTCACCGGACAGCTTGGCGACGTCATGAAGGAGAGCGCGCAGGCCGCACTCAGTCTGGTCAAGGCACGCGCCTCGGAACTGGGGCTGACAGCCGCGATCTTTGAAAAAAACGACGTGCATATCCACGTTCCAGCCGGTGCAATTCCCAAGGACGGGCCGAGTGCCGGCGTGGCGATGTTCATCGCCCTGGTTTCCCTGTTTACCGCAAAAACGGTGCACAGCGATATCGCAATGACCGGAGAAATCAGCCTTCGGGGCCTGGTGCTGCCGGTAGGGGGAATCAAGGAGAAAGTGGTCGCGGCGTCCCGTGCCGGCATATCGACGGTGGTCCTGCCCTCACGCAACCGCAAGGATCTCGAGGACATTCCGGACAGCGTGCGCAGAAAGATGAAATTTGTCTGGGTCGACCATGTCAGCGACGCGGTGGCGGCTGCCATCGGTACGGAGGTCTGGAACCAGGCGCCTGCCGCGCTCGAGGCCTCCTCGCGTTCGGCGCCGTGACGGACCGACAGAGTGTCCGGAACCGCGCTGGCGCCCGCTAGCGGGCCAAGAACAGGCTGTACACGCCGATGCCGAACAGCGTCAGGGGAATGCCGACGCGCGCGAATTCCACGAACGTGAGCGTTACGCCGCGGTGCTCGGCATTTTGGACAATGATCACATTGCTCGCAGCACCGAAAATGAGCAGATTGCCCGCAATGGTGCTGCCGGCAGCAAGTGCCAGCGCGGCATGGACCGCGCCTCCGGCATGCGCCAGAAGCGGCAGATACAGGGCCACGAGCGGAACGTTCGAGATCAGCTGACTGAGTACAACGCTCAATCCCATTATCGTATGCACGTCAGTCAAGTCGAGCCGCCAGCCTACGAGCAGCGATTGAATATAGCCCGTCCGCCATACGCTCTCGGTGAGCACAAACATGGCGGCGAAAAACGCCAGCGTCTTCCAGTCCATGTCGCGCAGAATCTCGCCACGACGCGGGCTCAGGGCAAGCACCGGCAGGGCTGCTGCCAGCGCGATCCAGCTGAGCGGCATCGCGTGTGCCATGCCGGTCTGCTCGAGCAGCGCATTTGCCGTTCCGAGCACGACCACTGCCAGCAGCGCCAGGCGCGCCAGGCGCGCCAGCGCCGGATCCGTGACCGCCACCGGTGCGTGCACCAACACCCGCGTATGGAAGGAGCCCGGGAAAAACAGGCGTAATGCGCCGTAGGCAAGCACAAGGTTGATGAGGCTCGGTACCGCCAGACTCCGAAAAAAGGTTCCGAACGGGGCATGCATCCCTGTACGCACAGCGATGAGCAGATTCTGCGGATTTCCGATCGGACTCATAACGCTTCCGATCGTTACCGAGAACGCCAGCGCCAGCAGAAGCAATTTAGGGTCCATACGGTGTTCGCGGGCCAGACGCAACATAAGCGGGGTGCCAATGATCGCCACCGTATCGTTCATCAGCACCGTCGACGCCGTGGCAGCCGCAAACAGCACCGTCATCACCAGGGCGCCGGGAGATGCCGCGCGGCTGAAAAGGCGGTACGCGAGAGAATAGAGGTACCCGCTTGCGACCAGCGCCTGACCCACCACAAACATTCCGAAAAGAAACAGCATCACGTCCGGGTCTATAGCTCGGATCGAGTCTTCAATGCCTATCTGTCGGGTGAGCAACACCACAGCTGCGCCGCCGACCATAGCCTGCCAGATGGCAACGCGCAGGCGGCCGAGCCGGCGCATGGCAATGAGCGCGAACACGCAGAACAGGGTCGCAAGCGGAATATTCACCACGGACATGCGCCGGATTCGAGCTGGCGCGCCGCGCATCCGGAGACCGCCGCAAGACGCCTGCGACCATCGACGACTCCACCCAGAGTACGGCCTCGTGCACCTACCTTGCGCTCGGCGCAGGAACGTGGCTGCGTGCGTGCGGACCCGCGTGCCAGCGGGTACAATGCCTTGACAAGACGCCTCCACGGGCGCGACAAGGATAACCCCATGTTGATCGTTTTTCTGATTTTGTGGGTGGCTACGGCCTTCGGTCTGTGGCTGGTAACGCACATCGTACCGGGAGTCCGTGCCCGCTCGGCACGCGGCCTATGGCTCGCCGCGCTGGTTCTGGGACTGATCAACGCGTTCATTCGGCCGGTACTGTTCTGGCTGACGCTGCCCCTAACGGTGCTGACGTTCGGCGCCTTCGCGCTGGTGATCAACGCCCTGATGATCAAGCTGGTTTCCTGGTTCGTGCGCGATTTCGAGGTGGACGGCTTCGGAGCCGCCCTCCTGGCCGCCGTAGTTCTGGCGCTTCTTGGCCTCGCTGCCCTGCTGGTGTTCGGCTGGCTCGTGTCCGGTGGCGGTGTCACCATGCCGAGAAACGGTATCTTCACCTGAGATCCGCTCCGACGCGCCGAACTGCACGAATTTCCACGCCACATCGTCGGCACCATACTGCCCGCTTCATCAGATCCCGTTCCCGCCCGCAGGTCTGCTTCCGTCGCTGAAGAACCTGACATACAGCATGAGGTTACCGGTCATTACCAGGCCATAGAGGAGAAACGGGACCTCGAAGTGCGCAGCATCCATCAGATGTCCGCTGACGCCGATCCCGGCCGATGTCGCCATCAATCTTGCTACACGGTTGATGCCGAGTGCCCGTCCCATCTCGCCCTCATCGACGCGCTTCGTGAGCTCCGACTGCTGGATCGGCAGACCGGCGACCCGGAGAGATGGTGCCACGATGTAGATCATGGCAGATGCCGGAAGGAACCGGATGAACGGGAAAGCCAGGAACATGGCCAGCGTTATGCCTCTCGTCAGCAGAATGCTCCTGAGGAAGCCGAGCTTCCGCTCAAGCAGGGGCGCGCCGAGTATGGACACCGCACCAAGCGCCCCGGCGGTAAAGGCAAACACGGACATCTCCGACTTGGGTAGCCGGTAGACCATGATAAAAAACGGTATGAGAAACGGCACCACCAGACCTTGCGAGAATCCATTCAGCATACCGGTGAGCGTGAACTTTCCGATCGTCGTCTTCGTCCTGAGGCTGGCGAGTGACGCGCGTACCGGTGGGTCAACCCTTATGCTCCAGAGCAACGGAATTCCCGCTGCCGAGACGATGGCTGCGACAAGAAAAATGTCATGCACTGCCAGAAGCTTTGTGAGCAGCGCGCCAAGGGCTCCGGCGGCGCCAGCCAAGAAAGTGAACAGCGAGAAATACCGGGTCCGTTCCCGGTGCGGGGTAAGTTGCGCCAGAACGACACTCTGAACCGGTTGCGCCACGCCGCCCACTCCGCCGCCCCCGAGAGATCCGGTGGAGGAATAACCCCCGAGCATGGCTGCCGGAACGACCAGCCACAGACTGTGCGACAGGTAGACCATCAAGGCGCTGAGCGGCAGCAGAAGATTCGCCGCGACCAGCGTGCCGCGCCGTCCCCAGACATCCGCCCCAACGCCCACCAGCAGGCTAAGGCCCGCACCCGCCAGGGTGGCGGCAACATATATAAGGCCGAGCACCAGGGCACCATGATGGAAGCGGGTAAGGATAAAGTATGGAAAGGCGAGATTGATCATGCCGGCCGCGATACTGCGGCCAAAGCGGGCCAGTGCGAGTAACGCAACGTCTCTTCGGTGCTCCATCAGGCCGGCTGGGAACCTGCAGGCTGGCCGAAACACGGACCGGGACGGCCGCGGGCCCAGGTCAGCGGGCACGCCGGGATCCGGAAGCAGCCCGCTGCCAACAGCTGCATCACGGCTCGCGATGCCGGCACGGACCGGGATATGGCACCGCAGTACCACCTAGCCCGCAATATCCTCCGGGATTCTTGGCAAGATACTGCTGGTGGTATTCTTCCGCGTAATAGAACTCAGCGGAATCGAGAATCTCGGTGGTGATCGGACCGAACCCGGCTTTGTTGAGCGCCGCCTGGTAGCAGTCTCTTGAAGCCTCGGCTGCGATTTTCTGCCCGTTGCTGCAGGCGTATATCCCGGAACGGTACTGGGTTCCAACGTCATTGCCCTGACGCATCCCCTGGGTGGGATCATGGGACTCCCAGAATAGTCCCAGCAGCTCGTCGTAGCTTACAACGGCCGGATCATAGACCACCCGCACCACTTCGCTATGCCCCGTCATGCCGCTGCAGACCTCGCGATAGGTCGGATTCGGAGTATAGCCAGCGGAATAGCCCACGGCGGTGGCGTAGACGCCGGCACGCAGCCAGAACTTGCGTTCCGCACCCCAGAAGCAGCCGAGTCCGAACAGCGCCAGCTCCAAACCCGATGGAAACGGCGGCGCGATTGGATGGCCATTGACGAAATGGCGCGACGGAACCGGCATGCGCCCGTTGCGGCCAGGGAGCGCCTCGGTGGGTCTCGGAAGTTCCGTTCTGCGGGATGCCTGCATGTACCTGGGACGGCCTGGTGGCAGGTTCATGAGTGTGACCCATGGAGGATCAAAACTCAATTACGGACTATCGAACCGGGAGCCCCACCCGCCCGACTCCGGGCCCGCCCGGTTCGAGGGAGGTCAAATCCGCGGGCGACCGGTGCCGGCCGCCCGCTGTGCTCTAGACGGCAAGCCGGAGCCGGTTCCACCACTCGCCGATGATGCCGACCCTGCGTGCCGGCTTCAGCGCCACCAGAGGAACCGATTTGAGTACCTGTCCGGACGCGCTGAAGGTGAGACGTCCGAGGACTTGTCCGGCACGAACGGCCCCCTGCAGGCCGGATTCGACCTGCCAGTGAACCTGCAGGCCGCTACCCCTCGGGACCGTTACCGTCACCGCGCGGCCGGCGCCGGCCGGAAGGTGCAGGGGGTTCAAGTCTATCTGGGTCAAGGTCACGACCGGCTCGTTGTTGCTGTAGAGCGTACGGTCTTCGAAAAAGCGGGTACCATAATCGAGCAACGACTCCACGCCGGAGGTGCTTCCCTTCCAGCTTGGGCCGTGCATAACCACGGCAATCAGGCGGCGGCCATTGCGCAGCGCCGTGGCATCAATACAGTAGCCGGACGAATCCGTGAGTCCGGTCTTCAGGCCGTCGACGGTCGGATCTCGGAACAACACCGGATTCCAGGTGGGCTGCCTGATATTGTTGTAGCGATAGTACTTTTCCGACGAAACATTGATGATCTGGGGGTAGCTCTCAATCAAGGCCCGCGAGAGCCGCGCAACGTCGAGCGCGCTCGTGTACAGGTCCGGGGCCGGCAGTCCGGTGACGTTGACATAGCGTGTGTCGTTCAGACCCAACCGGCGGGCGGTCTCGTTCATCATGGCTACGAACGCCGCCCTGCTGCCTGCAACCGCCTGTGCCAGACTGACCGCCGCGTCATTCCCCGAATCGATGATCAGGCCGTGGAGCAGCTGATCCACATTGACAGCCAGGCCCGGCTGAATGAACATTCGCGACCCCGGCGTGCGCCACGCTGTCGTGGAGACTGGCACCACCTGATTGATCGATAGCATATGGTGCTGGATCGCCTGATAAGTCAGGTACGCAACCATCAGCTTGGTGAGGCTTGCCGGCGCTGCATGCGCCTGGTCGTCCTTTTCCGCAAGCACCTGGCCGCTATCGTAATCCATCAGGACATAGCTCTCGATGGCAGGCAGCGGTGGCGGTGGCGGGACCAGGGAATCCGGCGACGGAGTCCCGGTTCCGGCAAAGGCATATGCGTAGGGCACGAACAGTGCGGCCGCGGCTGCAAGCAGTCCGGCGCGCGCAATGCGGGATATCAGCGAGATCATCAATTTGCTCCGTTACGAAACTTTGAAATACATGGCTCCCAGGACAGACCGCATATCGAGGCTGGAGTTCTCCGGTTGCCGCTGATGATAATCACGCTGCCGCGAAGTGCAACTGCATCACCTTGCTTCGTCACAACCGGAAACCGGCTTTGGTCCTGCGCCGGTCCCTGAACTGCGCGTACGCACGGAAACCGGGTCCCTACCCCCGCTGTCGACCGCAGGGCGCTGTCCGCACCATCATCTGGGAACGATGATAGCACCAGCCGCGCCCCGCGGACTCTCCATGCGGCAGCGGCTCTTTCCGGACGATGTTCCAGGCAATCCCGCCCAGACCGGTCACGGGATGTCCATCTGCCCGGTTTCGACGCAACAACGCCGGTCGTCGCCCCGAACAGCCCGCTGCGCGGTGGCCCAACCCGGGCAGCCCGCCCAGTGCCGGGCCCCGGCCATCCTGCTGATGCCTGGACCACGCGCCATCGCCTATTCGGACGGGCCGGAACCAAGATGGGCATCGGCACGCGCACAAAGAGCATCAAAGTATTCCTCCATGGGCCGGTTGCTGCCGCGTATCCGGTCTACCACCGCCCGCGCCCATGCGACATATCGCCGCTTGCGCTCGGGCGACCAGCCTTCGGGGGGATGCTCGATGATGTCGCGGACGTTGCAAATCTTGTCTGCCAGCTTGACCAGTCGCGCCCGGCTGGACTTGAGGTGCGCCTGATCGATCTGCATCTGCTTGCGCTGCTGCGGCGACAAGGTCTGGTCGTCTGTCACTTCCTCAACCACCTCGCCGATATCCTGCCCGAAACGCACCCGTATTTCCGCTGCCGTGGTCTCGGTGTCTTCGATGGTGTCGTGCAGGATGCCGGCTGCAATCGTTATCGCATCACGCACCCCTCCGACGACACACAACACCTCGGCAACGGCAATCGGGTGGTTGATATAGGGCGATGCCCGCTGGTCCTTGCGCCGCTGGTCACGATGCCTGTCAGCAGCAAAGTGCATCGCCTGAAGTATCAAGGTCAACCCGTCTTGCGTCATGAAAGCAGTCCAGGACCCAAGTTAGGCGCGAGCACGCCGTAGCGGCCAGGCCCGGTACCGGAGTCTATTCCCCGGACCTGCGGTTTTCGGCAAGCATGTTGCAAAATACCGCCCCCTGCTCGAGCGCGTCATCCAGCGCAACATGCGTATGTGGCAACTCGTCGAACCAGCGTTTCGGGAGATAGGTGCGTGACGTCGCGCGGAAGTCGGTCTTGCGCATGCCCATCGCATAGGACCGGATGTCCAGTGCGTTCTCGCGGAACGGCCGCATGCCGGAAAACCGCACCAAGTACCAGTAAATCCACATGAAATCCCAGCTGGCTGGCCATCCGACAAATACCGCGCGACCCGGAAGCTGCTCGAGCCAGGCGCCGTACTCGGGCATGACCTGCTCCGGCGCACGCGGTTCCTTTCGGCAGGCGATCCATGCTTCGGGAAACCCCTTCCACCACTCTGCCGTGACCGGATGCGGACTCGCTCCCGGCAGGGTATGAAGATTGGCCGCGTAAGTTCCCAGCTGCTTCTTGTCGGCACTATAGGCTACGGATGCGAAGCTCAGCATGGAATGCGGACCCGGAATCGGTCCGTCAGCCTCAATGTCCGTGCTGACGTAGATTTCCGGAAGACCACCCGTCCCGCCCTTGCTCATCCGACCCCCGCTTCATCATCAATGATCCGGCCCAGGCCGAGCCGGTCCGCCACCACCGGAATTCCCGTCACAGGATTGCTCCCGGCTCCTTGAGCGCATATTGCGACAACTGGTCCACGACGTAATTGTACGCTTCATCGACCGAGTCCGTACTGTAAAAGATCTGCAGGTCCTGCGGGTCGATGGTGCCGGACTGCACTAGGGCGTCGAAGTTGACTACCTCGCTCCAGTATTGGCGGCCGAACAGTACCACCGGCAGATGCTTGCGGATCTTGTGGGTCTGTAACAAGGTCAGCAGCTCGAACAGCTCGTCCAGCGTTCCGAAACCTCCCGGGAAAACGATGACGGCCTTGGCAAGATAGGCAAACCAGAACTTGCGCATGAAAAAATAGTGGAAGTGAAACGACAGCTCGCGCGTGACGTAGCGGTTGTCAAACTCCTCTACCGGTATGGAAATGGTGAGGCCCACATTCATACCTCTGGCTTCGGAAGCACCGCGGTTGGCCGCTTCCATGATACCCGGGCCGCCGCCAGTACAGACGACGAAGCGGCGCTCCTCGTCGCTCAATTTCTTTGACCATTCGGTAAGACGCCGCGCCAGCTCCCGCGCCGCTTCGTAGTAGCGCGACATGTCGAGCCGCAATTTTGCCTGGTCGAGATCGCCGCCTCCCTGCTCAGCCGCCCGCACCTCTTCTTCCGCCCGGTCACGCGGCACCACGCGCGCTGACCCCATGAAGACAATCGTGTCGTGGACCCGGTAGTGGGAGAACCGGCTCTCCGGCTCGAGATACTCGGCAAGTATGCGCAGCGCGCGGGCATCGCGGCTGTCGAGGAACGATTCGTTGCGATAGGCCTTTACTGAGTAGTGTCGTCTTTCCTTCATTCGATACGCTTCCGCACCCACTGTACGCTTTCCGGCACACCGGCGACTTCAAGAAGTTCTGTCTCTGCCCGCGCGCAGGTCCACTCGGGCGCGCAATTGGACCGCGCCGGAACGACTGCAGGCCTACTCCTGCAGCCAGCAGACCAGATAAAAAAGCCGGACTCCTTCGGAGGAACGTGCCGGACCGACGACCCTGGCGGGATAGCGGTCCCCGGAGGCATCGGCCGCCGCGATTGCCGCGGCCGCCGATTCGAAGACCTGTACGCACTCTTCCGCAAACCGTCCACGCGTCCGCCGCGGCGCGTATACTACCGCGTAACGCTCCTCGACGATTTCGGCGTCTGGATCCAGGGATATGCCCCGCATGGCGAGCGATTATCACCCTTGCCGGACTACAGAACAAGCGATCGCGGGAACCGTCTGCCACACGTCGCGCGGCGGGCTCATTTGGACGGGAAGAGAGATGCTCCTGTCGGCTGAACCGGGTCAGACTACCGGATGCTGTCCGCGACAGACGCCGCAATCGGGTGCAATACCACCCACGAAGCCAGTCGATCAATCATGGAGGCGGGCCACCGCACCGCCCGCCGGCACTACTCCCGTTTCCTCCACCCGATCCCGGGCTGCATGGGGCGCAAGCACGCACAGTACTTTGCGTTCATTCCAGCGGATCCAAAGTCATTATTGGTAGCGCGCCGACCGTCATGGGGCGCTTGGAGCCCGGAAACACAGTCCGGATCAGCAAAGCGAGGTGCAGGGCCGGCCGCAACCTGGGTCACGCTGTCCGGGCAGGCGATGGTACCGCGGCGATTGTACCCGCAGCCGCTCCGCCATTGCCGGAAAACCGCCGTGATCAGCGATCGTGTCCGGGCAGGTCCTCAAACGGCCGGAAATGCTGCATGAGAGAAAGCGCCTCCGCTACCGGCCGGCAGCTGATGTGCCCGCCGAAAGTACTGACACCTTTGGCAAAGCGGGGATCCGTGCGCAGCGCTTCGATGCCCCCCTGCGCAAGTCGCAGGGCATAGGGCAAGGTTGCGTCGGTAAGCGCCAGCGTGGAACTGCGGGGATAGGCACCGGGCATGTTGGTAACCGCGTAATGGATTACCCCATGGCGGACAAAAACCGGGTCTGAATGGGACGTTGGCCGGGAAGTCTCGATGCAACCGCCTTGATCGATGCTCACATCTACGATCACCGACCCCGGTTCCATCCGCTGCACCATGGACTCGGTTACCACATGCGGTGCCCGGGCGCCGCGGGTGAGGACCGCACCCACCAGCAGGTCCGCGTGCTCCATCTGCTGCGTGATGCTCGGTTGGTCGGAGACCATGAACCGGATCCGGTCGCGAGGGAAGGTCCAGCCTGGGCCCGCCTGCGCCGGGTTCAGCGTGAAGACCACCACCTCGGCACCGATGCCGGCCGCGGCCCGCGCCGCATGTTCTCCCACTACACCATCGCCAATTATCACCACCCTGCCGTGGCTGCGGCCGAGCATGCTGCCGAGCAGCACCCCCTTGCCGCCACCCGAGCGCGCGAGATAATGGTTGCCGACAGCAACCGCCATGGTTCCGGCGATCGCACTCATCGGGGCCAAAAGCGGCAGCCGCCCGTCTGCGCTTTCGACGGTCTCGTAGGCAACCGCCGTGGTCAGGCTCGCGAGCAGGCTTTCGGTCAGGGTCCTGGGAGCGCCTGCAAGATGCAGATAGGCGAACA
Organism: Pseudomonadota bacterium; assembly: GCA_021785795.1. The sequence goes on from JAJYEK010000001.1 coordinate 44,678, forward strand.
GGATCTGGCCTCGCAGAAAGCGGTATTCCGGTTCGAGCGGCTCCTTGACCTTCAGGACGAGATCGCAGTCCCACGCTTCATTGGCAGACACAAGTTCCGCGCCCGCCTGACGGTACTCCGCATCGTCGTAGCCGGACCCGGACCCGGCCAGCAGCTGCACTCTAACCTGGTGGCCGGCTGCAATCATCGCGCGCACGCCGGCTGGCGTCAGCGCCACGCGACTTTCCTGGTCCTTGATCTCCCGGACCACCCCGACTTTCATGACGCAGACTCCAGCAAAAGGACCATCCTTGCACGCTACGCAACCGGCTGCCGGGGGCGCGCAAATTCGAGCAGGCGCGCGGTTGCGCGCAGCGCCTTCACTCGCACTTCCTCGTCCAGGTGGACTTCATTCTCTCCATGTTCGAGCACGCGCGCGAGTCCGCGCAGATCGTTCATAGCCATCCACGGGCAGTGAGCACAGCTCTTGCAGGTTGCGCCGGCCCCGGCTGTGGGCGCCTCGATAAGAACTTTGCCCGGGGCTGCCTGCTTCATCTTATGAAAGATTCCGTTGTCGGTTGCGACAATGAGAGAGCGCTGCGGCAAACGGCGTGCGGCATCAATGAGCTGGGTTGTGGAGCCCACCACGTCCGCCAGCTCCAGCACGCCCGCCGGAGACTCGGGGTGCGCGAGCACCGCTGCCTCCGGGTGCCGCTGCTTCAGCACCGCCAGTGCCTGCGCCTTGAATGCCTCGTGGACCACGCAGGCGCCGGGCCACAGCACCATGTCGGCGCCGGTGACCCGCTGTACATAGGAACCGAGATGGCGGTCCGGAGCCCACAGTATGCGTTCGCCCTGCTCCTTAAGATGCCGGACAAGACGAACGGCAATGCCGGATGTCACAACCCAGTCGGCCCGAGCCTTGACCTCGGCGCTGGTATTCGAGTATACGACCACGGTCCGGTCCGGATGGGCATCGCAGAACGGAACAAAGCGGTCCGCGGGACACTCCAGATCAAGCGAACACTCCGCCTCGGGTGCCGCCATCAGCACCCGTTTTTCAGGGTTGAGTATCTTGGCGGTCTCACCCATGAAACGTACCCCCGCCACGACCAGCGTCGTGGCGGAATGTTCATGGCCAAAGCGCGCCATCTCGAGGGAATCCGAGACAAACCCGCCAGTCTGCTCGGCAATCGTCTGCAGATCTTCGTGGACGTAGTAGTGGGCCACCAATACGGCATTCTGCTCGCCGAGCAGCCGTTTGATCCGACCGATGAGCCGCTCTCGCTCGTTCCCGGTCATGGAGGTCGTGCGCGCCAGTATTTCTCCGGTATCGGGCGCGTTCACGACCGGAATGACAGGTACTGCTGAAGGACCCTGCATGTTCCACCTCCAGTGACTAACTCAGGTCCGGGAACCGGCGTGCCGACCGGGTTACGGTCCCGGCAACGGATGCCCCGGCCCGACGCCGAATCGAGCGAACCTGGCCGATGATTCTACCAACCCGCCAACTCGTGCGGCCCTACCACGCTACCCGGCCGCTGTCATACCGCGCATCGCAGGTATCCTGACACGGCCAGGCGCCGACATCCGTCTGCGAACATTGAGCATGCCAGGCGTTCGTCCCGGGTAGCCGCACACCGCTCTTGCCGCTCTCCCGGCGCACGCTTCTCCAGAAACCAGCAGCCGGAAAGCCAGGCGCAAATAATCAGGATTCGCAATCAGCCGCGGACAGACAATTACCGCAATCTCCCGCGCGCCGACCCCAAGGGCCGGTAATGCATCGAAACCGGGCCGTTCGGTCGGGTCAACCCCCGCCTGCCTGTAGGCCACCCCGCCGGACAGCATCAGCGCATTGCACGCAATGGTCACCACGCGGTACTGCAGATCCCGCGATACCCGCTCGAACAAATAGAGTTGTTCCAGACAGACACCGCCTGCCCCATCTGCTCCCGGAGCTCGCCGCGGGCCCAATACCCAGGATCCTCATCCCGTACGCAGGACCGGGCTTTGCGCAAGGTTCCCGGCCCGCAATGCGGCTCGCGCATCGCCAGACCCGGAGCGGTCGTAGTGCGCGTTCCTCGAGCGCAGAGATCCGAACTGACCGAAACTTACAAGGCGCTCGCTGGAATCTGAGGCCATCGTGCAGCCATTGGTGTCAGAGCGACGTTCGGGAAAGTGTACACGCTGCGCGATGGCGCCGCCAAATCGGCCGGTGGCCGGCAGGTTCTGCGCCCACTGGCCGGGCACCGGCCAACCCGACGGCAGATCTGCGCCAATTGTCAAAAAGTATTACTCTCGACAAGCCCCAACTGCTATATTTGGCATATGCAGGACAGCGGCGCCCGATGCCGCGATGGCTGTGTGCCGGACATAAAAGCGCGCAGTCTACGATCCCGGAAAATGCCTTGCTCAAAACAAAAGCGAACCGACCGGATATGAAATACCATAAGCAGCACATCGCCCTGGCAACGACAGCCGTCATCATCGTTGCTGCGATACTGCTTCCGAAAATATGGGCTGTGGAGCATCAGACCGACTTCACCCGCCCCTTGGCAGCAGCAGAGACGGCGCCGTCCGCTACCCGCGCCGCTTCTGCGGCCGTACCGGCCGCCGCGGCTGCCAGTCCTCCGGCCACGCTGCTCAACAGGGCAGACCTGTTTCTGCGATACGCCGATCCGTATCAGCTCTATCTTCGATCCGGTTCTGCTGAGGTTATAGATGCACGGGACGGCACCGTGCTGTATGCCAAGGACGACGACGTCCAGCGTCCGATCGCATCACTGACCAAGCTGATGACCGCTATGGTGATTCTGGATGCCCACCTGCCGATGGATCGCCTGATCACGATCAGACGCGCCGATCGCGATACATTTCGGGGCTCCAGTTCGCGTCTTCCGTTCGGGACGGTGCTGACGCGTTACGATACTCTCCACGTTGCGCTCGCAGCCTCCGACAACCGCGCGGCTGCAGCGCTGGCGCGCACCTTTCCGGGAGGCAAGGCAGCATTTGTGCAGGCGATGAACGCCAAGGCACAGGCACTCGGAATGACCAACACCCGCTACGTCGACAGTACCGGCTTGTATAATGGTGACGTATCGACTGCCGCCGATATCGCCAAGCTCATCAGGGCGGCCGGCGGCTATCCACTGCTCCATAAGTTCACGACGACCGAACTGTTCAGCGTCAGCAACCGCCGTACTGGCCATATCATCCGATTCCGCAACACCGATCTGCTGGTCGGCAACAGGTCATGGAAGATCCAGCTGAGCAAGACTGGATACACATCCAATGCCGGGCAATGCCTCGCAATGGAGACCATGATTGCAAACCGTCCGGTCATCATCGTGCTGATGGACGGCTGGGGCTGGGAGGCGAGATTCGCGGACGCAAGGCGGGTCCGCCGCTGGATCCTCAGCACAGACCGGCGGATACCGGATTATTTCAACGAGAGACTGGCTAGCGCGCGCAGCTAGCACGCGCCACCCCCGCCACCACGTGGCAACGACACGGCGGTCGCTCTGCGAAACTGCCTGCCACAAACCTTTGAATATCGCCGCTGGGCCGGGAAGCGGGTGACGGAACAGTCGCTACGTTCCGGCCGGCGTCTGTGTCTGTGGGCCGGCTTCGCCATCGATGGGACTGAGAGGAAGATAGAAAAACACGAAGCGTCCGCCCGCCACATCGACCTTGAGCGTCGCTCCATGATTGATGCCGTAATCCACATACCCGGGGATCGCACTCGCCGCATGGCACTCGCTCGAGTGTTGGGGCGACTCGAAATCGCGGTCGCGATCATACCATGACAGCAGCATATGCTCGCCGAGCCGTTTGCCGGCCTCCTGTTCGGCAAGCGCCATGGCTTCAGACAAGTCAGCGACCGGTTGGGGGAGATTGATCTCCGCGACGGTCAACGCTGACAACTCCGCTGCGCCGGGCACCAAACAGCATGCAGCCGCGCCGCTCTTGTCCATATCCACGCTGGGCGCTACGTCGCCGTCGCTGTCCGGTTGCATGTTACCGGCTCCGAAACTTTTGCTGCTTTCGAATCAGCCAAGATGACCGTCAATGAAATCACGAACGAAGGCCTCCGGTCTGGCGCCGCTGAAGCGCCCGCGTTCCATACCCCGGTCGAACAGTATGACGGTGGGGAATCCCCTCAGACCGTAGCGGCCAGCAAGGCGCATGTTCTCATCCACCTCCACCTTGGCAAGCCGCACCGCGCCACCGTATGCATGGGTTACCCTTTCCAGGACCGGCGTCAGGGCCCGGCACGGAGCGCACCAGTCCGCCCAGAAATCAACCAGCACCGGCCGCGCATGGGAAGCGTCAATGACCGACAGCGAAAAGTCGTCTTCGTTGGCACTGAAAATCAGGGAGGCTGACATGTCTTTCAGGTAGCGTACGGACGTGCCGGGAAAACCTACCATGGGTGGCCCGCCAAGCGCAATGGCACAGGAAGCCAGCCGTCATTCCTCGCAGGAGTAGCCAAGCTGCGACAATCCCTCTTCCAGATAATCCGCAACAAGCGGCGTCGCGATCAGGTATTCGGCTGTGCGCGTGTTCCATGCCGCATGCGCCGCGTCCACGGCCTGGTCCCATTCATCCAAGTCATAATCGCCGCGCCCGAGCCACATCAAAGCAACCAGAGACTCCTGCTGGTCGGGCTCGAGATCGTTGATCGTCGCCTTAAGCTCGGCGTAGACCGCGTCGTCCTGATGATCGGCCAACACCTGGAGGGCCCAGTCATCGGCAGGACCGAATGGCGTGTCCGGCAAGACCACTTCCTCCTTGGCGTGAAACTCATGCGCCTTGTCGATGAGAAAGCATATTGTCTTGGGGCTCACTGAAAAATCGATATCATCTGGCATAGACTCATCCTCAGGTCCAGGTCGCCGCGCGGTCAGGCCGCATCCACCTTGCCGGCAGGGAATCCGGCTCTGAATGGCAACACATTCCGCATTCGGCGCCCCGTCGGACCACGGTCACTCGACAGCGCCCGGCCGGGCAGGACTGCGCCGCTATACGGTGGCTCGACGGATTCCGCGCTTGAGATCGTGAATACGCCGCAACACGCTGCGCAATTCTCCGCCGTCCTTTGCGGCAAGCGCGGCATCGCGCTTTTTCTTGAGCTCCCGGATACGCGCCTTGATTCCGGACTTGTCCACGCCGATGACCTGGTGATGTTCATGCGCATCGATCCCGAGCGCCTTGCACAGGGCGGCAAGGAGGTGGTCCTTGTTGAGCTGCGTATAGCCTTTTACCGCTTCGTGATCAATGCCTGCAGCGATTTCGCGAAGTTCGGCGACAGTCTTCCCTTTCAGATCCTCGTAGCTGTATGCCATAGATATGGACCTCCTCGTTCATCAACAAAACGTCCTGCGGCGCAACACCATTCCCCTGCGACTGCTGGCAACCGGAATTCGCATTCAACCCATTCGTCCTGCAGGGCTTCAGCGGGCATAGCCCTGACACCCCAAGATCTCTCCGAAGCCCGATGTGCGCCGCATCGATCGAAGTGCTAGCGCGGCTGCAATCATGCCGGCAGCTGCAAGTCGCTCCGGCGGCGGCCGCCGATAGCCCCACGTCAGCCACAAAAGTGGCGCGCGAAGAAGTCCAGTGTGCGCGTCCAGGAAGCCCGGTCGGCAGACTCGCGATACCGTTCGGCGCTCGTAAAATTCATGAACGCGTGACCCGCTCCGGCGTAGGTGTAAAACTCATGGGGCTTGCCGAGGCGCGACAGTTCGGCATCGAATTTCTGCATATCCTGCGGCGCGGGATTGGTGTCATCGGCGCCGGCATGGAACATCAGGGGGCAGTGGATCTCCGGACTGCGCTCAAACGGAGCAACCGCGTCGTCCCCCCATGGCACCATGATATTCCCGCCGTAATAGGCCACGGCCGCCTTGAAGTGCGGGTTGGCCGCCGCCATCAGGTAGACGACCCGTCCGCCCATGCAGAAACCGATTATCCCGAGGCGCTCGCTGTCAACTCGGGGATGAACGCGCAGGTAGTCGACAATGGCGCTGACATCCTCCTCAACCTCGCGATCCTTCAGCAACCGGAAGCGTTCCATCGCCTCGCGTGTCGGATCGAGGCGATGATAAAGATCAGGCGCGACTGCGGCGTAGCCGGCCTCTGCCAAGCGGTCCGTCATGCGGTGGAGAAACCGGTCAACACCCGGTGCGTGCTGAATTACCACGATCGCCGGACAGCGCCCCGTCCCTTCCGGAAGCACCTCGTACACCGCCATGCCGCCACCACCGGTGGCGATCGTCCGCGTAAAGCAAGTCATGGCACCTCCCGACCTTGCCACCGGCCGTCGCGCCGGAGCCTCCCGCCAGCGGCTTCTTTGCGGCGCACAGCCGCGGCTGGATCTCCATTCTGCTCCGTTTTGCAAGGCACTGACAAGCAAGGGCAACTCGGCGTACCGGACCATGTTCGCAAACAGCTGCCTGGCCGCGATCGCCCGTGGCGCCTGGGGCATCCGCCGGTCCCGGTGGGAACCGGGACCCGCCTGCAAACCGGCCACCGAGCGGGCTCGCGGACATCACCCGGCAACCGTGCGAACCCGATCATCGGACTCCACTGCATTCACATGGAGGCATGGACATCCACGGCAGTAAATCGTATGTTCCTAATGATCCGTCGCATCCGGATGCGGCCTGTTGCCGCGGCTCAGCCTGCATTGCGTTCCGCGGTCTGCACGCCGGACCAAGCCATTTTCTAGATGATGCAACACCTGTCCATTGCCATGCACGGCGTGCACGGGTAAGCGAATGCTCGCAAAGATGCAGGTAGGCAGATGGATTCGGACTGGATTCGTATCAAAGGTGCGCGCCAGAACAATCTCAAGAACCTCAGCCTGAGGCTGCCGCTCAACGAACTGATCGTTGTGACCGGTGTGAGCGGCTGTGGAAAGTCGTCACTGGCGTTCGATACGGTCTTCGCTGAAGGCCAGCGACGCTATGTCGAGACATTCTCGCCCTACGCTCGCCAGTTCCTGGACCGAATGGACAAACCCAGGGTGGACACCATAGACGGCATTCCGCCGGCAATCGCCATCGACCAGATCAACCCGGTACGCACATCGCGGTCCACGGTCGGCACGATGACCGAACTGAACGATCATCTGAAGCTCCTGTTTGCCAGAGCCGCCCGGCTGTATTGCCGGGGCTGCGGAAAACCGGTCGTGCGCGACAATCCAGACAGTATTTTCGTCAGGCTCATGGAACACGCTTCTCCACAGACACAGCGCACGCTTATTGCCTTTACTGTCCGCATACCGGCCAGCTTCAGCAAGGCCGAGGCGGCGAGCCTGCTCGCCGCCCAGGGTTATACCCACCTGCGATACCGCGATCCCGGCGTCATCGAGGTCGTCCAGGACCGCGTCCGGCTGATCCCGGAAAACCGCGCCAGAATCGTGGAAGGCCTCGAGGCCGCGCTCAGGGCTGGCCGCGGACAGGTCGCAATTTATCCCATCGGGCCACAGGGCGACGAGGACCAGCCGTGGCGCTTCTCCTCCGGACTGCATTGTGCCGACTGCGACATTGAATATCACGATCCGGTTCCGAACCTCTTTTCTTTCAATTCTCCGATAGGCGCCTGTGCGACCTGTCGGGGCTTCGGCCGCGTCATGGGCATCGACTACCACCTCGTCGTTCCGGACGAGTCGAAAACGCTGGCTGCAGGAGCCGTCAAACCCTGGCAGACCGAAAGCTACCGCGAATGCCAGGCGGATCTAATGCGGTTTGCGCGCCGGAGCGGGATTCCCACCGATATTCCCTGGAGCCGCCTGTCCCTGGATCAGCGGCACTGGGTGCTCGAGGGGGAGGGTTCGTGGGAAGAGGCGAAGTGGTACGGGGTACGGCGGTTTTTCGACTGGCTTGAAACCAAAAGCTACCGCATGCACACCCGCGTGCTGCTTTCAAAGTACCGTGCCTACAGGGTCTGTCCGGCTTGCGGCGGAGCACGGCTCAAGCCGGAGGCTCTGCTCTGGCGTCTCGGATCGGATGCGGATGTCGCGGTCACGCGCGAAACAGGCCCCGATTCCGGACACCATGGCAGCACGATGCCCCCTCCGGGATTGACGCTACACGACATCGCACTCCTTCCGCTCGACCGATGCCGGCAGCTATTCGCACAACTCCGCCTCAGCGCCCCGCTGGACGAGGCCACAAAGCTGCTGCTGGGCGAGGTGCGGACGCGCCTTGATTACCTGGTGGAGGTAGGACTGGGCTATCTAACCCTCGACCGGCAGTCACGCACGCTGTCCGGAGGCGAAGTACAGCGCATAAACCTGACAACCGCGCTCGGCACTTCACTGGTCAATGCGTTGTTCGTCCTGGATGAGCCCACTATCGGGCTGCACGCGCGGGATGTTCAACGCATGATGGGCGTACTCAAGAGACTGCGCGATGCCGGCAATTCCCTTCTGGTAGTGGAACATGATCAACAGATCATGCTCGGGGCCGACCGCGTTCTCGATCTCGGGCCGGGGCCGGGCGAGCGCGGCGGTCGGGTGGTCTTCTTCGGTACCCCCAAAGCTCTGCTGCAATCGCGCCGCTCCCTGACCGCACGCTATCTGAGAGGCGAGAAATCCGTCGCTCCGGACCGGATGCAGGCGATCGGCAGCGCCGATTCCGCGCCTGCGATCGAGATCCTGGGCGTAACCGAGAACAATCTTAGGAACATCGACGTACGGATACCGCTGAACCGCATGGTATGCATCACCGGAGTGTCCGGCTCCGGCAAATCGACGCTAATGGTGGATGTCTGCTTCAATGCATTGCGCAATCTCAAGGGGCTAGCTGCCGAATCCGCCGGACGTTACCGCGCGCTGCGGGGATACGAGCACCTGGGTGACGTCGTCCTGGTAAACCAGGCGCCGATCGGAAAGACTTCGCGTTCCAACCCGGCAAGCTACGTGGGTGCGCTCGACCCGATACGAAGACTTTTTGCGGCACAGCCGCTTGCAGTCCAGCGCGGCTATACGGCCGGCACGTTCAGCTTCAATTCGGGCACCGGCCGCTGCCCCGCCTGCCAAGGCTCGGGTTTCGAGCACGTGGAGATGCAGTTTCTGAGCGACGTCTACATCCGCTGCCCGGAGTGCGACGGCCGGCGCTACCGCAATGAAACTCTGGAAGTGAAGCTGCTTCCCGAAGAAAGGAGCGTCGGGCGCGTCGACGGTGCCCGCGGCGGCGCCTCGTCCCGGACTGTCCTGCCCCCGGCCGCGGTATCGATTGCTGACGTGCTGGATATGACCGTATCGGAGGCAATGCATTTCTTTGCTGACCACGGGGAACTGCAGCGCATGCTCGAACCATTGGCAGCCGTCGGGCTGTCCTATCTCAGGCTGGGACAGCCTGTCCCGACGCTGTCCGGCGGCGAAGCCCAGCGCCTAAAGCTCGCCGGCCATTTGTCCGAGGCGCGCCGGCAACGTGCCCCGAACCTGCCCACGCTGTTTCTATTCGACGAACCGACAACCGGATTGCACTTCGATGACATCGCCACACTGCTGCGCGCATTCCACCGGCTCATGGCCGAGGGACACTCCGTGGTCATCATCGAACACAACCTGGACGTCATCCGCTGTGCCGACTGGATCATCGATCTCGGTCCAGAAGGTGGCGAAGGCGGCGGCACAGTGGTCTGCGCCGGCACACCGGAACAGATATGCCGGCATGCCGCGAGCCACACCGGCAGGGCGCTGCACGAATACATGGCCACGATGCAAGACGGCACCCCGTCCGCAGGCCGCCATTGCGAAGACACGACGCAGTCCCCGGCGCCGCGGCCACAAACGGAAGACAGGGCCATCCGGATCTGGAATGCCCGTGAACACAACCTCAAGGGCGTTGACCTTGCGATACCCCGCGACCGGTTCACGGTGATCACAGGCATATCCGGTTCGGGAAAGAGTACTGTTGCTTTCGACATACTCTTCGCCGAGGGACAGCGCCGCTACCTGGAGTCACTCAACGCTTACGCCCGCCAATTCGTGCAGCCAGCGGCACGTCCCGACGTCGATGCGATCCGCGGCATTCCGCCTACGGCCGCCATCGAGCAGCGCACCAGCCGTGGCGGGCGAAAAAGCACCGTGGCGACACTTACAGAGATTCACCACTTTCTGCGGCTTCTCTTCGTCAAACTTGGAATTCAGTACTGTCCCGACTGCGGGGTTCCGATCGAATCACAGACGGCGGAGTCCATTTTGGGCCGGATCCTGCGCGATTATCGCGGCCAGCGGGTCACGCTGCTCGCCCCGCTGGTGACGGCACGCAAGGGCTATTATACGGATCTCGCGCGATGGGCCCGCGCTCGAGGCCACACCCGGCTGCGCGTCGATGGCGTCTACGTCAGCACCTCCGACTGGCCCCGCCTTGATCGTTTCCACGAACACGACATCGACCTGCCGGTCGCCTCGCTGGAAGTGGCACCAGCTGGCGAGATACGGCTGCGCACGGCCCTGCAGATTGCCCTTGGTCTCGGAAAAGGGAATCTGCGGCTGATGGCTGAGCCGGCTGGCCGAAGACGCCCGCCCGGCAAGCCGGTCCTGTTCTCCACGAATCGTGCCTGTGGGGTGTGTGGGCGCGGCTTCGACACGCTTGATCCGCGTCTGTTTTCGTATAACTCTCGACATGGATGGTGTACCCGTTGCTTTGGCACCGGAGTACTGCTACCCGGTTTCGATGCCGCGCAGACGGGCGACGAAATCTGGTGGAACGAATGGTGGGAGGGTGGAGAGCGCACCTGTCCCGACTGCGGCGGGCGGCGCCTCAATCCCGGGGCACTCGCCGTGCGTTTCCAGAACCGGTCCATCGCCGATTTTGCCGCCCTGCCGGTGAGCACGGCGGCGCGGCTGTTCGGCCGTATGCGGCTGACTGGTCGGGAAGCGGCCATAGCACGGGACGCTCTGGCCGAACTTGGCGCACGTCTTGAATTCCTTGCGCGTGTGGGGCTTGGCTATCTCACTCTGGACCGGGCTGCGCCCACCCTCTCGGGCGGCGAAGCGCAGCGTATCCGGCTCGCCGCCCAGCTTGGCTCCAACCTGCGCGGCGTGTGCTACATCCTCGATGAACCCACTATCGGGCTGCATCCGCATGACAACCGAATGCTGCTCGGGGCACTCCAGGCACTGCGGCGTAATGGCAACACCCTGGTGGTGGTCGAACACGACGAAGAAACCATCCGCGCGGCGCAGCATGTGATTGACCTCGGTCCCGGCGCCGGCGCCAATGGCGGGCACGTGGTTGCCGAAGGGACGCTGGATGACCTCCTGGCGAATCCCGAATCTGTGACCGGGCGCTGCCTGGCAAATCCGATGCGTCATCCGCTCTACCCGTACCGGACCGTACATCTTTCGGGAAAGCATCGCACCGCCACCATCACGATCGAGAATGCCCGGCTCAACAACCTGAAGAACCTGACCGTACATATTCCTCTCGGACGCCTCGTCTGCGTCACCGGCGTGAGCGGCAGCGGCAAGAGCACGCTCGTGCGGCAGATCCTGTACGAGAACCTGCGCCGCATCCTGCAGGTGCGGCGCGGCCGCGTGCCTCCGGTACACGGATGCGGCGCTATCCGGGGTACAGAATCGATTGGCCGGATTCTCGAAGTGGACCAGACCCCGATCGGCAAGACACCCCGTTCTTGTCCTGCAACCTACGTCGGCTTCTGGGACCCTATCCGCCGGCTATTTTCCGGTACTGTCGAGGCGCGTTTGCGGGGATACTCTCCGGCTCGGTTCTCCTTCAACGTGCCGGGTGGCCGCTGCGAGGCCTGTCAGGGCCAGGGAACCAGGAAAATTGAAATGAGCTTCCTGCCCGACGTAACGGTCCCGTGTGAAGCCTGCGGGGGCAGCCGCTTCGCCGCTGAAACGCTTATGGTCCGCTTCAAGGACCGAAGCATCGCCGATGTGCTCGCGATGAGCGTCGACGAGGCATCGGTGTTTTTCTCGGCCCAGGAACGCATTCATCGGGCGCTGCGGCTGCTGCAGGATGTCGGACTCGGATATCTGACTCTCGGTCAGCCCAGCCCAACGCTCTCAGGAGGCGAAGCACAGCGTATCAAGCTGGTGACTGAACTGGCCAGAACCGCGCCGGCCGCGGACCCGCAACCGCTGACAGCGGCCGTCACCCCAAGCCGCCATACGATGTACCTTCTGGATGAACCTACTGTCGGGCTGCACATGGCGGATGTGGAAAATGTCATACGCGTGCTACACCGACTTGTTTCTTCCGGCAACACCGTTATGGTAATTGAACACAACCTGGACATCATCGCCGAAGCGGACTGGATCATAGACCTCGGACCGGAAGGCGGTGGCAGAGGCGGACGCATCATCGCTCAGGGCGCACCCGATGCCGTACGCCACAGGCGCCGCTCCCACACAGCACGGGCGCTCGCCCGGTTTCTGCGCCGACGCGGCCCTGCGGCCGGTCACCGGCATCGCGGATGCTGACTATCAGGACGACGCTGGGCATGACCCCTTTTACCCTGCCTGGTGCTCCGGACCCGGATAAACCGGCTCATCGTCTGCAGGCCGCGCAGCGGTCCCCCGCCGTCGATGCATTGTCCCGGGATGGCCACCGGCTCAAGACCATTACGGCGGGCGATGAACGGCGCGCGATCCTGCCCCCTGCAGCCGGGTCACATTGTGTCGCAGGTTTCGCCTGCGTTCGCACGCCGGTTCCCGCGTCTTTCGGGGCTAATTTCCAACTGTTCCGGAGACCTCCCGTACGGCTTGAGCGCCGGACTTTCCTGGCGCAGAATCCCTCCACTGCAGCGGAGCCCGCAATTTCCAGCAGGGGCCTGCCACTACCGGGAGCACCAGCCAGGTGACCATACGCAAAATCGAACAGGTCGTTCCGGCGCTGACCGTTTCCGAAGGCGCCGGGGTGACCGTTCACAGAACGCTCGGAACTCCGGCTCTGCAACAGTTCGATCCATTCCTGATGCTGGATCATTTCGGAAGCGACATTCCGGATGAGTACATCGCCGGATTTCCGGATCACCCCCACCGCGGGTTCATCACGCTCACGTACATGCTGGACGGACACATGCTGCACCAGGACAGCATGGGCAACCGGGGAGACCTGCGCGCTGGCGGAATCCAGTGGATGAAGGCGGCAAGCGGCGTCATCCATTCCGAAATGCCGCAGCAGAGCAACGGCCTCATGCGGGGCTTCCAGCTTTGGATCAACTTACCGGCAGCAGAAAAGATGAGCCGTCCCGCCTACCAGGATTTTCCGGCTGCACAGATACCAACTGTCGATGCCGGCGGAACTCGGGTCAAGGTCATCAGCGGAGAGTATGCGATGCGACGCGGTCCGGTCGATGACCCGCATACCGACGTCACCTATCTGGACGTGTCCCTTGCGCCGGACAGCGAGTTCAGCCATCGCCTGCATCCCGACCTGCACACGTTCCTGTACGTATTTGAAGGACAAACCGGTGTTGGCGGACAGAGGGTCGCCGCCCACAATCTGGTGGCATTCGGACCGGGCGACCAGATTGCCCTCGCTGCCGGCGAGCACGGCGCGCGCCTGATCCTGGTCGCGGGCCGCCCGCTGAACGAGCCGGTCGTCCAGTACGGGCCGTTCGTCATGAACACCGAAGATGAGATCCGCCAAGCGTTCGACGACTACCGCAATGACCGCCTCGTGCGTGCTGAAGCCGGTCGGAACCCTGCCTGATGCCACCCCCGGTAAATCTGCCGGGCGCCTGCAGATTACCGACCGTCCGGATCAGTCCTTGAATCCGCCCGGTGCCGGACAGGAAACTAGCTAAGCCCGTCCGGCGTTGGTGTCGGACGGCGAATGATAGTATTCGCTTTCCTCGGCAAACTGCTTTACCAACCGCTGCAATTCAGCCAGACGCAGATCGGCAGTGCTGATGGACGCACAGTCCTCACAACGCGGATCCCCGCAGGGCTGGCGTGAATAAAGCCAGTACTGTACGGCACCGGCAAGAAGACCATCTGCGATATCCCACTGATCCGCCGCCTCATCGCCGTTTGCCTGGCGGTTCCCGAGTTCTACCGCCCCATGAAATGCCTCATTGAAAACCTCATCCGAGTCCCTTTCGGCATCCTTCATGTCAAAACTCCTTACCGATGGTTGCAGAACGTGCTGCCACAGTGTACCAGAATCACATTGGCAAGCCCGGACTGGAATCCGGACAAATGGCAGACCCGCACCAGGGCGGACAAATCCCGGTTCCGGCAATCGGACCAACCACCACCGCGGATGCTAGCCCTCGTCCGCCGCGGCGGCCGCCACCAGCGCGACATCCGCGAGCCTGACGGAACCGGCGTCGAATTTCCGGGCAGCGGCAGCCATGCGTGTGAGCGCTGCGGCGAGGGGCATTGGCGGAGCGGGAGTGTCCTTTTTGACCTGGATGAATCGCAGCGGATTGATGCGCGCCACAATATAGTTGCGAAGATAGGGTGACTTGAACCCACGGGCCTGCAGACCGGCAATAATCCGCCGCACTTCGGCATCGATGGCCTCGATTCGCGCTGCAAACCCCTGCCGCTCGCGGATGCTGGCCGGCAACCGACGCTCGCTGAAGCGCTCGGCCTTGCGCAGAAACGGGCCATAAACGCCACCTGCAAACCGGCCGTTATTCTCGTAGACAAGCCCCAGGGTCAGCAATTCCGGGGACTCGAACTCGGCGGCAAAATCCGACTCCCGGGCCATCGGCTTGCGACTGGCGAGGTTTCGCGCCATGCGGATCACTTCGAGACTGCGGTCCTTGAGATTGTGTGGCTTTTCAGTGTTCAGCGCCAGAACACGAAACGCCAATTCCTCGTCCGGAGAGACGATGGCCGTGATCTGGCGCAGCCCGAGCACCTTGGCAGCCGCCAGCCGGTGCCGGCCATTAGGCGTCCACAGCTTTCGATCCGGACTGCACACGACGATGAGCGGATCGAGAAATGCACCGGTCTCCTCGATCTTGCGCGCCAGACGCTTGGTGTGCGCGGGCGACAGATCTCTCTGGAATGGCGTTGGCTGCACGGCGGAGATCGGCAATGCCGCGAACAGCAGCCCCTTGCCGCGCAGCGGCTCGTGATAGGCGCCAATGGCAACACCGCCGGCAGAACGCACCTGGTCCACCAGAGCAAGCATCTCGGGAGTATCCAGCCCGAGCGCCATTTCCGCAGCTCCAGGTCCGCGCCTGGTCTTGCGCGGCGCCAGCCGGACACGTGCTGCGGCACGCCGGACCGGTTTCAGTCTGCGCTTTTTGTTCACCGTGGTAAGCGCCATTCGTGCCAGTGCAGTAAATACCCGCGAACCCGGTAGGGTGAGATCCCACGGCAAAACCAGCGGCGCGACCTGGCCCCGCCGATCCCGCAGTCAGAGGCAGCTGCCGTCCGGTGTACTCCTCACCGGTCCGATTCCGCCAGCGCATCGCCGGCGACACCCTCCCGATTCGCCCGGTTGCCGTGCCGAATACGGAAAACGTGCTCAACTAGCTGTTTCAGTCCGCGCCTCTGAAACCTGGCGTTCTCGGCCAGGACGTCGCGGGTGCGCAGCTGATCGATGCGGTATTCTGAACCGAACAGGGCCCGCACTTCTTGTTCCGAAACCGCAAACGGAGGGCCGGACATCGCGTCCTGCGGGTAATTCATGGTGATCAGCAGGGTCTGGACCGACGGCGGCAGTATCGAAACAAGCTTCTTGACGTAGCGCTGCCGCATCTCGGGAGGGAAAGCACCCAGTGCCGCCCGGTCATATACCGCGACGACATCTTCCAGATCGCCAGCTGTCAAATCAAACAGGTCGCCGCGCAGCAGGGTCACACGGTCTGCCTCCCACCGCTCAAAGGGCGGATGAGCGTCCACCTTCGCCTGCAGTCCGTTCTCGGCATAAAAGTCACGCACCGCGATGGAGCTCAGCTCGACTCCAAGGATCCGGTATCCCTGTGCCCGCAGCCAGATCATGTCGCGCGTGCGTCCGCAAAGCGGCACTAATACCAGGCCGCCGGACGGCACGCGTAGCCGCTCCCAATAGTCCTGCAGGTGTGCATTGACATCGGTTTGGTGGAAGCCGATTTCGTTGTTCTGCCACCGCTCCAGCCAGAACTGTGTTTCCATGTGCTAATCTCAATCGGCGCCGCAGGCGCCCGAGAATGGCGTCGAGCAGGTGCGGCACGATTATTGTTCGGACTCCGCGGGCATCGACCCAACGGCAGGGCTTGGGCCTTGCACCCAAGATATCCCACGCTGCTGCGACAATCAATGGGAACGAAAACAGCGCTTTCCGGTGACATTCGCCACCACCGAAAAGGCGTTGCGAAAAGCCCCGGACCGGAATCATGGGTCCGACGAATCCGAGGCTTGCTGCGAACGGCCGATCTGGCCGCTGGTACCGGGTCATCCGGGGTCAACCGGGTCATCCGGGGTCAACCGGGTCATCCGGGGTCAACCGGGTCATCCGGGGTCAACCGGGTCATCCGGGGTCAACCGGGTCATCCGGGGTCAACCGGGTGATCGGGCTCCGCGGGATGATTGGCGCGCGCCGTTCCCGGCTCCGGCCGCAGGCCGCCGGGAGATAATGCCGACCTAGCCGCTACCCGTAGCCCACCCACACGGCCACCAGATAGATCAGCGCCGCCAGCACGAGGGTTCCGCCCCAGAAGACCACCCACCTTTGCCGCCCCCGTCGTCCAAGACCGACCAGAATCGCGCCAATCAGCAGCGACAGCAGCACGGTGAACAGCATCATATGACCGGAACCCGCGGCGTCAACGCCGGGGTGCGGTCCGTTGATCCGATAACGCATGAGAGCCCTTTTTGGTTATTGCCCACTGTTCCGCGCAGACAGCGGGTACGGTCCTGAGCGCAACGCCACGCCGGCCGCTGACGCCGGCGACGCTGGAAGGCGCCCTCAAAATGCCTCTCTCGTCATGGCCGCAACGGTCACGATACCGCCACGCCGCCCGCCCCGACTGCAATCAGCCGTCCCCACGGGGCACGGACACCATGCCAAGCCTGACCTGGATCAAATCACAAAATGGGGGATTTGTGTATAAGATGATGTAAAGCGGATTGACAGGCAGGGAACGCCAGCGCGGCAGAGGCAGCCGAACCAGGCCTGGAGACTTCTGCACAGGATGGCACCAGCGGCGCTATTGCGTGGCATCGAGACCTCCCCTCAGGAAAGGACGCCCGTGCCAATCCGCGAAAACGGGCGCCAGGGAACCGCGCCGCCAAGGGGCGATTGCGGATCCGGCGCGCCAGCTCAAAAGGGAATCCGACCATGACCGTTCCTCTGCAAATTACCGTACGTGACATGCCCCATTCGGAGGCGATAGACCAGGCAATCCGAAATAAGGCTGACAAGCTCAACCGGTTTTTCGATCGGATCACCAGCTGCCGTGTCTTGGTCGAGACCGCCCACCGGCACCAGCATCAGGGCAGACGCTATCAGGTTCGCATCGACATCACGGTGCCTGGAGGCGAAATAGCCATAACGCGGGATCCTTCTGGAAACAACTCGCACGAGGATGTCTATGTCGCCATTCGCGATGCGTTTGATTCCGCCCGGCGCCAACTCCAGGAATTCGTTCGACGCGAACGGGGGGAAGTTAAAGTACACGACACCGCGCGGCATGCGCATGTGTTCCAGCTGTTTCCGGCCCAGGGCTACGGATTTCTGCGCACTGCCGACAATCGCGACATCTACTTCCATGAGAACTCCCTGCGCGACCTGGATTTCGCGCACCTGGATGTTGGCACCGAGGTCGTGTATGCGGAAGAAGAGGGTCTCGAAGGTCCGCAGGCCACGTGGGTGGCAAGCGGTAAGCACGGCGTCCCGGACTGACGTCCGCCTGTCTAGACTGCAGCTAGTGATGGCCCCGGACCAGCAGCACCGGGACTGGTGACAGACGCATCACGCCCTCGGCAACGCTTCCGAGCAGCAGATGGTCGAGCCCGCGGCGCCCATGCGTGCCGATCACGATGATGTCGGCGGGCCAGTCGCTCGCTTGCTCAGCAATCGCCTTGGCTACCCGCTGACCCGGTCTTTCGATCTCGAGCAGCAGGACCTCGGCATCAACCCCTCCGTCCCGGGCCTTCCGTTGCGCGTTCTCCAGGATACTGCGCGCGAAACTGCGCGCCGCTTCCCGGATCTGGTTGAGGTCGATGGGAGCAAACTCGGAATCCCAGATTCCCGTAGCGGAATCCACAACATGGACAATTCGTAACCCTGTCGATTCGCTGCGGGCAAGCCTGATGGCCTCCTGCAAGGCCGCGTCTGCGGTTTCGCTGCCATCCACCGGAACAAGGATATTCTTGTACACGCTGTACCTCCATAGGCAGCGCCCTGGCCCGTATCCGCCATGACTTTCGTTACATTCGTCATGTCGCAGACGCCAGGCGCGCGGCATCAGTTCTTCGTGCAGGCGCGGTCGTGCTCCCGGCAATTCCGCCACCCGCCCCAATCAGCAAGCCATGCGCCACCACCGCAGCGTCGCGACACGTCCGCTTGGAGTCGCAGCTGCCGGCCTGGAAGCACCGACATTGTATACTGGCTGCACCGGGGACGCATGCAATCCCGCCCGGCATCGTGTGTGCGCGCTGCTGGCCCTCACGGTTACCTGCACCCCGAACAGGATCGATCCGGCGGATGCGCCGAGCGATGGCGCACGCGGCGGTCGGATGGTCGCCGCTGCCCGTGGAACCGGAATTCAGCACGTAAACACGATCAGCGGAACGAACATCTCCTCCGCGCTCAGGCCGCCGTGGACTCCGATCTCCAGGTGCCGGTATTCGCCGGCAACCCAGTCGTTGACGGCAAAATTCCCGTTCATGATCAGCGCGTAATGACCGATCCGCTCGCTCAGCCGCGGATGCGGCGTGCCCAGTCCAAAATAGCCCCTGGCCACCAATTCGGCGCTGCGCACCAGGGTTACCTCGCGGTCGAGCCGGGTGGTCACATAGTCCTCGAACTGCCCACATTTGTCCGGGTGCACGTAACAGAATGCTGCGCGCCGCTCGCCGCATAAAGGCATGACCAGGGAATCGGACAGGACCGGATGAGCCTGCAGGTTCACCACGCTGTCCGGGGTGGTGTCGATGAATCCGTGATCAGCGGTCACAATCACGACGGCGTCGCGCCCGCGCATGGCATCGATGAAATAGTCAAAGGCCGCATCCAGTTCCTCCAGATGCGTCGTCACTGGAAGGCTTGAAACCCCATGTTCGTGGGCCAGCCGATCAAGCTCCGGCCAATAGGCATACGTAAAACTCGGTGTAGCCCCGTCATCGAGACATTTTCCGATCGCATCGAA
The DNA here is from genome assembly GCA_021785795.1 of Pseudomonadota bacterium. Next base: position 63,953 of record JAJYEK010000001.1, read on the forward strand.
AAACTGTGGAAGCGTGGCGTAACCGCGGCGTGTCGCGCCGCGGGTGTGGACGGCATTGAACGCCGAATCGATGATGCGTTGCGGCGCCACTGTGTAGCAGCGGCGAGGGATGCGGCCAAACACCGGCTGGTGGCCGAAAAACTGCTCCACATCAATACCGGATTCTTCAAGCCCGGCGCCGCCGTGACGGTCCTGAAAAGGCAGCACGGCAATGATGCTGCCGAGCTCGCGGAAGAACATGAACCAGCCTGTAAGACCATGCTGCTGCGGCGCGGTGGCTGTCAGAAAGGTGGTGATTGCAGTCGCGGTGGTGGACGGAAACACCGACGTGATGCGCCCCTTCAACCCGCGACGCAATGCCACTCCGGGTTCGGTACGGATCAGCTGCTCGTATCCAAGCCCGTCTACCACCAGCAATATTGCATGACGGTGACGTGCGACCGCATCGGCTTCGAGTGCCGCCAGCGGCACATAGCCGATATCGCCTCCCCCCATGCCGGCCACCAGAGAGGCCATGAGGTTGACGATGCTGCCGCCATGATAATCGGGTAGAGGCATGGTCACGCCGCTCTGGCATTGTGCATGCTTGCATTCCGTTGCGTGAAATTGTAATGCTACCGAATCGCCCGGACCGTGGCTACCGGCGCAACCGCGCCGTGCGGTTCCGGCAACCATTCGGATGGACTCGGAACCGAAATGCGGCCGGGAATTGCAGGCCCAGGAGCCCGCTTCCAGTGTCGTTCGCCGTCACCGGGTATTCTGCCATGACCCGGCATGATAATCTGTTAGCATGAGTACGGTTCGTTTTCACCCGGCCGTTCAGTCCTGGTTTTTCGGGAAATTCGGTACACCGACGCCACCACAAATGGCCGCGTGGGCCGCGATCCAGAGCAACCGCCATACGCTGATTGCCGCTCCCACCGGTTCCGGCAAGACCCTGGCCGCCTTTCTCGCGGCCATAGACGGCCTGGTCTGCGACGCAGACGCTGGCCCACTCGAGGATAGGACTCGGGTTCTCTACGTCTCGCCGCTCAAGGCCCTTTCGAACGATATAGAACGCAACCTGCGCGAGCCGCTTGCCGGGATACTCGGGCAGGTCCGGCCTCTACGGCCCGGCGGGTACGAAATCCGCGCACAAGTCCGCAGCGGCGATACCTCGGCTGCCGCGCGGGCCGCGATGATCCGACGACCACCCCACATCCTGGTGACAACACCCGAGTCCCTGTATCTGCTGCTGACGGCAGAATCAGGACGGCGGATGCTGACTTCGGTCCGCACCGTGATCGTGGACGAGATTCATGCCGTTGCCGGCACCAAGCGCGGCGCCCACCTGAGCCTGTCGCTGGAGCGACTGGCCGCCCTTACCGAGCAGCCATTCGTGCGCATCGGGCTGTCGGCTACGCAAAATCCGGTATCGGAACTGGCACAATACCTGACCGGAGCCGGTTCGACTGACTGCGCGATCGTCGACGTCGGCCATACCCGCGACCGCGATCTTGCCGTGGAGCTGCCGGATACGCCACTCGACGCCGTGATGTCGAACGATGGCTGGGAGGAAATCTACAACCGGCTAAGCCAGCTTATCGCTTCCCATCGAACCACACTCATTTTCGTCAACACCCGCCGCCTTGCCGAGCGCGTCACCCGCCATCTGAGCGAACGCCTGGGCAAGGAAAAGATCACCTCGCACCATGGGAGCCTGGCCAAGGACCAGCGTCTGGACGCTGAACAGCGGCTGAAGTCGGGCAAGCTCAAGGCGCTTGTGGCTACCGCCTCACTCGAGCTCGGCATCGACGTGGGCGATGTGAACCTAGTATGCCAGATTGGGTCGCCACGCTCGATTTCCGCGTTTCTGCAGCGCGTCGGGCGATCCGGCCACGCGGTTGGCGCCACCCCCTGCGGCCGGCTTTTCCCTCTGAGCCGCGACGAACTCGTGGAGTGTGCCGCGCTGCTCGATGCGGTACGTCGCGGAGAACTCGACCGGCTAACCGTTCCGTCGAAGCCGCTGGACATCCTGGCACAGCAGATCGTCGCCGAGGTCTCGGCACGCGACTGGAGCGAAGACGGGATCTACGATCGCCTGCGCCAGGCCTATCCCTACCGAGAACTCATGCGCTCCGAGTTCGACGATGTAGTACGCATGTTATCCGACGGCATCAGCACCCGTCGCGGCCGGCGCTCCGCCTATCTGCATCGCGATGGCGTGCATCGAATTCTACGCGCCCGCAAAGGTGCCCGTCTGACAGCCCTGACCTGCGGTGGCGCTATTGCCGACAACGCGGATTATCAGGTAATCCTCGAGCCTGCGGAAATCTTCATTGGTACCCTGAACGAGGATTTCGCCGTCGAGAGCATGGCGGGTGACGTCTTCCAGCTGGGAAACGCATCCTATCGCATTCGCAGAATCGAGTCGGGCCGCGTGCGCGTCGAGGACGCCGAGGGGCAACCGCCCACCATTCCATTCTGGATCGGCGAGGCACCGGCACGCAGCGATGAGCTGTCTGCCGCGGTTTCGCGCCTGCGCGACGAGATCGCGCAATCCCTTGCGGAGGTCTGTCCTGAGTCGGTTGCCCGGACGGTATCACGGCTGTCCCTGAGACTCGGCTTGAGCGCCGGCGCCGCAACCCAGATCACAGAATACCTGGCGGCGGCAAAGGCCATGATCGGCACCCTGCCGACCCAGCAGACGATCGTGTTCGAGCGGTTCTTCGACGAGACTGGAGGCATGCAGCTGGTCGTGCATGCGCCGTTCGGCAGCCGAATCAACCGGGCCTGGGGCCTCGCGCTACGCAAGCGCTTCTGTCGTAAATTTAACTTCGAACTTCAAGCAGCGGCCACCGAGGACGCCATCGTGTTGTCCCTGGGTGAAACCCACAGTTTCCCGCTGGAAGAGGTCGCTCGGTACCTGAAGAGCACCAGCGTTCGAAGCATACTGATCCAGGCGCTTCTTGCTGCTCCGCTGTTCACTGTCCGCTGGCGGTGGAATGCCACGATTGCGCTCGCCATACGCCGCAACCGCGGCGGCCTCAGGACCGCTCCCGCTCTGCAGCGCATGGAGGCCGAGGACCTGGTGGCGGTCGTGTTTCCGGACCAGATTGCCTGCGCCGAAAATATCGTAGGTGACCGGGCAATTCCTGACCATCCGCTCGTGAATCAGACGATCTCCGATTGCCTGGAAGTGGCCATGGATGTCAATGGACTCGTCCGACTGCTGCACGATATCGAACGCGGCGAGAGGACGGTCGTCGCCCGAGATCTGCCGCACCCATCGCCGCTCGCACGGGAGATCCTGAATGCCAAACCGTACGCTTTCCTTGACGATGCGCCGCTAGAGGAACGCCGGACTCAGGCGGTCATCAGCCGGCGCTGGCTTGACCCGACATCTGCGGCCGATCTGGGTCGGCTCGATCCAGCTGCCATACGCCGCGTGCGGCAGGAAGCGTGGCCTGAGATTGAGAACCCCGATGAGCTGCACGATACCCTGATGTTGCTGCTGGTCGTCACCGAGCACGAAGGCCTCCGGAACGGATGGACCCACCACTTCGAGCGTCTCGTAGCAGACCGCAGGGCAGCAAGGCTCAAAATTGCCGCTTTGTCGATATGGGTCGCGGCGGAACAACTGCCGCTTTTGCACGCGGCGTTTCCGGGAGCGCGACCGGATCCGGCGATCAGCGCGCCACCGGAATTCGCAGCGCGCAACTGGACTGCGGATGAAGCCGTGCGCGAACTTGTTCGCGGGCGCCTGCAGGGACTCGGTCCGGTAACGCTTGCAACCCTTGCAGGTGATCTCGGTGTCGATTCGGCCGCAGCACAGCGCGCCCTGACGGCTCTGGAGGCAGAGGGCTTCGTATTGCGTGGGCAGTTCGAGCAGCGGGCAGCCGTCGCAGATGGTGACAGCGAGTGGTGCGAGCGTCGCCTGCTGGCACGGATTCATCGTTACACCGTCAGGCAGCTGCGTGCCGAGATCGATCCGGTCAGCGCAGCCGATTTCCTGCGGTTCTTGTTCGACTGGCACGGCCTGGGACCTGACGCGCAGCACGAGGGCCCCCGAGCCCTGGCTGCCATCGTCGGCCAGCTCGAGGGCTTCGAAGCAGCCGGCAATGCCTGGGAGCACGACATCCTGGCCGCCCGCATGCGGCCGTACGACCCGGAGTGGCTCGACGCCCTGTGCCTTTCCGGTCAAGTGACCTGGGCTCGGCTCACGCCACCGAGGGCCGTTGGCAGGGAGCGCACCGCCGCCGTGCGCACTGCGCCCATCTCCCTTATGGCGCGCGAGCGCCTCGGGATGTGGCGCGCCCTCGCCCGGAAATCGCATCCGGCGGGCACACATGTATCGGTGCGGGCACGGGCGTTGGCGGAATTCCTGGCACGACGCGGTCCCTCGTTTTTCGAGGATATCCTTCACGGCAGTGGGCTGCTGCGGGCCCAGGCAGAGGAGGCTCTGGCAGAACTCGTGGCGAGCGGCCTGGCACACTCCGACGGCTTCAGCGGACTGCGGGCCCTGATTATTCCGAGGGACCGGCACCGCCGATCGCGCAGACCTTCTGCGGGCGCCGGCAATGCGGGACGCTGGACACTGCTCGATCCGCCCACCGGAGTTGCGGAACCGATGTACCAGCAGGAACCCAGGGACATATCTGCTTGCGGGCATGAACCCGGCGAACAGATTGCGCGCCTCTTGCTGCACCGCTATGGCGTGGTTTTCAAGCAGCTGCTCGAACGGGAAGGTCGATGGCTGCCGCCGTGGCTTGAGTTGCTGCGTGTGTACCGCAGGCTGGAGGCACGCGGCGAGATCCGAGGCGGACGGTTCGTCTCCGGATTCACCGGTGAGCAATTTGCGCTGCCTGGCGCTGTTGACACGCTGCGTGCATCGCGAAAATCGGACCGCGGCGGAACACTGGTATCGCTCAGCGCGTCCGACCCCTTGAATCTCGTCGGCATTCTGACCCCTGGCGCACGCGTTCCGGCACTCTCGGGAAATCGCATATTGTTCCGCGACGGTGTCCCCATCGCAGCACGCGTCGGCGGTGACACCCGCCTGCTCGACGCGCTGGACCCCGCATCGGAATGGGAGGCACGCAATGCGTTGCTTCGTCCGCGGATCGCACCACCGAATTGCCTGCGCCCCATCTGACTGAACAGCACATTCCTGATACGTAACCGCTTCCGCCGCGAATTGCCGTGTGGCGGGCTACCACAGCCCGGGTCTAAGCCTGTGCCGTGAGGGCTGCCGGGCTTGCGGGCTGGGCTAGGTGCGCCTTGACCGCGCTCATTCCCCACAGCACCAAATTGAGCTCGACCGGCACGCGTGCCTGGGGATGGTATGGGACAACACGGGGAGTAAAGTGCGCGACCGGCCGCGTGCTGGCGATCCGGCAACGATAGACAAATCCGTTTACCGCCCCCGATATCGCTGCGCCGCGTTCCATGACTTCGCGCACCGGGGGCTGGCCATCGACCGGATCCGCATAGACCTCCACCTGCACCGCCTCAGGCTGAATTTCGCCGAGATACAGAGCCACCATGAACGACCATCCGCCGGGCTCATTCCAGGCCTCGAGATCGCCCAGACGTATTCCCGACCAATGCCGCACGAGATTCCCTTCCCATTCGCGCAGCTCGCGTGCACCCTTCCCCTCATCCGCCACCCGCCGCCGGTAGGCTTCAGCGGCCGGCACATATATGTCCTGCACGTACTCCTGCACCATGCGGTTGCTGCTGAACCGGGGCGCAAGTCGTGCCATGCTTGCACGCATTCGCGCCACCCAGCGGCGCGGTATTCCGTCGGCATCGCGCCCGTAGAATGCAGGCAACACTTCCTGTTCAAGCAGCCGATAGAGTTCCTCGGCCTCGTACCCATCCCATTCGGACTCGGAATGCTCCCGGCCGTCTCCCAGGGACCAGCCGACATCTTGTGAATACGCTTCGGCCCACCACCCATCGAGTTCCGACAGATTGATGCCTCCATTCACCAGCACCTTCATGCCGCTGGTACCGCACGCTTCCCACGGGCGCCGGGGTGTATTGATCCACAGATCGACACCCTGGACCATCTCCTGGGCAAGCGTCATGTCATAGTCTTCCAAAAACACGGCTCGCTTGCGCACTTCGGGTCGCTGCACGAACTCGACCCATTCGCGTACGTACTGCTTGCCCTCCTCATCCTGGGGGTGGGCCTTTCCAGCCACAATGATCTGGACCGGCTGGTCGCGAGAAGTCAGCAGCCGCACCAAACGCCTGGTGTCACGCAGCAGCAGGTTTGGCCGCTTGTATTCGGCGAACCGCCGGGCGAACCCCAGGGTCAGCGCGTTGGGGTCGAGAATGTCGCGCGCCACTGCCACTGCCTGCGCCCCTACCCCCCGCTGCCCGAGCTGGCGGGCAAGGCGCGCGCGGGCATACCCCACAAGATCGCCGCGCTGACGGCCGCGAAACGCCCAGAGGGTCTCATCATCCAGAGCCTCGATAGCCGGACCAAGGTCATCCAGGGATCCCAGCCAGCGCTCCTTTCCGCATGCCTGCGTCCAGATCTCGTCTGCCCAAGACGAATCCCAGGTCGGCACATGCACGCCGTTGGTCACATGGGCCACCGGAACCTCGCGCTGCGGCCAGCGCGGGTACAAGCCCTGGAAAATCCGCCGGCTCACCTCCCCGTGCAGGCGGCTGACCCCGTTGATCGAGCCACAGGTGCGTGCGGCCAGATAGGCCATGTTGAAGGGCTCGGCGGCATCGGCCGGATTTTTCCGGCCAAGCGCCAGAAGGTCGGCCGCAGAGACGCCGAAGCCCGAGGCATATTCGCCTCCGTGGCGTGCCAGCAGCGCCGGCTGGTAGCTGTCGAAGCCGGACGCAACGGGTGTGTGCGTAGTAAAGACGTTGCCTGCCCGCGTCGCCCACAGCGCCTCCCAAAAATCAACATTATGGGTCTGCATGTAGGCCCGCGCCCGCTCGATCGTCACAAATGCGGCATGACCCTCGTTCAAGTGACAAACGTCCACTTGCAATCCCAGCGCCTCCAGTGCGCGCCAGCCCCCGATCCCGAGCGCGATTTCCTGCACCAGTCTGAGTTCCTGGCCGCCGCCGTACAGCCTGCTCGTGATGCCGCGGTCGCGAGCACTGTTCAGCGGATCATTACTGTCCAGCAGGTAGAGCACCACCCGTCCGACTTGTACCTGCCATACACGGAATCTGACCAGACGTCCCGGAAATTCGATCGATACGTGCAGCCAGCCGCCGGCGTCGGTTTCGGCCGGCACTATCGGCAGACTCGCCGTATCATTATACGGATAAATTTCCTGCTGCTGGCCGGCCGCGCTGAGTGTCTGCCGGAAATAGCCCTCCTCATACAGCAGACCCACGCCGACCAGCGGTATCCCGAGGTCGCTCGAAGCCTTGAGGTGATCTCCGGCCAGTATTCCTAGCCCCCCGGCATATAGCGGCAGCGCCTCACTCAGGCCGAACTCCATGCTGAAGTAGGCCACCCGCATGCCGCGTGCGCGCGCCACCCGATCGCACCAGCACGGACGACTGAGGTACTCCCGTCTGGAGCGCACCAGCCGGTCCAGCTCGCTGCGAAACACCGTATCGTGCACCAGCTCCTGCATACGCTTGGGCGAGAGATTCTGCAGGATGACGTGGGGATTCGCAGTCAAGGTCCACATTTCCGGATCTATCTGCTTCCACAGGGCGTCTCCCGAATGGCTCCAGGTCCAAAACATATCATTGGCCATTTCCGCCAGGGGCAAAAGCTCCGCTGGCATCTGTTCCGGTTTCGGAATCCCGGTCGCTGTCATAACATGAGTACCTCGCTTGTACGAACTGCTCCCTATGGGCCGGCGCGAAACCGCTCCATCAGGTCCACTGCCAATCGCGCACCTCCGGCATATCCTCCCCATGGCGCCTGATGTATTCGCCATGCTCGACACGCTTATCGCGCATCGCCTGCTTCAGATGGGCCGCGCGGTATCCCAGGCCGGGCACCCGGTCGATCACGTCCTCTACCAGATGAAAGCGGTCGAGATCGTTACGTACCACCATGTCGAACGGTGTCGTGGTGGTTCCTTCCTCCTTGTAGCCACGTACGTGCATGTTCGCATGGTTTGTGCGCCGATAGGTGAGCCGGTGAATCAGCCACGGATATCCGTGGTAGGCGAAGATGACGGGCTTGTCCGGAGTAAACAGCGCGTCAAAGTCCTTGTCGGAAAGTCCATGCGGGTGTTCCTCCTTCGGCTGCAGGGTCATAAGATCAACGACGTTCACCACCCGGATGCGAAGCTTCGGCAAGTGCCGCCGCAAGATATCCACGGCCGCCAAAATCTCAATCGTGGGCACATCCCCGGCGCAGGCCATGACGACATCAGTCTCGCCACCATCGTCACTACTCGCCCACTCCCAGATGCCGATTCCCGCCGCACAGTGCTTACGTGCCGCGTCCAGATCCAACCATTGGGCCTCCGGCTGCTTTCCGGCAACGATCACGTTGACCCGATTGCGGCTGCGCAGGCAGGAATCAACGATAAGCAGCAGCGTGTTGGCGTCCGGCGGCAGGTACACCCGGATCACGTCGGCTTTCTTGTTGACGACATGGTCGATGAACCCCGGATCCTGATGGGAAAAGCCGTTGTGGTCCTGGCGCCATACATGGGAAGTCAGGAGGTAGTTGAGGGAGGCAATCGGACGGCGCCACGGGATGTCGGTACGTGTAACTTTGAGCCATTTGGCGTGCTGGTTGAACATCGAGTCGACGATGTGGATGAATGCCTCGTAGCAGGTAAACAGGCCGTGGCGCCCGGTCAGCAGGTAGCCCTCGAGCCAGCCCTGGCAGGTATGTTCCGAGAGAATTTCCATCACCCTGCCATCATGCACTAGACGGTCGTCCTCCGGCAGGGTTTCGGCCATCCATGCCCGTCCAGTCACCTCGAGCAGCGCGTCAAGGCGGTTGGACGCAAGTTCATCCGGCGCCATGACACGGAAGTTTCGGGTTGCAAGATTCCTAGTCATCACGTCGCGCAGGAATTTTCCGGCCACGCGCGTAGCCTCACCCACTACGGCACCGGGTTTCGGCACTGCAACGGCGTAGTCGCTGATGTCAGGCAAGTCCAGCTCCCTGAGCAGCAACCCTCCGTTGGCGTGCGGATTTGATCCCATCCTCCGCGTGCCGCTGGGAGCCAGCGCCGCCAGCTCAGGCAGCAGCTGTCCGTCTCCATCAAACAACTCTTCCGGGCGGTAGCTCTTCATCCACTGTTCGAGCAGTTTCACATGCTGCGGATTGGTCTGCATGTCGGTGATCGGAACCTGATGCGAACGCCAGTAGCCTTCCAACTTCTTGCCATCGACTTCTGCCGGACAGGTCCAGCCTTTGGGCGAGCGCAGCACGATGGCTGGCCAGCGCGGACGCTGGGCGATGCCGTGCAGGCGCGCCTCGTCCTGGATTTCTTTGATCTCAGCGATGACACGATCGAGCGTCGCTGCCATCCGCTGATGCATCAGCGCCGGGTCGGAGCCCTCCACGAAATACGGGTGATAGCCATACCCGGTCAACAGGCTCTCCAGCTCCTCGTTGCCAATGCGTGCCAGCACGGTCGGGTTGGCGATCTTGTAGCCGTTGAGATGAAGGATCGGAAGTACGGCGCCGTCGCGGGCCGGGTTTAGAAATTTGTTGGAGTGCCAGGCCGTGGCCAGCGGTCCAGTCTCGGCTTCCCCGTCACCGACCACGCAGCAGACAATCAGATCCGGGTTGTCAAAAGCGGCGCCGAACGCATGTGACAGCGAATAGCCAAGCTCTCCGCCTTCGTGTATGGATCCTGGAGTTTCCGGCGCCACATGGCTCGGAATGCCACCGGGAAAGGAAAACTGCCGGAAAAGCCGGCGCATGCCGTCCGTATTGCGGGCAATATGCGGATAGAACTCGCTGTAGCTGCCCTCAAGATAGGTGTTGGCCACAAGGCCCGGCCCTCCGTGCCCGGGGCCGGCCACGTAGATGACATTGAGATCCCTGTTCGCGATCATCCGGTTCATGTGGACATAGATCAAATTGAGCCCTGGCGTGGTACCCCAGTGTCCCAGCAGACGCGGCTTGATGTGTTCGACCGTAAGCGGCTGCTTCAGCAGCGGGTTATCGACCAGATAGATCTGCCCGATCGAGAGGTAATTGGCCGCCCGCCAGTAGGCATCAATCTTGCGCAGGTCTTCTGCTGACAACGGTCCCGGCGGTGCCGCATCCTGTTCCTGACCGATACCCCCGACCCCCGAAACTCCGCCTTTGGCGCTCTTCATGCCGATCCCTCCAGTCTGTTCTCACCGCTGCGCCATGACGCCCAGCGCTTCACGCGCGAGTTCTCCAGCCTCATCCACACTGAATACCCAGACATCGATTCCGCTCCTGTCGCTGCTGATCCGCCGTTCGCCGCGCACTGCACCATTTGCCGCCGGATCGAGTTCGATACCGCACCATTCCATGCCGGAGACAATGCGCTCGCGCACCTGTGGCGCGTGCTCGCCGATACCGCCACCGAACACGATGCTGTCGGTGCCGCCCAGGACCGCAAGGTAGGCCCCGATATATTTCCGCGCCCGGTAGCAGAAAAGTTCGATTGCCCGGCGCGCGCCCGGCTCATCACTGGCAAGGAGTTCGCGCATGTCGCCGCTGAGGCCTGACAGCCCAAGGAGTCCCGACTGCCTCTCCAGAATCCGATCGGTCTGGTCCGGCGTCAGCCCTTCCCTGCGCTGAAGAAAGGTAAGCAGTCCGGCGTCAACGTCACCGCAGCGGGTTGCCATAACCAGCCCTTCCAGAGGCGAAAAGCCCATTGAGGTATCGAGGGCTACGCCGTCGCGTATGGCAGCCACCGAGCAGCCGGAACCGAGCTGCAGGCTGATGACTCGTCCGCGCCCGGCGCGCGCATCATGCATTTCCGCCCATCGCCGCCACATGGCCCGGTGCGCAAGTCCATGGAACCCGTAGCGCCGCAGCTGGTATTTATCCGTCATTTCGCGGGGCAAGGCATAGCTGCGCGCCGATTCCGGCAATCCGGAAAAGAATGCGGTATCAAATACCGCTATTTGGGGAACCTGCGGTCCGAAACGGTTCCGACACAGCCGAATCCAGCCGAGCGCCCGCTCGTTATGCAGGGGCGCCAGCGGTTCGAGCTGCTCGACCTCCCGTTCGACGTCCTCGTCCACACAGCGCGATTCCACCAGACGCGCACCACCGTGGACCACGCGATGCGCTACAGCGGCTATTTCTGTCAGCCGATACTGCGCGATGAAGCGTCCGAGAAATTCTTCGTTCGATCCAACCGCCCTGTCCCCATGCACAGATGCCACTACATCCAGCCGGCCCCCGGCCGCACTTCTAAACGCTACGAGCCGCACCGAGGAACTGCCGCTGTTTACCGTGAGTATGTCCATGCGTTACCGCCGACAGCCAGCATCCGAAAGCGCGCTTCCGACCCAAATGCCGCACTTGGGGATATGCGGCGCCTATCCGGCATCAAGTTCCTAGCCCCCGCCACGATACGCTGGCGGCAACGACGAACATTGATCTCCATCAAGATTCGAATTGCCTCAACAGCGGAATGCCACGGGCGCCGGGCAGCGCGGCAATACCCCCACCTCGATCGTTGCTCCCCGGCACCGGACAGTCCGGCTGCCGCGGCGCGGGCGGAGAAACCGCGCGTTCATGCAAACTGGTTGGAAATAAGTTGCACTTTTTTGGGCCGCGGCCCGAATCAGACAGTACGGTGGCGAAATAGCCAGGCCGCCACCGTCATGCTGGCCAGCGCGAGAACCACGAGCGCGGCATACTGGGAACCGAGCACTCCCGCGCCGTCGCCTTCGAGAAAGGTGCCTCGCAGGATCACCAGAAAATAGCGCAGGGGATCCAGATAGGTCACGTATTGCACTACCAGGGGCATATTGGCGATCGGCGTGGCAAATCCCGAGAGAATCACGGCTGGAACCATGAACAGGAAAACCCCCAGAGCCCCCTGCTGCTGGGTCACGGACAAAGACGAAATCATCAGTCCGATCCCAATGCCTGAGAAGAGAAACAGCAGCAGCCCGAGATACAGCGCCATGAGGCTCCCCATGAACGGCACGTCGAACCAAAACACCGCCGCTGCCAGGATCAAAGTCGCTTCTACCACGCCGATCACGAAACCTGGTATTGACTTGCCGATCAGGATTTCGACCGGGTTGAGCGGAGTCACCAGAAGCTGGTCGAATGTGCCACTTTCCCGCTCGCGCGCGACCGATAGCCCGGTGGTCAACAGGGTAACCACCAGCGTGAGCAGGCCCACGATCCCCGGCACGATAAACCAGCTGGACAGAAGGTCCGGATTGAACCACGAGCGTACGACGAGACGCGCCGGAGAACTTCGCCAATGATGGTCTGCAGCCCATTCGGTATCGAAGTCCTCCACAACCTGATTGACGTAGTTGCTCGCCAGTGCCGCTGTATTGGAGTTCCTTCCATCGATGATCACCTGAACCCGGCCCGGCCGGTGCGCCATGAGGTCTCGGCTGAACTGCGGACTGACATGCACCACCAGCAGCACACGCTTGTCGTCGATCATAGGCGCGATCTGGCGGTCCGAGGTGAGCACAGCCACCTCCCGAAACACCGAAGAGCCCTGGAAGCGGGCAAGCAATTGGCGCGAGGCTTCTCCGCCATCCTGGTTGTAGACCGCATAGGGAATATGCCGAATGTTGAACGTCGCGGCATACCCGAACACGATCAGCTGCAGCAGCGGCGGCACGATCAGCGTCATGCGCGCAACCTTGTCGCGCAAGAGCGCCAGGAATTCCTTGCGGGCGAGTGCCCGGATCCGCGGCCACACGGGTCAGTCCAGCCGCTTGCGCGACAGCCGCCAGGTGAGGCCGAGGAAAAATACCGCCATGACACCGAGGGCGGCGGCATTGGCGAGCACTACCGGCCACACGTCCCCGGCGCCGAACACGGTCTGGAGGATGGCGACGAAATAGCGGGCGGCGACAATGTGCGTCAGCAGGCGGATCGGCACCGGCATCGAATTGAGATCGAAAACAAAGCCGGACAGGATGAAAGCCGGCAAAAAGGTCGTCACAATCGCAATCGTTGCCGATATGAACTGGTTTTTCGAAACCGTCGAGATCAAAAGACCCATTCCAAGCGCAACGAGCAGAAACAGCCCGGATGCCGAAAACAGGACGAGCAACGAGCCGCGCAGCGGGACGGTGAAGAGCCACACCGCCATCGCCACCGACAATGCCATGCCTGCCATGCCCAGCACAAAGTATGGGATGAGCTTGCTCAGCAGAATATCGCCCATACTGACCGGGGTGGCCATCAGCGCTTCCATGGTTCCGCGTTCCCACTCCCTCGACACCACCTGAGCCGTCAGCAGCGCCCCGATCAGGGTCATTATTATCGCAATCAGACCAGGGACCAGATAGTTGCGGCTGCGCAGTGCGGCATTGAACCAGATACGCAGCTCGGCTGTGACTGGCACGGTGAGCGCGGCACCTTGCGCCTGAGCGTGATGCGAGAGCCATCCGAGCCACACTCCCTGGATGTAGGCTTCCAGCAGGCCGGCATTGTTGGCGTCCACGCCGTTGACGAACACGCCAATGCCGGCGTCGCGTTGCGCCAGGACCCGTCGCCCGAAATCGCTGCGCAGCCATACGATGCCGTCCACCCGGCGGCGCATGAGCGCCCTCACTGCTTCTCTCATGGTGGCATAGGGATGCGGGACAAAATAGGGGGAATGATAAAAACCTCCTAGCAATTCCTGGGGCTGCGACGAACTCGGAGCAACGAGCGCAAGCGGCACGCGGCGCGCGTTGAGCGAAACGCCATACCCGAAAAGCAGCAGCAAGACAAACGGCAGCACAACCGCGATGGCGATTGCCGACGGATCGCGCAAAATCTGGAGAAATTCTTTACGGACCAGGCCCCGCAGCGCCATGCGGTTCATGAAGCCCTCCGCGTGGCCTGCTCGTGTCCGGCGATCAGCGCGATGAAAGCATCCTCCATGGTGGGGTTCATGCGGTCCGCGGTCTGCGCGAGCTGGCGGATCTCCGGAGGCGTACCGGAAGCCAGGACCTCGCCCAGCGACATCAGCACCAGACGGTCGCAGTACTCGGCTTCCTCCATGAAATGCGTGGTAACCAGCACCGTAACACCCTCATGCGCCAGCGCGTTGATGCGTGCCCAGAATTCGCGCCGCGCGAGCGGATCCACGCCGGAAGTCGGCTCGTCCAGAAAGAGGATCTGGGGCTCATGCAGCAGCGCACAGGCCAGGGCCAGCCGCTGCTTGTGACCGACCGACAGCGCGCTGGCGTTGACCATGCGGAACGGACCGAGATCGAACTCCGTCTCGGCCCAGCGCAGGCGCGCATCGAGCACAGCCCCCTTGAGGCCGTAAACCCCCGCGAAGAACTGCAGATTCTGCGCCACGCTCAGATTGCCATAAAGAACGAAGCGCTGCGACACGTAGCCGATACGCTGACGCGCAGCCGCGCCGGCGTGATACATATCGGCTCCGGCGACACTCAACTTCCCCGATGTGAGAGGCAGCAGTCCGCAGAGCATCCGGAACGCCGTGGTCTTGCCGGCGCCATTCGCCCCGAGCAGCCCGAATACCTCCCCCGCGGACACGTCGAAACTGATTCCCTTGACGGCCTCGAATGTCCCGAATAATCGCCGCAGGTCGCGGGCCACGATCACCACGCCCGGCGGCTGTCGCGCCGGCTCGGAACCTGTCTCCATCGGAGCAGCCTCGCGCTTCGTGTGACCACGCCGCCCGAGCAGCAGCGCCACGAAGGCATCTTCGGCGCGCGGCTCCACCGGCTCCCAATGCTCCCCGGGCCGCGGACTCGGCGCGGCGCCCTCGGACAAAATGACCCGGACCTCGCCCGCCTGAAGCTGCGCATCGATGACTCCCGGCCGTACCGCAAGCCCCTTCTGCAGCCGGCGCCGCTCCCCGTCCGCGGTGCGTACCGCAAACGACCGGCCCTTGAGCGGTGCCCGGAACGACGCCGGGTCCGTCTGGCTGAGCAGCGTGCCTTCATCGAGGATCACGAGATCGTGACAGCGTTCCGCCTCGTCAAGATACGCGGTGCTGATGAGCACGGTGACACCCTCCTGCACGAGCCGTTCGATGATGACCCAGAGCTCGCGGCGCGATATCGGGTCCACGCCGACCGTCGGCTCATCGAGCAGCAGCAACCGCGGTGTGCGCAGCAGCGCACAGGCAAGCCCGAGTTTCTGCTTCATTCCGCCGGACAGCGCGCCGGCCCGGCGCGATCCGAATGGTCCGAGGGCCGTCAGAGCAAGCAGCTCGTCATCACGTGCGCGACGCGCATCTGGCGCGAGCCCCTGAAGGTCAGCATATAGCTCCAGGTTTTCGCGCACGGTCAGCTCCTCGTAGAGTCCGAACCGCTGGGGCATGTATCCGATCTGACCGGGAATGACGTGCGATTCCCGTACGGTATCGTGACCAAAGACAGCAACCTGTCCGCTATTGGGCCGCAAAAGTCCGGCGGCAAGCCGCATGAGCGTGGTCTTGCCTGCCCCATCCGGCCCGAGCAGGCCTGTAATGACACCTGGCGCTATGTCGACACTGACACCCTTCAGGGCCTCCGTGACGCGTCCACCGCCAGCAGTGAATCGCTTCTCCACCCCCCGGAACGCCAAGGCGGACGTTGCCATGGTTCAGCGATCACAGGGGTGATGTGAAAGCCCCCGGACGAGACGCGCCGGTAGCGGGATGGTCACGGTGACTGGCATGCCGAGACGCAGCCGAGCCTGCGGGTTGCACGCATAGACGCGCATCCGATAGACCAGCTCGGTGCGCAACTGGGTGGTCTCCACCGTCTTGGGCGTAAACTCGGCAACCGGCGAAATGAAGCCCACCCAGCCCTCGAAGCGCGTGCCGGGAAAGCTGTCGCTTGTGATCACGGCCTGCATGCCCTGCCGCAACCGGCCGAGGTCCGGCTCCGGAACGTAAGCTCGTGCCCACACCGGGTTGTCGAGGGCCTCGGTAAGCACAGGCACCTGTGGGCTGGTCATGTCGCCCGGCTCAAGAATCCGGTTGTCGATCACACCGTCGTCCGGAGCGTATAGACGTGTGTCTGCCAGTTCCTTGCGCGCCAGGGCGAGCGCCGCCGCGTCCGCCGCAACCTGGGCGCGGGCGGCAGCTATGTCCTGCTGCCGTGGTCCCTTAATCGCCAGTCGCAGAGCCTGCTGCGCAGCCTGCCAGCGCGAGCGGGCAACCGCGAGGGCTTCACGGGCATCGTCGCTGGCCTGTTGGGGCAGATAATGTTCCTGCGCGAGCGTGGCGTTGCGTCGATACGTCGTGCGGGCATTGCGCCAAGTTGCCAGAGCCGCGGCGGCGTTCGCGCGCGCTTCGGCGATTTCTTCGGGGCGCGAGCCGGCAAGGAGCCGGGCAAGCACCTGCTGTTCGGAGCCGAGCCGGGCTCGCGCCTGGGCCGCAGCGTCCTCGAACCGAGCCGGATCGAGCGTCGCCACCAGCTGTCCGCGACGCACCCGGTCTCCTTCCTGTACCGCAATCGTGGCGATGCGGCCGCTATCGTTGAAAGCGAGCTCTATCTGCCGTATGTCGATGGAACCGTAGACGGTGAGGGCACCGGCAGGATGCTCGGTGCGCCGCATGTACAGATAGGCGCCGACCCCGGCGACGGCCACTGCCGCCAGGGCCAGGATTAAGCGCCGCTTCCGGGTTATTGGCATTGTTCGGTTCCTTTGCATGGGGCATTGCACGGGCGCAGCAGGTCGTTGATGGCGTCAATGTCAGCCGGCGCCAGAATGCCGGTTGCCGCCTTGAGTCGCACGCGCGCAATGATCTGTCCATACAGCGCCTGCTCATAGTCACGCTGCGCCTGCGCGGCGTCGGATGCTGCCGTGAGCACATCCAGAATCGACCGCACACCGAGGGCGTAACCCTTGCGGGTCGCCTTCAGGGACAGCGCCGCCGAGCGGCGCGCCGCGCGCGCCTCCTCGAACTGCGGGACGCTGTCTCTCAGGGCCAAAAAGGCGATCTGGGCATCCAAGCGGATCCCGTCGTCAAGGTCGGCAATATGCGCCCGTTCGGCCCTGACCTGCGCGCGCGCTTCGCGCACACCGGCATCGATCGCACCCCCGGCATAGATCGGCACTGCGAGGTTTATAGTGGCGCCTGCTCCGTTCATCTGCATGTCGGGCAGCAGAACTCCGTAGGCATGCTGGGCGATTCCAGAGATGCTGATCGTCGGCCACGCGGCACGGCGGCGAACATCGACTTGATATTTGTCGGCACGCAGTTGCGCCTGCGCCTGTCTCAAAAGGGGCTGGTTGCGCAGGGCCATCGCCACCCATAGGCGCATGCGGTCCGGGTTCGGGCCATAGGGCAGAAACGGCCGGACATCGCACAGCCGGGTCACCGGGACATGGGTCAACCGCTCGAGTTGGCGGTCCGCCACGGCAACTGCATCGTCGGCGCGCGTCAGTGCCGACCTGGCGGCATCGAGCCGCGCCCTGGCCTGGGCAACCGACACGATATCACCGGCACCGATCCTAAGGCGGGCCCGGGCCTCGCGATAGAGGCTCTCGAGCAGCCGCTTCTCACGGCGCGCCACCCGCGCATCGGCAACCCGCTGCAGTATGCCGAAATAGGCTTCGGTGACGTTCAAGATCAACGCCTGGCGTACGTACGCCAACGCGGCCCGGTCACGACGGATACGGCTGTCGGCAGCATGCAGGGCGGAGTAAGCCGAACCATCCCACAATGGTTGTGTCAGCGTGACGCTGTAGCTGTCGGAGTAAAAGGATCCGGAAATTCTCTGGGGCAGGACACCGCTGACTGTGGTGCTATTTACGCCGGCGCTGGCACCGGCCGACAGATGCGGCAGCAATGCTGCCCGCGCCACGGAACGGCCGGCGGTATCGGCTTGCAGCTGTGCGCGACTCTGCGCAATCGCCGGAGACGACGCCTCCGCCTGACGATAGATTCCGGCCAGATCCTCGGCCTGCGCATGCAGCGGCACCGCCAGCGCCAGCGCCACGGCCACAAACCGGATGAGCTGCCCCGCAGCCGGACAGCTGCGGCCCAGAACTGCGGGCGCCATCCGGGGTTCCGGATCTAGATCGGAAGTTTGCGTATCGAGCTCCGAAGTTCCTTGTCGGCATGAGGCATTTCATGCCATTGCGGACTTCGGATTTCCTCATTTTTGGGTCGACCGTGTCAAGCGGCGTGGTCACGTTGCACGGGTTTCAAGCAAGAACCTGCATGTACCCTGACGCAATGCAGTTGGTGGTGCCACGGTTACATCCTTGCACGACAAGGCAGGAAAATAGTTAAAATCGCATTCCTCCTCTCGGACTCCAGGCCTATGCCGGAGCCGGCGGATGTGCCCATGTTTCAATGAAAGTCACGCGAATGCGTGGCAAGGACGCCGAGCAGCTCCGAACGGTCTTCCAAATGCCGGGCGATCACGTGCAGCACCTCTCCATCCCGCTGGATTTCCCCGGTCACCACCAGCAGGCGCGCGCCCAGCAGCGCTTTGCGTTCATGCTCCGCCACCGCCGGCCGGACGATGACATTGATATGACCGGTCTCGTCCTCCAGTGTCACAAAAATGACGCCCCTGGCGCTGCCAGGACGCTGACGTCCTGTAACCAGACCGGCGGTACATACATGGCTGCCGCCGGAAAATCCATGCACCACAGCGGCACTGCAGGCTCCGAGGCGCTCCAGACGCAAACGCAGCAAGGCCAGGGGATGGCGATGCAGGCTGAGCCCGATGCTGGCGTAATCGGCGACAATATCCTCGCCTTCTGTGGGCGGGCGCAGCAGCGGTCGCGCTTCGGCGATATCGACGCCCTCGAGCAGCGGCAGGTCCGGTTCCACGCCGGCAACCGCCCAGCGCGCCAAATGCCGGTGACCAGCCAGACCGGCAAGTGCCCCGGCAGCAGCGAGCGCGTCGAGATCGCGCCGCACCAGACGCGCCCGCCGGGCAAGGTCCGCGACGCCGGTGAATGGCGCTTGTGTCCGCACCTCGACCAGGCGTCGCGCCCCGGAACGCGAGAACCCCCGGACCAGGCCCAGTCCCAGCCGTACCGCGGGTGCGGAAACACGTCCGGTCTCCAGCGTGCAATCCCAGCTGCTGACGCACACATCCACAGGACGGACTTCCACGCTGTGGCGCCGGGCGTCCTGGACCAGCTGCGCCGGGGAATAGAACCCCATCGGCTGACTGTTCAGCAGTGCGCACAGGAACACCGCCGGTTCGTGGCATTTCAGCCACGCGGACACATACACCAGCAGAGCGAAACTCGCGGCATGGGATTCGGGAAACCCATATTCTCCGAAACCTCTGATCTGGGCAAAAATCTGGCGCGCGAATTCCTCGGCATAGCCGTTTTCGCGCATGCCATCGATCAGGCGCTGCTCGAAGGTCTCAAGGCCGCCGCGCCGGCGCCAGGCAGCCATGGCGCGGCGCAGACGATCAGCCTCCCCGGCACTGAATCCCGCCGCCACCATGGCAAGCTTGATCACCTGTTCCTGGAAAATCGGCACGCCCAGCGTACGCATGAGCACTTTGCGCACGGCCTTGGAAGGGTAGCTAACCGGCTCCTCACCCCGACGACGACGCAGATAGGGATGCACCATTCCGCCCTGGATCGGACCCGGCCGCACGATGGCCACTTCGATCACAAGGTCGTAGAAGCAGCTGGGCCTGAGCCGCGGAAGCATTGCCATCTGCGCACGCGACTCGATCTGAAACACACCCGCCGTGTCGGCCCGCCGGATCATGGCATACACAGCGGGATCCTCGGCCGGAACGCTGGCCATCGTGAGCCGGCGTCCCCGCACCTTCTCTATGAGATCAAAAGCGCGATGGATGGCGCTGAGCATCCCGAGCGCCAGACAATCAACCTTCAGCAGACCCAGCGCATCAAGATCGTCCTTGTCCCATTGGATCACAGTGCGCTCGGGCATGGCGGCGTTTTCGATCGGCACAAGAGACGATAGCGGTCCGCGCGCAATCACGAAACCTCCGACATGCTGGGACAGATGTCGCGGAAATCCAAGGAGCTCCTGTATCCGCGCCAGCAGCCGCTGGATTGCGGGATTTTCCGGGTCGAAGCCGGCTTCCGCGAGACGCTGCGGAACGACATTGCGACCATCCCACCACTGGAGGCTTGCTGTCAGGCGGTCCAGCTGCTCCG
This sequence comes from Pseudomonadota bacterium, assembly GCA_021785795.1. Next base: position 84,153 of record JAJYEK010000001.1, read on the forward strand.
GCGCCAGCCCCAGCGCCCTGCCCACATCGCGCACTGCGCTGCGCAGACGGTATGTGATCACGGTGGCTGTGAGGGCCGCGCGACTGCGGCCGTACTTTCCGAAGACGTACTGGATCACTTCCTCTCGTCGGTCATGTTCGAAGTCTACGTCTATGTCAGGCGGCTCGTTGCGCTCCCTCGATATGAAGCGCTCGAACAGGGTCTGAATGCGGTCCGGATCGACTTCGGTGATGCCGAGGCAGTAACACACCGCGGAATTGGCCGCAGAGCCGCGCCCCTGGCAGATAATGTCGCGCGAGCGGGCGAAGCGCACGATGTCATACACGGTAAGGAAATACGGCTCGTAGCCAAGCTCGGCGATGAGCGCAAGCTCATACGCCACCAGCTGGCGTACCCGGTCCGGCACGCCGGCGGGCCAGCGCCGGTTCAGGCCCTCGGCGACCAGCCGTTCCAGGTAAACGGCTGGCGTCTCTCCTGCCGGAACCAGCTCTTCCGGGTACTCGTAACGCAGCTCATCCAGGGAGAAATGACAACGCTCGGCGATGCGTTTCGTTTCCGCAAGCAGCTCCGGCGGGTAGATGCGCGCCAGAACCCGGCGGGTGCGCAGGTGGCGTTCGCCGTTGGAATTGAGCGCACAGCCAGCCTCGTCCAGCGGCACGCCCAGTCGTATGGCGGTAAGCGTGTCCTGCAGGGCGCGCCGGCTGCGTACATGCATGTGCACATCCCCGCTTGCGACGAGCGGCAGGCCGGTCTGCGTTGCCAGGTTGGCAAGACATGCGAGGCGCATGCCGTCGAGGCCATCGCGCACCAGTTCGACGGCGATCCATGTGCTACCGGGGAAACACCGCTTCAGCCATAACCCAGGCTCCGAGTCGTCCGGCACCGACCCGCAGGGATCTTCGGGCAGCCACAGCGCCAGACAGCGTGGGGCGATGCGCTCCACATCCGCGCGCCTCAGACTGTACTTTCCCTTCCCTGCCGCGCGCCGGCCACAGGTGATCAGCTCGGACAGCGCTCCATAGGAACTACGATCAGTTGCGAGCAAGACCAGCCGCGGTCCGTCGGAAAGCGCGAACTCACTGCCGACAATCAACCTGATCTGCCGCTCACGCGCCGCCAGGTGCGCGCGCACCACCCCGGCCAGCGAGCATTCGTCGGTGATGGCCAGTGCCGTATAGCCCAGGGCTGCAGCGCGCCCGACCAGCTCCTCGGGATGCGAAGCGCCACGCAGAAAGCTGAAGTTTGAGAGACAGTGAAGCTCAGCGTAGTCGGTCAGGGTGCTCATAAATCGGCGCGGAAATCCCGGACCTTCAGGGCAGGGCAGACATGATTTTCCCGGCTACGGCAGAGACCTTCTCTACGGTAGCGCCGCCGTTGCCAGACAAATTCGCCACGGGCAGGACAGTTACGGTTGCCAGCCATTCGAGATCGCACTGTTTCTAAAAAACCTGCGCATAGGATTTATCCGCACTTGGTTGACGCGGTTGCCCGACCAACTCAAGCCCCTTGACGCTCAGTTGCGCCGGGAAACGCGCCAGCAGGATTCGACGGACTTCTCGATACGGTGTGTATCGACTCAGGAGATGCTTGCGCTTGAAATTCATTCTCCCGCCGATTTCCTGAACCCGTTGACCGACAGGGATCGCGCCGGCAAGACAGCAGGTTTCCATGGCGGCAACTTGAGAGGCGAGATCGTCCCTTTTGGCCGGCGCTGCTGACACGGCAATAAACCACTGTTTCGCGCTTCTCTGGTATTGCGCCCATTAACACACGCACATCGGATTCATAGGAACACCGTTGACCGGTTTGACGAGCCCCTGAAGCCCTCGCGACCATCCCCCAGTCTTCGCCAGCGCCGAGCCCACGCCACGACCGGGTTGCCCATCCTCATCCAAACAGACCGTGGAGAAACCAGCGGTGCTCGCCCGAGAGCTCACGGTACACCCAAAACCGCGCCCCCTGTCTGCTACGAGCGACGAAGTAATCGCGCGCGATGTCTAGCCCATCCCACCAGCCGCCTTCGATGCGCTCCCGTTCCCGGCCAAGCGCCAGCATGCCATCAAGGTACGGATACTGGTCGCGCATCTCCAGCGGCACCGGTTCATGCAACAGCCACAGGGGCCGCTTCCGTCCTTCCGCCTTCCGTTCCGCGCACGCGCTCTGCCGTGGCCGCCGGCCGGACCCGTTGCGGATTGCCATCCCGCATCCCGGCTCGGCATAGATCCAGGCCCGTTCCGGACGATGCTCTGCCACCTGATCCAGACCACGCACCGCACCCCTGCCAAGACGCGCACGCAGACGTTCGATGAGCGTCTCCTCCGCTGATGCCTGGACAGGGGCGAAAAGATCAAGATTGCGCGGGGCAAGCGGGTGCAGGTCCGTGACATGCAATGAGATTTCCTCCACCGGCGCGGACAATGCGATACGCTCCAGCCGCTCGCGCAGAAGCATGACCAGATAGACTGTGTCGCGCGACGGCGCCACGAGCTCGAGCCCTACCTGCGTGGTTCTGGCTGCTGCGTGATGCAGCGACAACGTCAGGAAGCACGTACCAGCATCATGCGCGCACAGAAACCCCTCGAGTTCGAACAGCATGCGGCGTAGCGGAAACAGCAACCCTTCGACCGTGCTTGTCGCAACCGGCAGCGGCAAATTACCCGTGAACACGGATGGCATGGCAAATGCCGGACGCGGATCCGGAATGCGCCCGAGGGCCCGGTCAAAAATATCGACCAGCTCCGGCCCCATGCGCCGCGCGAGTCCGTCTCTTGGCAGACGCAGACAGTCGCCGATCGTACGCACCCCCATTCCACCTAGCGTCCTGCCCTGTTCCACCGCCAGACCGAGGCACGCGAGCGGCAAGGTAGCAAGCACGGCGACAAGCGCGTCCTGCCGGCTGACACAAGCTTCGCGACCGGCATGCGCCAGCCATGAGGCGGCAAGCGGTGTTGGCGCAACGGCAAGAAACGCACGATAGCCGAGCTCCGCCAGTCCCTGCCTGACAAGCTCCCTCAATCGATCCACGCCCCCGAACAACCGGCAACTGCCAGCCACCTCCAGCAACAGCGCCTGTGGCGGTGTCGGACTAACAACAGGGGTGAACTGGCCGGCCCAGGCCGCAAGACGGTCGAGCGCGGCATGCTCAGACTCCTCGTCGCGCTCACATACCTGCAACGCGCCAACAAGCGCATATGCCGCATTCAGGTCCATCCCTGGCCGTATGCCATGGCAACGCGCGGCAGCATTGCAAATCGCCACCCGCCGTTTACGTCCTCCGCGGCCATAAACCACGATCAGCGGGTCAGCCGCCGGCGCGCCACGCGTGAATACCTCAAGCGCAAGATCCGGCAGATGCAGGCATAGCCATAGCATGATCTAGACCCAGATCCAGCGTCACCGGACCAACCGGCCAGCCACCGCGACGCTTCAGGATGTACACGTCGACGCCGCCCGGGGTCGGCACAAGCTGCAGGCGCAGCGCGGCAGGAGAACCTTCCGTGGCGGCCGGCTGTCCGGAACGAAACAGCACGCCCCAAGATCTGCCCGCCTCAGCCGCCAGCTGCAGACGCCGCAAGGCGCGCGTGTCGGTGGCTGCCGGCCAGGCCAGCACGGCACCACAGGTACCGGCACGCAAAGACTGCTCCACAGCCCACAGCCCGTCGGCGGTGGCCCGCGGATGGACAAGCAGCACCCGCGACAGGTCCACCTGCGCTGCCGCCAGCGCCGGTGCATAGAGGACATGGGGCGGTGCAATGAAGGCGATCCAGCGTCTGCCGTGGCTCAGTCGCGCGAGCGCAGGCAGAAGCAGCTGCAATTCGCCGATGCCCGGACACGGAATCAGGATTTCCGTGAGCATACCGGAAGGCCAGCCGTTCCCGGGGAGCAGTGCATCCAGCTGCGGAAACCCGCTGGGCAGACCCCGCGCAAAGTCTGAGGCGGCACCGGCACGCCAGACCTCGGCACCCAGCATCAGGTCTTGCAGGCTCACTGGAGTTTGCCGTTGCGCAGGATGCCGACACCGATGCCTTCGATAACGAAGGCATCGTGCCGCAGATCGATATCGATGGGCCCAAAATCAGGATTTTCCGGCAACAGCCGTACCTGATAGCCACGGCGCTGGAAACGCTTTACGGTAACTTCGTCTGTCAGGCGTGCCACCACGATCTGGCCATTATCTGCCTCGGGTGTACGGTGCACCGCGAGCAGGTCATCATTCAGAATACCGGCATCGCGCATGCTGTGGCCGCGAACCCGCAGAAAATAATCAGCGCGTGGCCGGAAAAGCCCCGGATCAATCCGGTACCGGCCCTCGATGTGCTCTTCTGCCAGTATCGGGTTGCCCGCCGCTACCCTGCCCACTACCGGCAGCCCCTCCTCCTCCTTCAGGCGGATGCCGCGCGAAGTGCCCGGTATAAGCTCGATCGCCCCCTTTCGTGCAAGCGCCCGCAGGTGATCTTCGGCCGCATTCGGTGACCGGAAGCCGAGGGCAGCGGCAATCTCCTGACGTGTCGGCGGCCGACCGGAATCCGCCATGAAGCGGCGTATCATGCGCAGGATCTGCGTCTGGCGCGAAGTCAGAGTATCCATTATCGTACCGGTATCCTGTATTTATATCCAGTACTGTGATTATATATAGATCCGGGACAGACGCAAGTCGCCAACCCTCCCGAACCAGCCAGACACATCTCGCGACGCGGCACAGCCAAGCCCGGGTTCCGGCAACCGGGCACGCCCCGGAACAGGAACACCACGGCTGCCGGAAAGTCTAATCTTGCAGCAACAGGAAACTTGTCCGCAAAGGGGCGAGTCAACAAAACGGATCGACCACGCTGCAACCAGGAGATATAAAGACACACAATTCATGCCATTGAAAAACGTGGCCGCAACCTCATGAAACAGTGCCACCCTCATGTCCGGATCGGCGGCGAGCGGCGGTAGCCGCATCGCGAATCGGCGCCCGGGCAAAGGAGGCAACATGTATCGCAGGCTGTATTTCGTATTGCCGGACGAGGCCCACGCCCTGCAAGTCATGCAGGACATCGAAGCATTGGGAGTCGATCACGGCCACATCCATGCTGTTCCCGGGCACGGGATAACCCTCAGCCAGCTGCCCCCCGCGACAGCTCGTCAGCGGCGCGATGTTGCAGGCCGCGCCGAAAAGATCGCGTGGGCGGCAAACCTGATCGTATTTTTCCTTGCGCTGATCGGCCTGATTCAAGCGCTGGCTCGGAATTCCATGCTGTGGTCCGTGGTTGCCCTGTTGGTAGCTGCTGCAACCCTCAGCGCAGGTGCGCTGTTTGCCGCGCGTGTACCGGACACCCACCTTGATGAACTGCGCGGCGCGCTCAGCCATGGTGATATCGTGCTGATGGTGGACGTGCCGAAAACGCGCGTCCACGAAATCGAAGAGGTCGTGGAACGCCGGCACCCTGAAGTTACCGCTGGGGGTGTCGGCTGGACCATCGCCACGCTCGGCATCTGACCCCCGTCGGAGCCCGTGGCGCGGCACGTTCTCCGCTTACCGGCCAGCTGACTGATGCCGGGCGTGTTGGCACGTGCGCTACAACCTGTGCCTGCGGCCGCCTCCGAAACCCAATCCCATGTGACAACATCGCCCCGGCGCGCGACAATCACGCCATGGAATCCGGTCAGACCCACTCCGTCGTATCGCTGCGCGGCGTCGAACGCAGCTACCGCGAAGGAGACCAGACACGCACGGTCCTGCGTGGAGTCGACCTCGATATACAACCCGGGGAGTGGGTGGCGCTCGTCGGCCGCAGCGGCTGTGGAAAGTCCACACTCCTAAACCTGATCAGCGGGATAGACCGTCCCGACCACGGCGACATTTGGCTCGACGGAGTGAACATCGCACGCCTGTCGGAGCGTGAACGTACACTGTTCCGACGTCGGCATATCGGCTTCGTCTACCAGTTTTTCAACCTGATTCCGACCCTGACAGTAGAAGAAAATCTGCTGTTGCCGATCGAGCTCAACCGGCTGGATCAGACGCGCGCACGCAAACTGCTCGCAGCCGTAGGGCTCGAGGAACGGCACGCGGCCTTCCCGGACCGGCTGTCTGGGGGAGAACAGCAGCGGGTGGCCATAGCGAGGGCGCTGGCACACGATCCGCTTCTGCTGCTGGCTGACGAGCCGACCGGGAACCTTGACAGGAAAACCGGCGAGCAGATGCTTCAGCTTATGGAATCGCTCGCCCGGACAAACCGCCGCGCACTGCTTATAGTCACCCACTCTTACGAGGTTGCACGGCGGACCGACCGCGTGCTGACGCTCGAGAATGGTCGGATCGCGAACGAAGACACGGTGACAGATTGATGGTTGGGGTGGTGTGGCACGCCAATTTCCGCTTTCTCAGCCGTCATCCGTGGCAGATATTTCTTGCCGTACTCGGCGTTGCCCTCGGAGTCGCAGTCGTGGTCGCAGTCGGCCTCGCGAATACCAGCGCCATGCGCGCTTTCCGGCTGTCCTCGCGGGCGGTGTCCGGCAGCGCAACCGACCAGATCATCGGCGGACCTGGTGGTCTGAGGGAACGCCTGTACACGCATCTTCGTGTGGATGCGGGCATCGAATCGATCGTCCCGATCGTCGATGGCTATGTCGAAGCCAAGGACGAAACCCTGCATATCGTCGGTGTCGATCCCCTTGCCGAAAGCGGAACCGCGGGGGATCTTGCTGGCACCGGAGCAGGCGCCGTCCGGCGACTGCTGACTGAGCCGGGAACACTGCTGCTCGGAAGAGCCACCGCACGCCGCATGGGCCTGAAAGTGGGTGACAGCTTGACCATACGCTGTGCCGGACGCCGCCACACTATTGTCCTGGCGGGCCTGCTTCCCAGCGCGGGTGCGGCGGTGGCGCAGGACGGACTGGCCATCACCGATATCTCCACCGCCCAGATCGTTACTGGCCAAATCGGACAACTCAGCCGGATCGACCTGACATTGCCGCGGGGCGCGACAGGAAGACGCATGCGTGCGCGGATCGCCGGACTCCTGCCTGCAGGGACCCGGCTCGAATCCGCGCGGGCACGCACAGGCACCATGGTTCAGATGACGCGTGCGTTCCGCACCAACCTCACCGCCATGAGCCTACTGGCGCTGATCGTGGGCATGTTCCTGATCTACAACACCATGACCTTTGCGGTGCTGCAGCGAAGACAACTCATCGGCATGCTGCGGGCAATGGGCGTTACGCGGCGGGAGGTATTCAGCGGAATTCTGGTCGAGGCGTTGTTCCTCGGGGCAATCGGCACGACCGTCGGAGTCGCCTTGGGAGTCGCCCTGGGAGAAGTGCTGGTACATCTGGTCACCCGCACCATCAACGATCTGTACTTCGTCGTATCGGTAACGCAGTTGCTCATCACGCCGGCGCCTATCCTGGAAGGCGCCGCCCTCGGGATCGGCGCAACCGTGCTGGCATCGCTCACTCCGGCACTCGAGGCTTCCCGCTCCACGCCCGCAAGCGCGATGCGGCACTCGGCAATCGAGCAGCGTGCGCACGTACTCGCGCCCCGTCTAGCGATTGCTGGCGGCACCCTGGCAGCAACCGCACTGGTGTTCCTGGCGCTCCCGACAAGAAGTCTGGTTCTCGGGTTCGCGGTGCTGTTCATGGTCATCGTCGGCCTGGTACTCATCGCGCCGCTGATGGTGGCCTGGCTGAGTGCTGGTGCGTGCGCTGTTGTAGTCCGTATGCCAGGCAGGTCCGGAGGCGTGCTCGCGCGCTTCGCGCTGCGCGGAATTACCGCCTCCTTGAGCCGTACCGGAGTCGCAATTGCCGCTCTGATGCTGGCCGTGGCCACTACCGTTGGTGTCGGAGTCATGATCCAAAGCCTTCGCGTCACGGTACGGCAGTGGCTGTCCTCGACCCTGCGCGCGGACATATACGTATCTGTGCCCCAACTCGATCCCGGCCGCACACCGCAGACGATTGATCCCCGGATCATCGCGGACATCAGACGCATTCCCGGCATCTCGGGCATAACCAGCGCACGCCGGGTAACGATCGAGACCGTCCGTGGCCCGACCCAGATTGTTGCTGTGGATTTCGCCCCAGGCCGGACGCCACGCTTCCGTCTCAAGGAAGGCGATGCGCGCACTGCGTGGGCCGATTTTGACGCAGACCGTGCCGTGCTGGTTTCTGAACCTTACGCTTATCACAACCGGACCCGCGTAGGCACGGATTTGCGTCTGCTCACCGGCCGGGGTTACTTGTCGTTACCGGTTGCCGGAATCTTTTACGACTACGGATCCGAGCAGGGCGTCATCCTCATGCATCGACAGCTCTATGAACGGGACTTCGGTGATCATGGCGTGAGTTCTCTTGGTCTGTATATCCGGCCCGGTATGTCCACGACACGAGTGATCACGGCGGTGCGCGCCGCGGCGGCGCACAGGCAGATGCTTATCGCGCGCTCCAACCGCGCAATCCGGTCTGCCTCGCTCAAGGTATTCGATCGCGCTTTCGCAATTACCGGAGTGCTCAAGACACTGGCAGTCGTGATAGCAGTGGTCGGAATACTGAACGCCCTCATGGCGTTGCAGATGGAGCGATCACATGAACTTGCGGTACTTCGGGCAATCGGCTTCACCCCCGGACAGATCTGGGGGCTGGTCACCGCCCAGACCGGATTCATGGGGTTTTGCGCCGGATTGCTGGCACTTCCGGTCGGCCTCGCGTTGGCGCTGCTGCTCATTCATGTGATAAACCGCCGCGCGTTCGGGTGGAGCATGGAGACCGTACTGACCTCATCCGTACTGATCCAGGCCCTGGTTCTTGCACTGGCAGCAGCGCTGGTGGCCGGTCTCTACCCGGGCTGGCGGATGGCGCGCGCGAATCCGGCCGATGTCCTGAGAGAAGAATGAACATGCGGCAACGGTATATTCTGCTGCTGGCTGCGCTCGCCGCCGCCGCCGCCGCCGCGGTGGCAATTATCGTGCATGGCTACCGGCACCGGGCGATACCGCCGGCCCTTAATCTCGGGGCGGTGCTCGGAACCGGCACTTCGAGCGGCTACGCACGCGCCGATCATCCGCGACAATTCCGGTTTCCCCGGGATTTCGGACCGCATCCGGCATTCAAGACTGAGTGGTGGTATTTCACGGGAAATCTCGCTAGCGCGCTCGGACGGCGCTTTGGCTACGAACTTACGCTGTTTCGCTTTTCACTGACCCCCCACCCCGTCCGGAGTCCGTCGCGGTGGTCGACCAACCAGGTTTATGTGGCCCACTTTGCGGTCACCGATCCCGCCGATCGACGGTTTCGCTTTTTTCAGCAAAGTGCGCGCGCCGCCATCGGTCTTGCCGGATCACAGGCCGCGCCTTTCCGGGTATGGGTATACAACTGGAGCGTGCGGGCACCGGCTGGCGCAGATTGGCCATGGCGTCTGCACGCCCGAGCAAAGGGGGTTGCACTGAATCTGGAACTTAGCCCGCTGGTGGCCCCCGTTCTTCAAGGCGACCAGGGACTAAGCCGCAAAGGCCCAGGCCCCGGCAACGCTTCCTATTATTATTCGATTCCACGCCTCAAGACCCGCGGCACACTGTCACTGGAGAAACGATCGTTTTCGGTTAAGGGTCTGACCTGGATGGACAGGGAATGGAGCACGAGCGCGCTAGCGCCTGACGAGGCCGGCTGGGATTGGTTCGGACTGCAGCTGTCGGACGGGGCCGACCTGATGTTCTACCGCCTGAGGCTCATAAATGGGTCCACCAGCCCCATGAGCCAGGGCAGTATCGTCAGCCGGCACGGACATGTGACGCGGCTGACCGCAGCGGATGTCCGCATCCGGATCCTCGCGCACTGGCGCAGTCCGCGCGGCGGCACGTACCCGGCACAATGGCGTCTGTCCGTCATACCCGAGCATCTGAACCTGGTGGTAACACCTATCCTTTCGGACCAGGAGCTTGACGTCGGAATACGATACTGGGAGGGTGCGGTCAACGTGCGGGGTCGCTGCAATGGACGTCCCGTCCGAGGCGAGGGCTACGTCGAGCTGACAGGCTACGCGCCCGGACCACGGCGCCCCGGACCCTGACATTCGCACGGCCCGGTCCGGCGTGCCTGCCCTTCGCGGCTCCAGTCAACGCGATCAGGCACACAGTTCTTGCCTGGCACGGAACCGGAAAATCCGTGATGGGCAGCAAGGACATGCAACGTTGTCCCCACGGGTCACGCGGCAACCCGCCCAGGCAGGGTAGGCGCGCATTCCTGCCACGGCGGTAACTTGATCCTGCCGCTATGACGAACCGCCGGCGGCACTGTGGCCGGGACCTCCAGTTGGTGCCCGACGGTAGCGTCGCAGGTACAGCCATTCGAAAAACCGCTTCACCCAGTGGAGCAGCCGGGACGAAACCACCATAGCCCTGCGCGAATTGCGATACACCAGGATCCCGCGGTCGAGCGCGTCGATCACGCACACCAGCTCGGTTCTGAATGTCGCCACGGCCGGCTTCTGCCGAAGATCGGCCGCCAGATTGCGTGCAGCTGTCCGTGCCTGCAGGTCAGCCATATGGGCCTGCTTGGGCATCCAATCCGGCCCCGGGTAGCTGCCGGCGTCGCCGGCAACGTAGATCCGCTCGGCGGCATCCGCTCGGCAATGCGCGTCAGCCGCGAAAAAGCCGCCCGGCGAGAGCCGGAGTCCGCTCGCTTCGGCCCAGGCGGGACCGGTCATACCGGGCATGAACAGGATGAGATCGGCCGCGATATCGCCGGCTTCGGTACGAACCCGGTCCCGTTCGAAGCCGAGAAGCTTGTGGCCAAGGTGGGTATCGATATCGCGACGGCGCATCTCGCCGAACAGGCGTGCGACCGCATGCTCGCCGAGTCGCTGTCCGGGCCGGGCCGCGGGGCTAAAAAACAGCAATCGGAATCGGTCCCGACGCCCCTGGCGCCGCAACAGAGTATCGACACCGAGCAGCAGTTCGAACATGGGGCCCCCGCGCATCGCCTGAGGCTCCTGGGGGTTGGCACCGAAGCCGAAGGCAATGGTCCCGCCATCCAGCGATTGGAGACGCTCGCGCAGGGACTCTGCCGCGGAAATCCCCTCGCAGATGGTGACTGCATGCTCGATGCCCGGAAGCTTCCGGATGAAGCGCCCTCCGCTCGCGATGACGAGGCCGTCGTTATGCACCTCCGCGTCCTCAGTTATTACGACCCGTCCGGCATCACGCAGTGCGCGCATGTGTCCGGCGTGAAAGTCGATGTTTTGCTCCCGCAGGAAGCGGCGAAGATCCACACGCAGATCGGTACCGGTACGCAGCCCCGACGGAATCCAGATCAGGCTTGGATGATAAATGAGCTCCGGCGCAGGTGCGACCAGGGTAATCCTAGCCGACGGAACGAAGCGGCGCAGCGCCCGGGCTGCGGTCAACGCGCCGAATCCGGAGCCAATGATCGAAATACGCGCCATAAGTTGCCTCCTTCTTGCCCGGCGGATGCGAACACCGCCGGGAATCCCTCTTGCGCGACGGCCCCATGCTGTCTGCCGCCAGCCGCGGTGGCCACGATATCCGGCGGACACTGCCGACCCCACCACGTACGCAGCGAGTCCGGCCTTGACCAAGAGGGCGGTCCGACATGCCCGCCCCAAACCGTCGCGGCCCATGGGTCTCGCTTACAACGCGAGTCCGTTCAGGCCAAGCGCCTGCACGCGCCGCCAAAGTCCCGTGTCGCCCGAACTGCTTCGTCACTGGCAAGCGGGGCATGCCGGCCCCGGCGAAGGGCCTTAGCCCGTCTTGCAAGTATTGATGCCGAGGGGCAGATACACCGGACACCAGCCGATCAGCCCGGTGATGAGCGGCACCAGGCCGAGGTAACCCCAGGGTGTACGGGGTCCGAAAAACACAAGCCCCAGCACTCCCAGCCCCACCACGATGCGCACAGCGCGATCCATTGTTCCCGCGTTCTTAGTCATGCCTGCTTCTCCTGAGGTTGAATATGCAGGCGATTTAAACATGGCACGACTGCGATGTCTGTGACGAAGTCACACAGTCGCCGCGAGGATCTCAAGCCCCTTGTGACCGGTAAGCACGATACGCCCACGCGCAAGTCGTACGTAACCCCGCCGCTCGAACTCCTTGAGTAGCCGCGAGACCACCTCGCGCGCGGTGCCGAGCTCCGCCGCCAGCTGCTGGTGGGTTGCAATGACCTCACCGGAGGCGCCGCCGGATTCGAGCAGGTGGCGCGCAAGACGTGCATCCGCCCGGCCGAAGCTGATCGCCTCGACCAACAGCATCAGTTCGGTCAGGCGCGCACCGAAGGAGGCGAATACGAAAGCGCGGAACTCCGCGCTGATCGCCAGCGCCTCCTGGAACAGATCCTCTGCCACGGCCACTGCGCGCACATCGGTTTCCGCCCTGCCCTCCGCCGGGTAATGTTCCTTGGCCAGGAGACAACTGGTGGTGAGGAGACAGGTCTCGCCGGGACCAACGCGGTAAAGCACGATCTCGCGCCCGTTTTCGGCAAGCTTTGCGACGCAGACTGTTCCATCCAGCACGAACAGATAGCTTCGGCAGACGTCGCCCGCATGAAATACGGAAGCGCCTGCCGGAACCGTGATCTCGCGGGCCTTGCTCATGATCGCTCGCCACTGCGGGCTCTCGATCCTCCTCAATGCCGGGAAGGCGCTCCACCAGGTCGGCATTTTCAAAATCCCCCGTGCCGGATTGACGATAGCGCACGCGGGCCTGTTTCGGTTCCGGTGGGCATCCGAAGCAAATGCTACCATCGATTCCGGCTGGTGGCGCCGGAATCCCGTTTGCGCTATGGTCCGCGTCGGCAGCGCGGCAGAATTCAATGATGAATGTAAAGGTCTGGCTTAAGCAGGCAAGCGCACGCGCGGCGTCTCCTCTGCGGGCTGCCATCGCCCTGGGAACCTGCGGCGGTCTGCTGCTGGTCGTGCAGGCCTGGCTGCTGGCCGGGGTGGTCAACGCTGCCGTATTCGGGCACCAGGACGCACTGGATATTGCGCCGATGCTGTGGGCCCTGCTTGCCGTGTTTGCGGTACGATCCGGCATCGCGTGGGCGTCGGAGCGGATGGCTTTCCGTGCGGCTGCCGGCATCAAGCTCGACGTCCGCCGGAAGCTGCTCGAACACCTTTTTGCCCTCGGCCCGCTGCGGATGGTTGCGGAACACACCGGCGAGCTTGCCACCACCGTCACGGACGGCGTCGAGGCACTAGAAGCATACTACGCCCGCTTTCTGCCGCAGATGTCGCTGGCGGCCCTGGTGCCGCTTTCAATCCTTGCAGTCGTCATCCCGTTCGACTGGGTTTCCGGGCTGGTTCTGCTCGTGACCGGCCCCCTCATTCCGTTGGCGATGATTTTCATCGGACGGAACGCCGAAGCGCTCAACCAGCGCCAATGGCAGCGGCTGGCGCGCCTGAGCGCACACTTTCTCGACGTCCTCCAGGGGCTCACCACACTCAAGCTGTTCAATGCCAGCCGACGAGAAGCCGCGGTCGTGGCGCGGCTGTCCGATGATTACCGGCGAAGCACGATGGCGGTGCTGCGCATTGCCTTTCTGTCGTCCCTCGCCCTGGAGTTTCTCGCCACCGTGAGCATCGCGCTGATTGCGGTGCTCATCGGCTTCCGCCTGATGTGGGGAGACCTCGGATTCCGGACCGGCTTCCTGATTCTGCTGCTTGCGCCCGAGTTTTATCTGCCCCTACGGACTCTCGGAACCCATTACCATGCCCGTATGGACGCGATCGGGTCCGGGGAACGCATTGTGCAATTGCTCGAGATTCCAGCTCCGCCTCGCCCGCAGGCCGCTGTTACACTTCCCGCTACCCGCCACATCGGCATCCGCCTTCAGAACGTACGCTGCGCCTACGACCCCGGGTATCCGGCCCTGGACGACGTATCGATCGATATAGCACCCGGGGAGCACCTCGCTCTGGTCGGTCCGTCGGGGGCAGGCAAAACGACGGTGATCAATCTGCTGCTCGGGTTCGCGCAGCCAGAATCGGGAGCCATATTCATCAACGGATTGCCACTCAATGCTCTCGGCCCGTGGCAGTGGATCGAACGGGTTGCCTGGGTTCCGCAAAGCCCACGGATCTTTCACGGAACCGTGCACGACAACATCCGCCTGGGTCAACCTGGCGCCGGTCGGGAGGCGGTACGGGCTGCGGCCCGTCTCGCCCTCGCGGACGAATTCATCGAGGCCCTGCCGCGCGGCTATGATACGGTCGTGGGCGAGGGCGGACTGGGACTTTCTGGCGGACAGACCCGGCGCATCGCACTGGCGCGTGCGTTTTTAAAGGATGCGCCAGTAATACTTCTGGACGAGCCAAGCGCCAGTCTTGACCTGGAGAGCGAGGTGAAACTGGCCACCGGAATCGAAAGCCTCGCACGGAATCGCACCACCATCGTAATTGCGCACCGTCTCAACACGGTGACCCATGCTGATCGCATTGTCGTGCTCGATCATGGGCATGTTGTGGAGTCCGGCACGCATCATGATCTGCTGCGCCATCCCGGCCTGTACTGCAGGCTGGTTGGACAGTACGCGGGTGCACGATGAACGTGCTGAAGCGTCTGATACGCCTGTTCTTGCCCTACTGGCGCTGGATGGGGTTCGGAATGCTGGTTTCGCTGCTGGTGGTACTGGCCAATATGGCGCTTCTCGGAACAGCCGGCTGGTTTCTCGCCGCCATGGCCGCGGCAGGCGCCACGGGCGAGATCATGAACTACCTGTCTCCGGCGGCGGCGATTCGCGCCTTTGCCATCGTGCGCACGGGCGGCCGCTATCTGGAGCGGCTCGTCACGCACGAAGCCACACTGCGCTTTCTCTCAGGCCTGAGGGTGTGGTTCTACGAGCACATCGAGCCGCTGGCACCCGCCGGTCTGCAGGGTTACCAGAGCGGCGACCTGCTGAGCCGCATCAGCGCCGATATCGATGCGCTCGACAATCTGTACCTGCGGACACTGGTACCCATGGCCGTGGCCCTCGTATCGACGTTGCTGGCCTTTTTCTTTCTGAGCTGCTACAGCCTGCGGTTGGCCCTTGTCGACCTCTCGTTTCTCGCACTCGCTGGAGCCGCCGTACCGCTGATGGCCAGGCGCCTCGGCAGCCGGCCGGGCACGCGCATGGTGGAAACCTCATCCCGGTTGCGGCTGGCGGCAATCGACGCGGTGCAGGGCATGGGCGAACTAGTCGCATTCGGCGCCGCACATGCACACCTCGAACAGGCCGATCAGCTCAGCCATAGCCTCATGCAAGACCAGGACCGTATGAGTCGGATAACCGGCTCTGCTTCCGCCGCTTTCGGTCTTATCGTCAATCTTTCGGTCTGGTTAGCCACTTTTATTGGCATAACGCTGGTGCGCAGCCAGCAGATTACGGCAGCCGACCTGCCGATGCTGGTGCTGGTGGTGATGGGAAGCTTTGAAGGTGTCGTCCTGCTACCCCAGGCCTACCAATACCTAGGGCATACACTTGCCGCCGCCGAACGCATTTTTTCCGTGATTGATGCCCCACTCCCCGTTTTCGATCCCCCGGGAGCGTCCCCGAAGCCGCACGACAGCGGGCTGGAACTGCGCGGGGTAAGTCTGCGCTATTCGTCCGCAGGACCCTGGGTGCTCGCGGACATCCAACTGGATCTCGCGCCTGGTCGGCACGTGGCCATCATCGGGCCCTCAGGCGCCGGCAAGAGCAGCCTGATCAGCGTTCTGGTTCGCTTCCGCGATTACGAACGCGGAGAGATACGCCTCGGAGGCAACTCCCTGCGAGCATATCGCGCCGAAGATCTGCGCTCGATGATGAGCGTGGTTTCGCAGCAACTGCACCTGTTCAACGTCACCGTGCGCGAAAATCTGCTGCTGTCCGCGCCAGACGCTGACCAAGCGAGGATCGAGGCGGCCGCGAAAGCGGCGCAGATCCACGAGGACATCATGGCGCTGCCCGATGCCTATGACAGCTATGTCGGTGAGGCAGGACTGAAACTCTCAGGCGGACAGATACGGCGGCTGGCCATCGCCCGGGCACTCCTGAAGGATGCCCCGATTCTCATTCTCGATGAACCCACCGAAGGGCTGGATGCCGCCACGGAACACGCGCTCATGGACAGCCTGGCCGCGAGCTTAGGAAACCGCACGCTGCTTCTCATTACCCACCGCCTGGCCGGACTAGACCGCATGGACGAGATCGTCGTCCTCGACGGAGGCCGCATCATCGAACGCGGCACCCACGCCCAGCTGCTGGGCGGCGACACCCGCTACCGGCAGATGCATGCGGTGCTGGCATCCCTGCCCGAACCGGCCGGCCCCCGTTGAACGGGCGCTGGCCCACGAAGGAGCCGGCCTCACCAGTTGGACTGCCCGGCCTCCTCCTGGGCATCCAGCAGCGCTCCGCCAGCCGCTGAAATCAGCACGGCCATTACAGTGCCCAGTACCCACGCAAAATACCATGCTCCTTTCTCGCCAAGCAGGATCACCAGGAACACCATCACCAGCGAGATAACGACGTACATCAGCACACGCAGCACGATCATGTGAACTCTCCTAATCAATAGGCGTGGTCGTCACCCTCGACCTGTGCCGGCGTGACCTTGCCACGCATGATCCAGAACGCCCAGCTGGTGTAGACCAGCACGATCGGCACAAACACGATGGTCCATCCGAGCATCCATAGCAGCGTCAACTGGCTGGACGAGGAATCCCAAACGGTCAGGCTCTGGGAGGGATCGCTGCTCGATGGCATCATAAAGGGGAACATGGCGGCCCCTACGGTGCCGATGGTTCCAATCCAGCCCAGCGCCCCCAGCCACCACGCGAAATGGGACCAGCCGCGCCGCAGGGACCAGGCGCCCAAAAGCAGGCTGACGTACGCCAGTGCCGGCACCAGCCACAGCACCGGATGGGCGCTGAAGTTGTGCAACCAGGCTCCAGTCACCATCTCTACCGTCTTGTGCAAGGGCATAGCCGGCCCCGCGGGATCATCCCCGGCGGTCACCACGTAGCCCGGCAGCCGGGCCACCCAGAGGCCTCCCACGGTGAACAGGACCAACGCTACCGGTCCGGCCCAGGTCCCGAGCCGCCGCGCGCGCTCCCGCACCACGCCTTCGCCGCGGCTCATGACCATAGCCGACCCCTGATACAGCGCCAGGGAGAGCGACATCAGCCCACAGAGGATCGCAAATGGATTGAACAGAGATATGAAGCTGCCGGTGTACCAGGAATCTAGCTTCCAGTCGAAATGAAACGGCACACCGAGCAACATGTTCCCGATTGCGGCTCCGAAGATCACCATCGGCAGCAGGCCGCTCACAAACAAGCCCCAGTCCCAGAGGCTGCGCCAGGACGGCGAAGGCAGCTTGCTCCGGTACTCGAAGCCGAGCGGCCGTATGATCATGCTCCATAATAGCAGCAGCATGACGACGTACAGTCCGGAGAACGCCGTGGCGTATATCGTCGGCCAGGCCGCGAATATCGCCCCTCCTCCGAGAATAAACCAGACCTGGTTGCCGTCCCAGTGCGGACCGATCATGTTGAGCACCGCCCGGCGCTCGCTATCGGTACGCCCGAAATAGCGCAGCGCGGCGCCGATTCCCATGTCCATTCCGACCATGACAGCAAGCCCGATTAGAAGCACGCCCAGGAGGAGCCACCAGATCACTTTGAGTATCGCGTAAAGTTCCATGGCTCAGCCTCTGTTCGCTCAGTGTGCCAACGCCGGGACGGCAGCATCGTCCGGCCCTTTGCGGATGAACTTGATCATCAAGTACGCCTCCACCGCGATGAAGGCCGAATAGATCAATACGAATCCCGTCAGCGAAAACACCATGTAGCCAACGCTCTGCGTCGATGCCGACATCCAGGTCGGAAGCACACCGTACACCGTCCAGGGCTGCCGGCCCATCTCCGCCACCAACCATCCGGCCTCGCAGGCGATATAGGGAACCGGAATGAACCAAGGCGCCAGCCGCAACAGCCACCGGCGATCCTGCACCTTGTTGTTCAGCGAACAGAACGTCCCGAGCCCCAGAAAGAACAGCATGGCAAACCCGGCGAGAACCATGATTCGAAACGACCAGAATATGACCGCCACGTTGGGAATCACGTCGCGCGCCGCTCGCTTATAGTCCGCCGGCGTGGCTGCGTTCAGGTCCGGCGCATAGCGTTCCAGCAGCAGCGCATACCCCATGTCCTTTTCATGCGCTGTGAACTGGGCGAGCGCCGCCTGATTGGTCGGATCGGCGCTGAGCGTCTTGAGCGCCAGTACGGCCGGAATGCCGTTTCTCATCCGCACCATCGCGCGCCTTTCCACGGCATCGGCCCCCGGAATGGCGGTATCCATGGTGCGGGTCACGAGCGGGGTCAGAAGCTTGGGAATCTTCAGTGCGTAAAGGTTACGCTGCTGCTTCTGCGAGGGAAACGCGATGACGTTGAATCCTGCCGGCGGCGTCCGGGTCCGCCACATCGCCTCCATGGCCACCAGCTTGGCCGGTTGCGCTCGCCCGTCTATGAATCCCAGTGCATCGCCGAGGCTGATCACTCCGATGCTGGCAAAGACACCGAACAGTACCGCCATGCGAAACGAGCGTTTGGCAAGTTCCATGTGGCGGTTGCGTAGCATGTACCAGCCGCTGACGCCGGCCACGAACACCGCGGCAGTCACATAGCCGGCGATACTGGTATGGACGAACTTAGCCTGGGCATCACGGTTGAACATCAGGTCAGTAAAGCTGGTCAGCTGCATGCGCATAGTGGCCGGATCGAATACCGCGCCGTGCGGCGACTGCATGAATCCGTTCGCAATCAGAATCCAGAGCGCGGAAAGATTCGAACCCAGCGCAACCATATAGGTGACCAGCAGGTGCTTCCCGCGACTCATGCGGTCCCAGCCGAAGAACATCAAGCCGACAAAGGTGGATTCGAGGAAGAATGCCATTAGGCCCTCGATCGCAAGCGGCGCCCCGAACACATCACCGACGAAGCGCGAATACTGCGCCCAGTTCGTGCCGAACTGAAACTCCATGGTCAGGCCGGTAGCCACTCCCAGTGCAAAATTGATTCCGAACAGTTTGCCCCAGAATCTGGCCATGTCCTTATATATCTGACGTCCCGTGGTGACGTACACGGTCTCCATGGCGGCCAGCAGGAAGGTCAGGCCAAGCGTGAGCGGAACGAACAGGAAGTGATACAGGGCGGTGGCGGCGAACTGCCAGCGCGACAGCTCCACAACGGTCTGCAGGTTATGCACGGCGCGCCCCCCCAGGCATGACCGCCGGTTTCTCCGACGGAGAAGCAACCAACCCAGCGGGACACACGTCCGACCGGAACAGCGATGTCTGAATCGGGTCCGACTTAGGGCGGCCTTCCCTAGACATAGGCATTATGGCATTACTCCCTACCGCGGTTGTTGAACCGGGGATCCCTGCCGGCGCTGCCCACGGCCGGCGCCCGCAGTCACATCACCTCTTCGTCCCGATAACCGATCTTGTCGATTTTTTTCGATTCTATGTCCCGCCGGATCAACATATCTTTGATCTGAATCAACGATCGGCGGGAACCAGGGCTTTCGGATCGCGAACCACCCCACCGCACCGCCGCCGATCCTGATGCGGACACCCTTCTGCGTCCGCGAATTGCGGGAGGCGCCTGGGTGGGGAACCCCGGCTCAACCGCCGGATTGCCGCCCGCAGGTACACGTACCGTCTTGACGCCGGCGCAGCGCATCCGCGTCAAGCATGACTACGCATGGAGCCCTGGAACGGCTGCGCCATTGGATACGGGCAAACTAGTCAGTCTCCGGCGTGCGCGGCGATACGGCCCCATTCCAGCCGGGCGGCAGGTCGCGCACATGAACATCGCTCTGCGGAAACGGCATCTCGATGGCGTGTTTGCGAAATTCCGCATCGATAGAAAAATTGATGTCGCTGATCACCTGCTGGCGCTGCCCGATGTGGCCGATGTGGCATTGCAGCTCGAAGTTGAGGGCACTGTCCCCAAACGAAAGAAAAAATACCTTGACCGCACGCTCCGGGTCGTCACGAATTACGAGCGGATGACCCGCACCGATCCCAAGCAGCAGATCCCTGACCTGCGCAGTGTCGCTTCCATAAGCAACTCCGACCTGGATACGCACGCGCCCTCCCGGATCGCGCAGCATCCAGTTTGTCACCTGTCCTGAAATCAGCTCCGAATTTGGTACAATCACATCGGCACGGTCAAAAGTCTGGATTTGGGTCGAACGGATGCGGATATGCCTGACAAAGCCCTCCGTGCTGCCAACTACAATCCAGTCGCCGGTTTTTATCGGACGCTCGAACAGCAGAATCAGTCCGGACACGAAGTTGTTGACGATGTTCTGAAGACCGAATCCGATACCGACCGACAGCGCACCAGCGATGATCGCAAGGTTGCTCAGGCCGAATCCCGCGACGCTCAGCGCAACCATGATCGCGATCGACGTGCCAACATAACCGCTGATGGTCACCATCGCCTCGCGCGCGCCGGGCTCTAGTTGCAGTTTTCCCAACCATCGCTTCCTCAGGCGTGCACGCACCCATCCGCTGGTGACGAACAGAACAACGAAAGTCGCAAGCGCAAGCAGGATGCGCACGGGAAACACCTGCAGCGAGCCGACCATGAATCCGCCCGCTACGTAGCTGCGCACCTCGATGAGCGCCGCATTCGACAGCCCCCATGCCCGCAAGAGCACGAACAGGAATGCGATCCACAGCAGGATGAATGCCGTGATCCGCAACCAGATCAGCCCCGGTATCGGCTGCTCGGGGGCCAAATCCAGGGACTCACGCAGCCGGCGCTGCCAAGGATTGAGCCCCGCATTGAGCTGGTCGAAAAGCTCTCCGGTCAGTCGGCCTGCAAGTACGAGCAGTCCGGAAACCAACAAGGTGCTGGTTACGATGCGCAGCACGGCAACCGACAAATTGCGATAACCGAGCACCTCGGACATCATCGCCCCGGTCAGCACCAAAACCAGAAAGGTGCGCAGACCGCGCAATCGCGACAACCGGCCGATATGAGCTATCAGCCATACGATCCAGAGAACGTTGAGCGTGAGCCCGACGAAGAATGCGCCGCGCGCCAGTAGCAGCGCTGGCGTCGGCAGGTTCTGCTCGAGAAGCGCACCAAATCCGAGGTAGCCGATATAACCCAGCAGCGCCAGTACCCGCAGACGTACTGCCAGCGCCCGGGCCGTCTGCGGCGGGAGCGCGACGAACGGACGTGCTGGCGGCGTGGGAGCCAGAAACAGACGGATGGACGCAAGAGCCAGAAAATAAGCCGGCAATCCGTACGCCGCAAGGTTGGCAAACAAAGGCGGTCTGCGGCCTCCGGTCGCCAGCCCGAGCGCCACAGCGACCGCCGCGCTCGCGAACAGGTATGGCAGGTACCGGGCGACGGATGTCGCCAGCGACATCGCGAGCCCCCCCGAAAAGCTGTCGGCCCAGCGGCGATGCGCTGTCCAGGAAGACAGGCGCCGGCGCAGAAGCATGCCCGTGACGGCAGTTGCGACCACCAGCGCGCCCAGAAACCACAATTCGTCAGACGTCAGCTGAGCGACACCACTGTGCTCGACGAGAAAGGTTGCCGTCGTACTGGCCCAGGTTCCGGGCTGCCCCCAGTTGTCCCGCAGCAAACCCGCGAAGGTAGCCCCGCGCGCAAGCAGCTGGGCCGCCAGCAAGGCACGCTGCCTCTGGCCAATGCGATGCAACAGTTGGCCGGCCCGCAGGCTCAGCAGCTGGCAGGCAGCGAGTTGCTCGTCCTGGGCAAGACGTTCCTTCCGCAAGATCTCTCGGGGGCTGGCCGTCTTTCCCGGGGCTCCGCGAAGCAGCTGCCCGGAGCCGGTAAGGCCGAGGTTGGACCCGCCCGCGATCCGGCTGATGGCGGAAACACAATGGTCAGCCCGGGATTTGACGCGGCTTGCCTCGTCCGCCCACACAGCCAAATGGCCGAGGTCGGGCGACGTGGCGGCCAGCTGGCGCTCAATCCGATCGAGCTGCCGACCCGCAGCGGCGATGCTGTGGCCTGCCGAATCCGGTTCCGCACCCTGGGCCGCTGGGACCAATTGCAATCCCGTGAACACTGCGGCCAGCATCCATGCCGCAATGCAGCGCCGCTGCTGCATGCGGTGCGCACGCCATGCCCGTACGATATAGCCACAGTCCGGTCGTTCCATAAGTCTGCCAATCCGAACCAACCCGTCACGGCACGGCCCCGACGACACTGACTGCACTGCGTCGCGACCAGGTTCGGTGGGTCGTCAGCAGGGGGCTCGCGGAGTGTAAGTGGTTTCGGGCTACGCCACAACCAAACGGACACGGCCTTCGATGCGCGCCTGGCCAGCTGCGTCAGATGGCGGCAGCCTGAGCCCGCAGCAGTCCGATCACCGTCTTGGCATCCTCGATTTCGCCGGAAAGCGAGCGCCGCACGGCCTCCTCGAGCGGAAGCCAGTGCACCTCGATAAGCTCGTGCTCATCGGGATGGTTCGGCTGCAGATCAAGGTCACGCGCTAGAAATAGATGAATGATCTCGCTGAAGACCCCCGGGGAACTGAGGATCCTGCCTAGGGGCTGCCAGTTGAGCGCACCGATGCCGGCCTCCTCCCGGAGTTCGCGCCGGGCAGCGGCGAACGGGTCTTCGCCGCCATCGAGCTTGCCTGCCGGAAGCTCCCAGACCCAGCCTGAGACCACGTGCCGGTACTGGCGCAACAGGCACACGCGTGCATCCCGGTCCAGCGCCACTGTGGCTGCGCCTCCGGGATGATGCACAACCTCGAACTCTGCGCTACGGCCGCCGGGAAGCTGCGCCAGCTCGCGGCTGACGGTGATGATCTTTCCCTTGTAGATGAGGGTGCTGCGGACCGCCAAAGCCCTCTCCTGTCGGATTCTGCTGCGCAAGGCGGCGCCGAACGCGCCGGCACCGGCTCCGAATCCACGTGGTTCCCGGAGCCGCGACACGATACCACCTTACGCTGCTTTGCGCCTAGCGGTAGGGCGCGTCCTGCTCCCGGTCCCTGGCGATCTTCGATTCCATGCGGTCACCAACGGCCAGCAACTGCTCCTTGTCGATCACCTGGCTGCCCCGGCTCTCGTAATGAAACTCGAATATGCGCGTCAGGACGACGGCATCCACCGGACAGGCTTCTTCGCAGAACCCGCAATAGACGCACTTGAACAGATCGATATCGTAACGCGTCGTGCGGCGTGTGCCATCAGCACGTTGGTCGGACTCAATCGTAATACACACCGCGGGGCATACCGCCTCGCACAACTTGCAGGCGATGCAGCGCTCTTCTCCGTTCGGGTAGCGGCGCAACGCATGCAGGCCCCGGAAGCGCGGCGACTGCGGCGTCTTTTCGTCGGGATACTGCACGGTGATCTTGGGGGCAAACAGATGCTTCCAGGTTTCCGCCAGACCGGTAGCAAGTTCCCACAGCAGGAAGGTCTTGATATAACGCCGGATCACCGGCAGCGCTGCCCGTGCCATAACTCCTCCTCAATCCCGCGGCCACCTCCGGAATTCCGGTCAGTCACGTCCCGGCGGACATCGTGCATACCCTGGGCATCCGAGCTGGCAGCGGCGGAATCGCTGCACGGACAAACGCAGGACCAGGTCCTCAATCCCAGCGATCATCGCTGACTTCTATGCGCTGGCCCCGGATACGCACCGGATAGCAGTGCAAGGCTTCGAATGCCGGCGCTGCCGTCACCTGGCCGGTCGTGATCCGGAACCGCGCTCCGTGCCTCGGGCAGACGACCTCGTCGCCTTCGACGCGCCCACCGCTGAGCGAACCGCCATCATGGGTACAGACGTCGTCTACGGCGTAGTACTGCCCTTCCAGATTGAATACCGCAACCATGGCTCCATCAACTTCCACAACACGAAAATCCCCGGGGCGTATCTCGCCGACCGCCGCTACATCAACCCATTCGGACATGACGACCTCCCGACCGGGCTCGCCTGGTCGCGAATCGGGACCGCCCGCGGTGCGCGCTTTTACCGCCACTCACAGCAGGCCCAGCTCCAGCTTTGCCACTTCCGACATGCTGTCCCGGCTCCAGGGGGGGTCCCACACCAGCTCCACCGACACGGCGCAGACTCCCGGCACCTCGCGCACCGCGCACTCCACCGTGCAGGGGAAGCTCTGCGCTACCGGACAGGCCGGCGTGGTCAGGGTCATCTTGATATGAACCGCGCCGGCCGGTTCGTCGATAGCCAGGTCATAGACGAGCCCGAGATCGTAGATGTTGAGCGGAATCTCGGGATCAAAAATTCGGCGCAACGCATCAATTACACGCTTCCTGAGGCCGGCGTCTCCGGACTCCCGCTCCGCTGTAAGCTTTTTCAGATCGATAGCCATGATGCCGATGGTCTGCCCCGTATGCAGCTGGCGGCAAGGGGCCGCCGCCCCCGCTCATTCGGTGGATACAGTGCCCTCTTTGCCCTTCAAAGCCGCCTGCAGTGTGTGCCAGGCGAGTGTCGCGCACTTGACGCGCGCCGGATACGCACGCACCCCGGCAAGCGCCTGCAGCTTGCCGAGATCCCCTGTGCTTGCATCCATCGTGAGCAACGACCGTACTGCTTCGAACAGGACGCTCGCCTCCTCCACAGTCTTGCCTTTGATGCTCTCGGTCATGAGCGATGCCGACGCAGTCGAGATGGCGCAACCGGCGCCTTCGAATCCTATGTCCGTCACGACTCCGTTCTCCAGTTTCAAGTGGACGGTGAATTCGTCGCCACAAAGAGGATTGAATCCATGCGCGCTTCGATTTGTTCCCGGCGGTGCGTACTGGAAATTACGCGGATTTCGGTTGTGATCGAGTATTACCTCCTCGTACAGGGAACGCAGGTCGGCTGTCATTCGAACACCTCCTTCACTCTGTGTATGCCGGCAACCAGGGCGTCGATCTCCTCGCGGGTGTTGTACAGGGCAAACGAGGCGCGCACTGTGGCCGGCACACCGTAACGCCGCATGACGGGCATTGCGCAATGATGCCCTACGCGGACGGCGATACCCTGGCTGTCGAGGATGGTGCCCACATCGTGCGGGTGGACACCCTCCAGGACAAATGACACGATCCCGGACTTTTCAGGCGCTGTGCCGATTATGCGCAGCCCCGCCATGCCGGCCATGGTCGCCGTGGCGTAGGCCAGCAGGTCCCGCTCATGCCTGCCGACTGCATCGATCCCGACCGCAGCGATGTAATCGATGGCCGCCCCCAGGCCGATGGCGCCGGCTATGTCAGGCGTACCGGCCTCGAACCGGTAAGGAGGGTCACGATACTCTGAATATTCGAAGCTCACTTGCCGCACCATCTCACCGCCGCCCTGGTACGGCGGCATCTGCTGAAGCAGCGCCGTCTTGCCGTAGAGCACACCGACTCCGGTCGGCCCGTAGATCTTGTGCCCCGAGAAGGCATAGAAATCGCAATCCAGATCGCATACATCCACTGCGAGATGGGCCACCGCCTGGGCGCCGTCTACCAATACAAGGGCGCCAGCCTCATGGGCCAGAACTGTCATCATCCTTACCGGATTGACGGTTCCGAGCGCATTCGAACAGTGCGCCAGCGCCACCAGGCGCGTGCGCTCGTTCAAAAGGTCAGCGTACTGCCTGACGGAAAGCGCACCGTTGTCCTCCACCGGAATCACTCTCAGTCTCGCGCCGGTCTGCCGGCACAGGATCTGCCAGGGTACGATGTTCGAGTGATGCTCGATCTCCGAAATCACGATTTCGTCGTCCACGCGCAGATTCGTCCGGCCCCAGCTCTGGGCCACCAGGTTTATCGCCTCAGTGGCGCCGCGCACGAACACGAGATCCTGCGCTGCAGGCGCGTTCAGAAACTTCCGGACCTTTTCTCGCGCTGTCTCGTAGGCAACAGTTGCCCGCTCGCTGAGGACATGCACGCCTCGATGCACATTGGCATTATCATGTCGATAGTAGCGATCCAGCGCCTCGATCACCTGATTGGGCTTATGGGTTGTCGCCGCATTGTCCAGATACACCAGCCGCCGCCCATGCACCATCTCGCGCAAGGCGGGAAAGTCCGCGCGCACGCGATCCACATCGAGCGCATCGCCGCACGCCGCCCCCAACACCCCAAGACCGTCCGGCGTCATACGCCCATCCCACCCGCCACGCCAAGCCGCAGAGCGGCGGAAATCCGGCGCTCGACCCAGGCCTGCACCGGAGCAATCCGGATACGGTCCAGCACCTCGCGCGCGAACGCAAAGGTAAGCAGATCGCGGGCATCCGCATCATCCAGGGCACGGGACCGCAGGTAAAACAGCGCATCCCCGTCGAGCTGGCCTACGGTTGCGCCGTGGGAACACAGAACGTCATCCGCATAGATCTCGAGCTGCGGCAGGCTGTCGGCCTCGGCATCGCGGGACAGCAGCAGGTTGTTGTTGACCTGCCGCGCGTCGCTTTTCTGGGCATCCGCACGCACGACGATCCGCCCCCGGAATACGGTACGCCCCCGCCCGGAAAGCACTCCACGATAGAATTCGCGGCTTTTGCAGCTGGCTTGCGCATGGTCGATGCAAGTATGGTTGTCGACGTGCTGCTTGTCCGTTGCCAGATAGAAGCCGTTGAGGTGACACTCGCCACCCGCCTCCGCCAGCACGGCCCGGACATCATTGCGGACCAACCGCCCGCCCAGATCCAGGGCATGCGTGCTGACCCGACTGGATCGGCCGACCTGCAAGTGCACGCCACTGATGTGAAATGCCGTGCGGCTCTCTTCCTGCACACGGTAATGCTCCACCACGGCATTCGCGCTGGCTGCAATCTCGCTCAGGCCGTCCGTGAAATAGGTCACGTCTGCTGCAGCCGCATAGTGCTCAATGATAGTCACTTGGCTGTCCGGTTCCGCAATGACCAGGGTACGCGGCAGCAGCAGCGCGGCATTGGCCGTAGCCAAGTACAGCACGATGACTGGCTGCTCCAGCCTGACCCCAGCGCCAATATGTATGTAGGCGCCGTCGGTCAGCAGCGCCGTATTCAGTGCGGCGAATCCGTGTCCGTCGGCAGGGGCATGGCGGCCGAGATGCGCCGCAAGCACCTGTGACTTCCGACGCAGCGCTTCGCCGAAGGGGATTATGGTCACCCCAGACGGTAGCCCGTCGACCAAAGACAGCACCGTGCTGAAGCGGCCATTGATGAACACCAAGCGCGGTCCGGACAGGCCTTCGATCAAAAATCGGCGGGAAGAAGCAAGGACAGGTGGCGCTGCATCCGCTGGCAACGGCATGAAGGCTGCGCGCTCGATCGGCCGGATGTCGGTGTATTTCCAGTCTTCGTCCCGCAGTCCCGGAAACCCGGCCTCGGCAAATCGGGCAGCGGCTGTCTGCCTGAGCGCCCGTAGCCAGGACACCTCGCGCGCGGCATCGTCGCGCGCGCGCATGGCCTCGATGTATTTCTCTGTGGTATCGGGCACTCTGTTGCTCATCGCCCGCTCTCCATTCGGCTAGGCCGAAGACTGTGGTGAGGCCGCGCTTCCATATCCCGTGCGCTCGAGTTCGAGCGCCAGGCTGCGGTCTCCGGACCTGACTATCCGGCCGTCAACGAGCACATGCACGACATCCGGCACGATATACTCGAGCAACCGCTGATAGTGGGTAATCAGCAGGAATGCACGGTCCACGCTTCTCAGGGCATTGACACCTGCTGACACGGTCTGCAGGGCGTCAATATCCAGACCGGAGTCGGTTTCATCGAGGATAGCGAGGCTCGGCGCCAGGACGGCCATCTGCAGAATCTCGTTGCGCTTCTTCTCGCCACCGGAAAAGCCCTCGTTGACTGAACGGTACAGCAGCTCCTCTTTCATCGACACCAGCGCCAGCCGCTCCTTTACCAGGGCCAAGAAATCCATGGCATCGAGTTCTGGCTGACCGCGGGACCTGCGTACCGCGTTGAGCGCAGCCTTGAGCAGGTAAATGTTGCTGACACCCGGAATCTCCACGGGATACTGAAACGCGAGGAATACCCCGGCGCGCGCGCGTTCTTCAGGCTGCATCGACAGCAGATCCCTTCCCTGGTAATTCACTGCTCCTGCGGTTACCTGATACCGGTCGCGGCCGGCGAGTACGTTGGCAAGCGTGCTCTTTCCCGAGCCGTTCGGTCCCATGATGGCGTGTACCTCGCCGGCATTGACTTGCAGGTCAATGCCCCGAAGTATCTCCTTGCCGTCACAGCTTGCATGCAGATCCGTGATCGTCAGCATCCCGTTCTCCTGCTTGCAGCAATCACACAACGCCTACCAGGCTAGCCGATCGCGCCTTCCAGGCTCACCCCCAGCAGCTTCTGGGCCTCCACGGCAAACTCCATCGGCAACTCCTTGAAAACCGTCTTGCAAAACCCGTTCACCACCATCGACACCGCATCGTCAGCCGCCAACCCCCGGCTTTGCAGATAGAAGAGCTGGTCGTCGCTGATCTTCGATGTAGTCGCCTCATGCTCCACCGTGGCCGTCGGATTGCGCACCTCAATATAGGGAAAGGTATGCGCCCCGCACCGGTCGCCGATCAGCAGAGAATCACACTGGGTGTAGTTGCGGGCGTTTTGGGCGCCGTTCAGCATCTTTACCAGACCGCGGTACGTATTCTGTCCGTGACCGCTGCTTATTGCCCTGGAAATGATAGTGCTGCGGGTATTGCGGCCGATATGCAGCATCTTGGTGCCGGTATCGGCCTGCTGCAGGTTGTTGGTCACCGCAACCGAATAGAATTCCCCCACGGAGTTATCTCCCTCGAGGATTACGCTCGGATACTTCCAGGTGATTGCTGAGCCTGTTTCGACCTGTGTCCACGAGATCCGGGCGTTCTCGCCGCGGCAGGCGCCGCGCTTGGTGACAAAATTGTAGATTCCGCCACGCCCCTGCTCGTCGCCGGGATACCAATTCTGTACCGTCGAGTACTTGATTCGAGCGTCCTTCAGCGCAATCAGCTCGACGACTGCAGCGTGGAGCTGGTTCTCGTCGCGCATAGGCGCGGTGCACCCTTCCAGATAACTGACATAGGCACCTTCGTCGGCAATGATCAGTGTGCGCTCGAACTGTCCGGTCTTCGAGGCATTAATGCGGAAATAGGTCGATAGTTCCATCGGACAGCGAACGCCCTTGGGCACATAAACAAAGGAACCATCGCTGAACACCGCGGAATTGAGCGTCGCGTAGAAGTTGTCGGTGTAAGGAACCACGGAACCCAGATAGCGCTGCACCAGATCCGGGCGTTTCTGCACCGCCTCGGAGAACGAACAGAAAATGATGCCCATCGCTTCCAGCTTTTCCTTGAACGTCGTTGCCACGGAAACACTGTCGAATACGGCGTCAACGGCAACTCCGGCAAGAAGCTCGCGCTCCCGCAGCGGAATTCCGAGCTTGTCGTAGGTTTCCAGCAGTCTCGGGTCCACGTCCGCAAGGCTTCTGGGACGACCGTCCGTCGACTTGGGTGCCGAATAATAAACGATTGCCTGAAAGTCGATCGGGGAATACTGTACGTGGGCCCATTGCGGCGGACGCATCGTCAGCCACTGACGATAGGCCCTAAGGCGCCACTGCAGGATGGAGTCCGGTTCCTGCTTCTTCGCCGAGATAAGCCGGATGACATCCTCACTCAGGCCGGCCGGCACCATGTCGGATTCAAGCTCGGTGACGAAACCGGCCTTGTATTCTCCGCGAGCCAGCGGCTCAATGCTGCGATCTGTGGTCGCCATGGCAACCTCCGACCAGCGCTCATGCCCGGACCGCGAGGAGGATCGTGGCCTGAAACTGAGGCCGGAAAGAAATCCTGACGTATGTCAGTCGAAGCACAATACAAAACCTGACTGAGATAGTCAACTATTACCTCCCGGATTCCAGGCTGGCGAGAGGCACGCCGGCAAAAGCCGGGGTCGGCCCCGTCTAATTCACGGATCTGCGGGCCCGGCAGTCTGCAGACCCAATTGGCGCGCCTGCCCGGCTGGGGTCGATTTGGGGTTCGGGAATGGAAATTGGCACATCAACCCGACTCCGCCACTGGGCGCACCTCTGTCCACCTGGCGCCGAACCGGGGTCGCACTGAAACCGGGAATCCGGTTTCTGCAGGGATCCGGCAGCGGGACCATGCTGCGCATGGAGAAGGCCGACCTGGGCATCGGGGGCCGCCGGAAAATCCTGACCTAACGCTAGATGTCGCGCGCCAGAATAATGGCGTCTTCGCGGCCCTTGCGCGCTGGATAATAGCCACGGCGGATGCCGATTTCATGGAATCCGAGCTTGCTGTAAACATGATACGCCACCGGATTCGACATGCGCACTTCCAACAATGCCGTTTTCGCGTGACGTTCACGCGCGACGTCCAGGAGCTGTGACGTGAGCTCGGTGCCGTAACCCTGTCCGTGGAACTGCGGATGAATGCAGATATTGAGCAGATGACACTCCCCTGCGCCCAACGACATAATTCCGTGGCCTATGATTCCTTGATTTCCGCTGAGCACCTTGCAGACATAACCGAAGCGGATGCAGTCGCGGAAGATGCCGAAGGTCCACGGGAATTCATAGGCCGCCAGCTCCACCTCCATGACGGCCGGAAGGTCCTCTTCGCGCATATTGCGCAGCCGCACATGCCGGTTGAAGACGACCGCGCTCACGGCACTGTCTCCACGAGCTTGCGCGCCCGGCGTAAATCTTCCCAGGCCTTGCGCTTGTCGGCCGGATTGCGCAGCAGGTATGCCGGATGGTAGGTGACGATCAGCGGAATGCCATGGTAGTTAAGGGACTGGCCACGAAGCTTGCCGAGCGCCAGCTCCGTCTTGAGCAGGCTGTGCGCGGCATGACGACCGAGCGCAACGATCAGACGTGGCTGTATCAGCCCGATCTGGCGCAGGAGGTATGGTTCACACTGCTGCACCTCGTCGGGCAGAGGATCGCGGTTATTCGGCGGCCGGCACTTGATCACGTTCGCAATATACACTTCGTCGCGCCCAAGTCCTGTCGCGTACAGCATGGAATTAAGCAGCTGGCCGGCGCGCCCGACGAACGGCTCGCCCTGCCGATCCTCTT
This sequence comes from Pseudomonadota bacterium, assembly GCA_021785795.1. The sequence continues at coordinate 115,177 of JAJYEK010000001.1, forward strand.
CCGCACCCGGCGCCTCTCCGACGAACATCCACCGTGCCCGGCGGTTCCCGGTTCCGAAGACAGTATGGGTCCGCCCTTCATGCAGGCGACACCGGCTACAGCCGCGCACCGCCTGCTCCAGGCCTCCCCAGTCCATTCCGGCCATCCCAGGCGACTCAGTATTTGCCGCCGGCTGCGGCATCCGTGTCTGACTCTCCTCACCGGACCCTTCACTGGACGCGTCCGAAAGAGTAGCCGATCCGCGGTGCTCTGCCGCTGCGGCAATGCCGGCCTCTACAGGCAGTCCGCGTCGTTCCCACGCCTGGATGCCCATGGCCGTCAGGTACAATTTTCTGAGATCCTCGCGCACCATATCGCCTAGGATAGCTCCGGCTCCTGTCGAACTCAAAACCGGCAGGCACGCGGTCCGACGCAACCGCAATAGCGCTCACAGCAACGCAGCGTACTGCTGGAACTATTACAGAAAGACAGCGGGTCCCGCCGCGACAAGATGCAATGACAGATGATCCAGGCGAGGTCCTCCTGATTCAGGCGCCCGGCGGTTTCCTTCGGATCCCGCCCTGTCGACGGCGGCCGGGCCCGGACCGTGGTGTCGCAGTCCGGGCCCGCAGCCCCACGGCTCAGATCGGCGTCCCGGCCTGCGGATGTGCACGCTCAGCCGGTAGCGCCAGCTTGTTCAGTGCGTTGAGGTAGGCCTTGGCCGATGCCATGACGATGTCCGTGTCAGCCCCATGGCCATTGACAATCCGCCCGGCCCGCTCCAGGCGCACCGTCACCTCCCCCTGCGAATCGGTACCGGTCGTTATATTGTTGACCGAGTATAAAAGCAGCTGGGATTCACTGGCGACCACTGATTCAATGGCCCGGAATGAGGCGTCAACTGGACCTCCGCCTTCCGCGACCGCCGACCGCTGCGTGCCGCGAACGTACAGCGTTATCGTGGCACGCGGCTTGACCCCGGTTTCTGAACAGACTTTGAGGTTCACGAGCTTGTACTGCTCGTCGACGCTCTCCAGTCCTTCTTCGGTGACCAACGCCTGAATATCCTCATCGAATATCTCATGCTTTTTGTCTGCAAGGTCCTTGAAGCGCTCGAACGCGGAATTGAATTCCTCGTCGGACCGGAACGCGATGCCGAGCTCCTTGAGGCGCGTCCGGAATGCATTGCGTCCGGAATGCTTGCCAAGCACCATGCGGTTCGCGACCCAGCCCACGTCTTCGGCACGCATGATTTCGTAAGTCTCGCGCTTCTTGATGACGCCGTCCTGATGGATTCCCGATTCATGAGCAAAGGCATTGGCACCTACGATCGCCTTGTTCGGCTGCACCGGGAATCCGGTGATATTCGAGACCAAGCGGCTGGCGGGCACGATCTGCGTAGTGTCGATACGCGTGTCACAGGAGAACAGGTCACAGCGGGTACGCACCGCCATGACAACTTCCTCCAGTGCCGCGTTGCCGGCACGCTCCCCGAGACCGTTGATGGTGCACTCGACCTGACGCGCGCCATTGATGACTGCAGAGAGCGAATTGGCAACGGCCAGCCCGAGGTCGTTGTGACAATGCACCGAAAAAACTGCCTTGTCCGAGTTGGGTACACGCTCCCTAAGGGTCCTGATCAGCTCTCCGAACTGGCTTGGAAGGTTGTAGCCGACCGTATCTGGGATATTGACGGTACGCGCTCCGGCGGCAATCACGGCTTCCAGCACTCGACACAGAAAATCGATCTCCGAACGCCCGGCGTCTTCCGGTGAGAACTCCACGTCATCCGTGAACTGGCGTGCGTACTTGACCGCCTTGACCGCGCTCTCCAGGACCTGCGCCGGCTCCATGCGCAATTTCTCCTGCATGTGAATCGGCGAGGTCGCGATGAAGGTATGGATGCGACCGGACCGCGCCGGCTTGATGGCCTCGGCCGCACGATCGATATCCCTGCCTATGGCGCGCGCCAGAGCGCACACCGTGCTGTCCTTGATCTCCTGCGCCACGGCCCTGACCGCCTCGAAATCTCCAGGGCTTGCAACGGGAAAACCCGCCTCGATGACGTCGACACGCAGGCGTTCGAGATTCCGTGCGATGCGTACCTTTTCATCGCGGGTCATTGATGCACCGGGACTCTGCTCACCGTCGCGCAGCGTGGTGTCGAATATGATTAACTGGTCATTCATCCTGCCTTCTCCTTACAGGCGCCCCCTTGGGATCCTGCCGGTATTCTTTCGTCAATGGGTGCTTGGTTGCGTGTTTTAGTCCTCGCCAGGAACGCGTCGGGGTCTTATGCGCTTGCGCGCAGCAGTCGCAGGGAAAGCAGGCGGGAGTCCAGGCGCACACGGCGCCCGCAGGGGCGGGATGTCAGATCGAAACTCTGGGGCTTGATGCCACGATTAGCCATAACGACAAATATAAACCACGGAAACCGATTTTCAAAGCCTCGGACCGCCCAGCTCACGGCGGTTCAAGCGACGGTAGAAGCGGAAGACCGCCAGCAGTGGGCCGGACAGCGAATAAAACAGAAAGATGATGAACAGCACCTGGGGCGGATCGAGCGAGATCAGGACGAATACGAGCACCACAGCCAAAATCGCAACAAATGAAACGCGTCCCTTGAGATCCAGGTATTTGAAGCTGAAGTAGCGGATGTTGCTAACCATTGCGCCGGCCGCAAAGACCGTGAACCCCAGGGCCACGAAGCGCCAGTCCTTGCCCGGCGCGCTGTAACTGTGGAGCGTCCATACCAGGCCAACCACCAGCGCCGCAGCCGACGGACTCGGCAGACCTTGGAAATTATGGCTGTCAGAGTGGCCGAGCTGCGTGTTGAAACGGGCCAGCCGCAGGGCCGCGGCAGCGGCATAAAGAAATGCGGCCAGCCAGCCAAGCTTCCCCAGGCCAGAGAGCGCCCATTCATAGATCACGAGTGCAGGTGCGAGGCCAAACGACACCATGTCCGAAAGGCTGTCATACTCGGCGCCGAAGTCACTTTCAGTATGCGTCCAGCGCGCGACGCGCCCGTCGAGACCATCCATGATCATGGCAACGAAAATTGCGACTGGCGCATGACCGAAGCGGCCGTTCATTGCCTGCACGATGGCATAGAAACCTGCAAAAAGGCTGGCCGTAGTGAACAAATTCGGAAGGATGTAAATGCCCTTGCGCTCGTGCTTCTCGTTCACCCCGCCCCCCTGTGCGCGATCTGCCCTCATAACGCGAAATTTAGCATATTATCAAGGTGGGTCGCCTGAACGTGCCGGATCATGACGGCAGGAATCCCAGAATATCCCGGCCGCCCGCCACGCGGTCGCCGAGCGCCACCCGGATCTCGGCTGTAGTGGGCAGAAAGATATCAACGCGCGAACCGAAACGGATGAAACCGAAGCGCTCACCGCGCTGCACGCGGACGCCCTCTCCGACGTAGCACAGGATCCGGCGCGCTATCAGTCCGGCAACCTGAACCACCACGACCTCGCTGCCTTCGTCGGTGTGTATCCACAGCGCGTTGCGCTCATTGTCGCGCGAGGCCTTGTCCAAGGCCGCATTCAGGAAGCTGCCGGGATGATACCAGCGGCGTTTGACCATTCCGGATACCGGGATGCGGTTGGCGTGAACATTGAACACGTTCATGAAAATACTCACCCGCCGGGCAGTTCGGCCCAGATAGGGGTCGCGAACCTCGTCGACCGAGATGACGCGACCGTCAGCCGGACAGATCACTGCCCGCGGCGCATCGGGAATGCGTCGCGGGGGATCGCGGAAGAACTGGATGACGAACAGGCTCAGGAACCACAGCGGCAGCGCCCAAAGCCAGCCTGCCAGCCACCAGACGGCCGCTGCACCGAGCACCACCACTGCGACGTGCCCCCAGCCTTCCCGGGCCAGAATGCACTGGCGCGGACCCTCAGTCACAGGTGCGCCCGCCGCCAGTACGCGGGCAATGCGTACGGTTCAATTCTTGGTCTTGTCGACGATTTTGTTGGCCTTGATCCAGGGCATCATGTCGCGCAGGTTCCCGCCCACCTCCTCGATCGGATGCTTGGATGCCTGGGCGCGCATTTCGGGGAAACGCTTGCCGCCGGATTCGTTTTCCGCCATCCATTCCTTTGCGAATTGTCCGGACTGGATCTCTTTCAGGATTTTCTTCATTTCGGCCTTCGTCTGTTCGTTGATGATACGCGGGCCGCGGGTGTAGTCCCCGTACTCAGCAGTGTTCGAGATCGAATACCGCATATTCGCGATACCTCCCTCGTACATGAGGTCAACGATGAGCTTCAGCTCATGCAGACATTCGAAATACGCCATCTCCGGAGGGTAGCCCGCCTCGACCAGGGTTTCGTACCCCGCCTGGACCAGGTGGGAAGTGCCGCCACACAGCACTGCCTGCTCGCCGAACAAGTCAGTCTCGGTCTCGTCCTTGAACGTGGTCTCGATAATGCCAGCGCGACCGCCCCCGATCGCCGAGGCATAGGATAGGGCGGTATCTCGTGCCTTGCCGGAGGCATCCTGCTTGACTGCAATCAGGCAGGGTACGCCGCCGCCCTGGACGAAGGTGGACCGCACCAGGTGTCCCGGACCCTTGGGCGCGATCATGATCACATCCAAGTCAGCCCTGGGCTGGATGAAGCCGAAATGGACTGAAAAGCCATGCGCAACTGCCAGCGTCGCGCCTTCCTTGAGATT
>JAJYEK010000166.1 GCA_021785795.1 Pseudomonadota bacterium
GAGGATAACAACAACCCTGTCGGGCTGGGCTATGGCACGCCGCTTGCGCAAAGCTCGGTGACCGGCGGTCTGCGGTACGAATTGGGCACCGGTGCAGATATCAAGTTCGAAGCGGAAGAGGTCAAACCGCTCGACGGAACGCGCGGGTTGCTCATCGGGCCTCTGCCCGCAGGCAAGAGCCACGTGATGATCTACAGCGTTGCCCTCGACCTCGTGTTCTAGGAGATTCGGACAAATGGCAAGACTACTGAAAAAGCTTACTGTCCTCGTGCTCGTCGTCGTCGGGTTTTCGGGAATGATGAACGCGGCCAATGCTGCGCTCGCGATCATCGGAAATCCCGCAAATCCGCTAGAGGGCATCAGCGCAGCCGATGTTGCCATGATTTATCTCGGCAAGTCTGACGAATTTCCCGATGGCCGGAGGGCCGTGGCAGTAGATCAGTATCGGCACAGTCCGGTGCGGGCCGAATTCTACCGAAAGGTAGTCGGAATGGGTCCGGTGAGACTCAAGTCCTATTGGTCAAAGCTCATTTTTTCCGGCAGGGGCGAACCGCCGCGTGCGGTGGGTGGCAACGAGGCCGTCAAGCGCTGGGTTGCCCGCCACCCCGATGGCATCGGCTATGTTGATGGCAAGGTGCTGGATCGTACAGTCAAGGTCCTGCTGATCGTGCCCTGACGGACGGGTCCGGCGCGGACGACGGGTCCGGGCGCAGGGCGGCTTTGCGTTGAGAGTCTCCGCCTGCCACCCCGGCGCGGGCCGCAGGTGCGGCAGCGCCGCTAAGCACCGCGGGTGAAGGCCGGTTGGTCATGACCGAACGGGACCCCCGGCGGGGGACGCCGTTCCCGAAGCGCGCAGCTTGCCGGAGGCCGCCTGTGCTGATTCCTGTCGATCCGCCATCCCGGATTTCGCTATTTGGCCCCGGTAGCGAGACCAGTTTATGGATTTATCGGTAAACCACCCCACCGCTTCTGCGCTACGCGATCTGCGTAGCGCGGCGGGAGACAGGGGTGGTTTGGCGTTTATGTTCGGTGCGGCGGCAGGGCGGGTAGTTCCAGGCGCAATGCATCGCGCAGCACGCGATACCCGGGTTCCGGTGGGGTGTCGCGGGTGGTGGATCAGCGGATCAAGGACGGTATCGGCAACCCGGCCGGCCCCGAGGTACTCCTGCCCCTTGCCGGCTGGTAACGGCGACGCGACGGGCAGGAGCCGACACCGGCGAGTCCATGGGCGGCCCCTGCCGTCATCGGGCACCTTGATGGTTCGTTGCCCATGTCGCGTTGCGCATCGTTGCTTTCGCCCGAATATTAAAGACGTGATGCCGGGCGATACGGTCCCGCGATTGCCTGCCATGCCCAACGACACTCCACGTACGGGCTGGCCGCGCAGATTTGTGGACCTTTAGGACCAGGCATAACCCCACCCGTTCCCGGGTCCGTCCGGAGCGCAAGTGGCTGCGTTGGCGGCCGACGCGGCGGCTGTCATCAGGTACCGCGACCCACCGATCCGGCAAAGGTGGCTGGGTGACCTCGCGCCATCGTCTGGAATCTGGAACAGATGTGCCGGGTGCGCTGCTGTTTCCTGCCGGCTTGGCGATTGCGCCGGGCCGATGGGGCCCGGCGGCTACTAGTGGCAGGTCGAGAGAAACTGGGCCGCAACCCCCTTGCAGGGGTTGGGGGAAAACTGGACGACGTGATGCTTATTCTTGTGAGTCGACGATGAAACTTCCGGCGCCGGCTTCTTGGCGTGCGCGACAGCCGCTGCAGCTTCGCGGGACTTGGCGGCAGCAATCGCCGTAGCACGCTGTCTGGCCTCGGCCTGTGCCTTCTCCTCGGCGATTTTTCTGGCGCGCAACGCCGCTGCATGTTCGCGGGCGCGTGCCAGCGCTTCGGCACGTTCGTGTTCCAGTTTTTTTGCCGCCGCTTCGGCTGCCGCCCGCTTTCTGGCGCGCTCGGCAGCGGCACGCTCTCTGGCGAGCGCAAGGGCCTGCGCTTTTTGCTGCGCAAGTGCACGGGCCTGTGCTAATGCCTGTGCCTTCGCGCGCGCCTCGGCTTGCGCCTTTGCCCGGGCCGCCGCCCGCACCTGCTGCTGGCTATCCGCGGCGTGTTTCACTACCTCGTCCCAGTTCGCCAGTTTGTCCTTGGCTTCGATATTGCCCTTGTCGGCCGATTTCTCGTACCACGCGTGGGCCAGTTCGAGGTTGCGCGGAGTTCCGAGGCCCTGTTCGTACATTTCGCCCACGTAGAACTCGCCATTGGGATCACCGCTCTTAGCCAGGCGAAGCTGTACGTTGAACAGCCGCTCTTCGGCCTGACTCACCGTGCCGGCATAGGCAGTACCCAGGGTGAGCGCGATGAGAAGGATTCCGCAGCACTGGCTCAGTTTCGATTGCATCATGGTCTTAATCCGGAAACCTGACCCTGCGGCTGTCCATCCGGCAACGCCCGATGATCCAGCCAGACACAGGAAACAGCCGGCGGCCGGCAATGCCTCCGGCAGCGTTGCAACTCTGGGTTGTGACGGTATCCTCGATTCATTGGAGGTCGACTCATGATGGCCGGTGCAGGTGACCGGCTGTCAACGTTTGGTAAACTCGAACATCTGATTGTTCCGGTTTGCGCAGATAACGGTTTGCGCGTTGCTCGTCCGGCAGTGCAGCGTCTGTCCGGGCTGCTGCCAGCCGAGCTTTGCCGCCGGGGCGAGGACAGCCGCGGAAGGGTCGGCCGGTGCGTCGGACCCGGCACTGCCTATGTCCAGGACATCGTAGAGATAATTCGCCGTGAAGTCCCCCGTGTGGTTGAAGTCGGACAGCGTGGATTTCACGGTGTATGTAAGCGCCGAGCCGCCGACATCGCGGTGCAGCCGCCTGGAGAAACAGACAATCTCGCTGCTGCCGACCTGGAGACAGCTGGTGCTGGCTGACGGCAGGAATTGTGCTGCGTTCTGGCTGTGATACCAATTGCCGCCCAGAACGATCGGCATGGCATCAATGGACCGTTGTGCCCGTGCCTGCGCTGCCCTGGCGGCAGCCAGCCTGCGGGCCGCTTCCGCGCGCGCCTGTGCAGCACGTTCCGCGGCAAGGTGGGCGCGGGCGGCCATCTCGGCCTGCATTTTGGCACGGGCGGTCGTCTCGGCTTTCATTCTGGCACGGGCGGCGATCTCCGCTTTCATTCTGGCACGGGCGGCATCGGCGCGTTTCTGAGCAGCCTGCTCGGCGGCCAGTTGTCTCGCCTTGGCGGCCTGTTCGGCAGCGTGTTTCCCCCCGTCGAGCTTGTCCTTGGCGGACTGGTTGCCCTGTGCCGCGGCCTTTTCGTACCACTTCTTGGCCTCCTTGCTGTCCTGCTGGACGCCCTTGCCGGTTTCGTAAAGGTTTCCGACGATGAACTCCGCATTGGGATCGCCGCCTTGGGCCTTGGCCAGGAAATACTGGAAGATCCGCACCTGGACACCTTGGTTAGGCTGGGCATACGCCGGCAGCACGAAAAGGGCGCACAATAAGGCAATGGCGACTCTCGACATCTGGACTACTCCCCGAACTGGCCTACCGAAATTTATGGGTATTGTTGCTGCCTATGACCGTTGCACCCGTTATGGTTCCCGGGCTTCTGTCTAAACTTATAGAACAAAATTTCAAGATTGAAAGCCCAAAGACCAAGCCGTAAGCGCCACGACCCGGGGGAAAGCGATCCCGGCTGGGCATCCCCGGGCGGGCGCCCGCTCCAGGAAACGGGCCGCATATCTGCGGAACCGGCCCATGCGCCGTTTGGAGGGCTGGAGGATCGCGCGGCTGGCGGCAGGGCCGGGTTACGGCATGCCCCGGAACCGCACGGAATCGCCAGCCGCACGGACGTTTGGCAGGCGGGCCGGTGCCGGATTGGGCAGCCACGCCCCGGCCGGGCAACAACACTGATCCGCGCGAGGATGAAGTGATGATCGGTACCAATGCGTCGGGTGATCGCGATGCGATGCGCGACGACCAGCACGCCAGCCGGCGCATCTGCGCAGTGTTCAACCGCGCCGCGGCCGGCTACGACAAAGAGCCGCTGCGGTTTTCCGCCTTTTCAGCCGACCGGCTGATTACGCATGCCGGCATAAAGCCGGGGCAAAAGGTGCTGGATGCAGGCACGGGTACCGGTGCGGTGGCGATTGCAGCAGCGCAGATCGTTGGGCCGGCGGGGCGGGTGATGGCGATCGATATGGCAGAACAGATGCTTGATCGCACGCAGGCCAAGATCGTGCAGTTCGGTATCACCAACGTAGATCTGCACCTGATGGATGCCGGGCATCTGGAATTCCGTGCCGGGTATTTCGATGCGGTGCTCTGTTCGCATGCCCTTGACCTGTTGCCCGACATGGAGGCCGCAATCCGCGGGTGGGTGCGCGTGCTCAGACCTGGCGGTACGATCGCCTTTTCCGCCTTCGGGGAGGGAGCGTTTGAGCCCATGGCCGGATTGCTCCTGCACCGCGTCGAAGATGGGGGTGTGCCGGGACCCGGCAAGCCGCTTGCTCCCGGTCTCCACAGTCTGGCTGCGTCCAGTCGATGCCGGCAGCTGCTGCACGACGCGGGTATTCCGGACAGCCGGGTCGCTGAAGAGCAGGTGGGCTATCACCTGCGCGATGCACACGAATGGTGGGAAGTCGTGATGGGCAGCAGCTTCCGTGATCTCGTTGACCGGCTGAATCCCGGGCAGGTCGAGCTGATCCGCAGCGAACACCTGGCGGAGGTAAGTCGCCTGGCTGGCGAAAACGGACTGTGGCTCGATGTTCAGACCCTGTTTGCCTCCGGACACAAACCCTGAGTCAGCGGACACCGCAGGTGGAATCGGGCGCATGCGGTGACTGAAGTCCGGGGAAAGGCCGGCATGCAGGCGATTCATGCATCCGCAGGTACGGAAATCTTTCAACTCTGCGCAGCCTCGTTGCGTGCCGCGATGTCCTGTCCCCGACCACGTCCCGTCGCTACGGATCCCTGGGCGAAGTGCCTGCAAATCCGCACGTCTGCGACAGCCTATACTCCTTTACTGAACGGGGATCTGTCGTGCCGATTCTTTCAGCGGTCGTGGAGGGAGCTTGATCTGTTATCTGGCGCGCATCGTGTGGCTGGGACTGTGCTGGCTGGAACTTACGGTATTCACCGCCGTACTCTATGTCGCATCGTTCGTGAGCGCAGAGCGCACGCAACCGGCGTACTTCACTCTGTTCCGTCTTTGGTGCCGGTTCTTCGTCCGCGCACTTGGCGTTGATCTGCGACTGCATCAAAAAAATCGCGATCCTCTGCCGAAGCATTTCATTCTGATCGCCAATCATCCGTCCGCATTCGAGGACATCGGTGTACCGGCGCTGTTCAATGTGGTTTCGCTGGCCAAGATCGAAGTTCTCGACTGGTGGATCGCCGGGAGGATAAACCGTGCCGCAGGTACCTTGTTCGTCAAGCGCGAATCGCGCGAATCGCGACGGGCTGCCGCCGAACAGATCGTCGGTCAACTACGCAAAGGGCGCAACGTCGTCATCTATCCGGAAGGCGGTTGCAAGGGCAAGCGCATCTTCTCGTCTTTCCGCTACGGCGCATTCGATATCTCTCTGCGCACCGGTGTGCCGATCCTGCCGGTTTTTCTCCATTACGAGGCCCAGGATGTCTTCGAATGGAAGCCGAACGAGACGCCCGTGCAGAAGCTTTGGCATTTTCTCACGGCTCCGAACAACCGCGTGAACTACTATGTGTATGATGCCATCGATCCGGCCAGGTTCACGGACAAGTGCACCTACTGCGACTACGTCCACAATCTTTACCTCGCCTGGCAGGCGAAATATCTTGACTGACTCCAGGGGCGCTGCCGGATGTCGGGCGCGGCCTCCAATTCATCGGGGGGAAATTGGTATCACCCTGACCGTGGTGTATGTTCGGATTGATCCAGTTTGGCGCGCCCGGAATCCCGGCGTGAGGTAGGCCTCCATTGATTCTGGCTAGATGGCGGACCGGCGATACGATCGCGGGCCGCTGGCATGTTCGCGAGGTCCTTGCCGGCCCCTACGGGGTCGTTTATACCGTTTTCGACAACGAGTCGGGCGACGTTCTGGCGGCGAAAACTTTTTCCGATGTGCTGCTGCACTGGGACGGGATTCTCCCGCATCGTCTGAAGAAGGAAGCACTGCCGTGGCTCAAGCTTGGCCACCATCAGAATGTGGTCCAGCCGCGTTTCATACACAGTGTTGATGGTTGCCCGCTGCTTTTCATGGAATACGTCTGTGGCACCCATCTCGGGCAGTGGATCGGCTCGACATGTCTGATCGACGATGCTGCGATGATCCTGCGGTTCGCCCTGCAGCTGTGCGACGGACTGGAACATGCGCAATCGAACGGTATCGGTGCGCACCGCGATGTCCGACCGGAAAACTGCCTCATTACCCCGCAGCGCGTCCTGAAGGTCACTGATCCGGGCTTGTCGCGGGCGCTTGATGATTCCCTGATCGCGGCTGCTGGCGATGCGCGCAGCGCGGCCCAAACACGCACCCGCGCCGACCTCGCAGAACTGGTCCATGGCCGCAGAACCGAAGACGGCCGGCGCGGCGTTGCTGCAGCGGCCTATCTCGCTCCCGAGCAGTTCGCGGGCAGCAAACATGTCGATCAGCGCGCGGACATCTATGCCTTCGGTGTGCTGCTGTTCCAGATGGTGACCGGGGAACTGCCGTTTGTTGCCGCATCGTGGACGGAGTTCGAGCAGCTGCACAAGACCCGGGAGCCTCCGTCGCTTGCGCAGCGTCACCCGTTGTTCGCCAATGTGATTCAGACCTGCCTTGCCAAGGAAGCACCGCGGCGCTTCACCGACTTTGCCACAGTGCGCCGGCACCTAGCGCAGCTGTACCGGTCGCTGACCGGTGAGACCCATGCTTTGCCGCTCGAGGGCGATGAGCTGGAAGCCGAGGATTGCGACAATCGGGGACTCGGCCAGCTGCGTTTCGGGTACCTGCGCCAGGCGCTCGGCTCTTTCGAGCGGGCCCTGGAGCTGAGTCCCGATCATCCGGTGCTGTGGGCGCACAAGGGTGAGGCTCTGCGCCAGCTCGGCCAAAGCGACGAGGCCCTGATTTGCCATCAGGTGTCGATTGAGCTCGATTCGAAATGCGTCGCGGCCTGGTACCATCGCGGTCTCGCACTGCGGGTGCTGGAGCGGTTCAGCGAGGCGCTTGCCTGTCATGAGCGCGCGCTTGAGCTTGATCCACGCTGCTGGCAGGCGTGGATGGACAAGGGCCTGACGTTTGCAGCCCTTGGCCAGCGCCAGGCGGAACTTGCCTGCTACGACCGCGTGCTGGAGTTGAATCCCCGTCATGGGGCCGGGCGGTATAGCTAGCGCATCGCACTGCGCCCGGCCGGGCGCGGGAAAAATCGGATAGTGTAACCGTGTCGTTTCCAGCGGCATCCTCATTGCGAGGATGCCCTGCGCAGCCGGGCCTGTCTGCTGGCCGTGGCCCCACCGGCACGCCTGCATGCCGTCCAGCGAAGGCCCGGTTCGACGGGGCTGCTTTGCCGCAACCTGACGGAACGGCGCCGCCGGCAGGGTGTCGCTCGGAATGTCTATACTTCGGGAAGGATCCGCGGTCTGTTGTCCCGGACGGCATCGGCATCACGGCTTCCCCCAACGTCCGATACCGGCTGGCTTTCTGCGCCCCCTGCCATAGAGGCGCGCGGATGGAAGCTCTGCAACGACTGTGCTGTCATGAACTTTCCGGAGGAAATCCGTGAGCGAGAACCGCAGGCACGAACGTTATGCGATGTCGCTGGAGGTGGAAGTATTCTATGCCGAGACAGGCAAGCTGACTCTCAATACCAAGGACATCAGTGACGGCGGTGTTTTCCTGTACATGCCCGGCCAGGCGCGACCATCCGTCGGCACCATCATGAACCTGAAGCTGCGCGGATTGCTGGGCGGGGAGGAGCCGCCAACCGTGAAAGTGAAAGTGGTGCGGGTCACGGATGATGGGGTGGGACTGCAGTTCATCACCGAAGATTGAGGGCTTCAAGCGCCGTGGTGCGCATCGCCGTGGCGCTTGACCTTGTCGTTTCCCTCCGACGGGCCGTTGGCGTAATATCGCTCAAAAATGCCGTGAGCCGGCAGGGATGCCGCAAGATGAGGTTTTTTGATTCGAAGAGGGGGCAGCAATGGATCATGAACGTCGTGATAAACCCAGA
>JAJYEK010000167.1 GCA_021785795.1 Pseudomonadota bacterium
TGAAGATCGCAGATGATGTGATCGAGAACAACACAGACGGCATCGACCTCTCGCCGAGGGTACGCGAACTGCACGGAAAATATCTGGAACTTGCCAAGGCACGCCGACGCTGACGTATCCTATCCTAAATTTTGGGTATCTGCCGAGACGACCGGTGATAGCCTTTAAGAAATTTCTTTGCCTGAGCGTTGATGTAGTGAAATTGCACGTCGCGGTCGGGAGGGTCTTCTCGCCCCTCCGCGGCCTTGCGATTGCTCTGCAGACCGTAGCCGGGTGTGCGCAAGAGATTGGCCACACTCCGGTAGTTCGCGGTATGACCCGCCCGCCTTAATCCTGCTTCCAGGTTTCTCACACTCTTGCACGTCCATCGCAACAGCGACTCCGGATCGGATCGCTGCAGGTTATGAGGTCGATCAGTGCCCCCAGGGCCTTGCGCAGCGTCGGATCCTTCTCCGTCAGCTCCGTGCGGCCACCGCCCTGGGCTGGCCGAACCCGTTCAGAAACGTCGCCCCCGTGCAGATCCTCAAGCCCCGGTAGAGGGTTTGACGGGAAAGGCCGCTGACCCGCGCAATCTGGGCGATCCCCGCGCATAGGCCAGGATCTAGCGCCGCGATGCCTACGGGGACGGAAGTAGGCGGCTACAGCCGAAAAACGGGCAAGGTCGCGTCAAGCGGCGAATGCGGGTTCGGTCCCTCGGGCAATGAGTGCAGTCACACCGTCCGCGCCACCCCGCGACGCGTGCGACCACGCATGAGCCCCAGTACGGCAAGTCCTGTACCCATCTCTAACAGGATGGAGGGTTCGGGAACCGGTGTCGTTTGCAACGTGAGCGCGTTGAACATCGCTTTTTCATAGCCGGGGGCACCGTCTTCCGTCAGCGTGATGCTGGCCAGCCCGTCGGTCAGGAAATAGGACGGAAGGGCATAATCCTGCATATCCAGAACCTGGCCCGTTCCGTTGGCGAACGCGTTCGTGGTCGTGGTGCCGTTGATCGTGTTCAGATACACGAGATTGTAGTCGCGTACGTCAACATTGCCGACCAGGTCCTTGGTGTAACTGGCCCCGCCGTTGCCGGCATTGAAAGTGATACTCAACGGTGTCGGGTTTGTGGAGGTTGTGCCCCACAGGGTATTGATCATCGAATAGACGTTGGTCACGTTCAGGGTGTTGCTGAACGGAAGCGTGACCGAGTAGGTACCCGCTGGTGCGTTGTTTACTGAGCCACCGCCGGTCCAGAAATTATTGTAGCCGCCACCCGAGATGGCCACATTCGCAATGTCGAATGGGACACCGTTATAGGTTTGATTGCCGGTCGGAAACGTCGAACCGTTGATTTCACCCGCAAACGGTGCATTGACGATGCCGGACAGGTCGATCGTCTGAAACCCCGCCCACGCCGCAGGTGCTGTAAGAACGGCACCAATCAGGCAAACGGTGACAACCGCGGTCTTTCCAGATGACACTAAACGAATTTTTCGTTTTGACATTTTAGAACACCCCATTAGAACACCCCATTTTAGAACACCCCTATTGTGTGTATCAGTTAGTCGGCTTCTGTACGAAAATGGCAATATTCCCGAGAAGCCAGCACCGACAGCGCATCAGCCAAAGCTTTCAAAACCGCTCCGGCCAAAGACCCATCGCGTGCTCAGCAATTCTGCCAGCGGCAGTAACAGTGTCATCCCCTCTTAAGGAGGGGTGAAAACTAGGAGGCCATCAGACCGCCATATCGTGAAGGCCTGCATCGGACGCGCGGACTTCATGGTGGTCACACTCTGAATCCGCCCGGCTTCCGCACTGTCGGCGGCTTCCGCAAATAGCACCTGACAGCTTTGGAAGGGATATTCGTGCAGGTCCTTGGGGCTGTGCCAGACTGCGGGCCTGATACGCCTCGGGCACGTGGCCCTTGATAGCACGAAAGTGAAAATCAACGCCTCGACGCACAAGGTTCTGGGCTATGGGCGGATGTGTTCGAGCGAAGCCACACTCACCGCCAAGCACCAGGATACTGGGGAAGACCATCGATTCCCGAAGGCCACGGGTACGGAGCAGCTTCGATAGGATCGTCCCCACGCAGTCCCGCCTGGATAAAGATCCAGACCGCCTGCGCTCGAGGCTGAGGCCGCATCGGCGCATACGGATACTCCGCGCAGCAACGATGATCTCCCGCCGCCCCCGACCCACGCCGACGGCATCTTGCAGGATACCGCACAGCGCAATTTCACCGACTCCGGCATCGCCGGGTCCCAAAAACCAGCGACGGCTTTGTGCGAGACCACAACGCCCGGATCGCCGTCGATGCCAGTCAGCAGATTATCGCCGCCCACCACCTCAAGCCTGCGGCGCCGACGTCGGGCCACTGCCCAGAATGTTCCATCGCATCAAAGTCGGCACCAGACGCCAGACCCAAGAGTTCTCGGCCAATGCCGGGTACTGCGCGCAAGCGAATCTGAAGATATATATCACCGGTGACAGACCCTGAACCAGCACCACATTCCTGTGACGCATGGTGGCTACCGGACAGGCACCTGGGTATGCGAGATGTTCCAGTGCGCCGGCTCCCGCGCTAACCGCACTGTAACACTGTTTCCACAGCTGCATAAAGGTCGCCAGTGGGAACAGGTTTCTGCAGCACACCGTAGCCCTTGTCGTGGGCGATGCGCAACAACGGCTCAGCAGTTTCTCCGGTCATGATCAGTACCGGAAATGAGCCGAATGCACCCACCAGACGGCTGGCCAAGGTGGCGCCGTCCTCGGCATCCCGCAGACGCAAATCAGCAATCAGCAGGTCGGGAATGCCTCGCTGCGCCAGCAAGGCGTTGGCTTCCGGCGCGGATGAGGCGCAGCGCACTTCAAAGCCCCACGTGGACAACAGGGTTCGCATGCTGTTGAGCACAACGGCGTCATCATCCACCACATAGATCTGTTTTCCCTGCCAGATCAGCGGTGCGGTCTTCGCGCTGCGTGGCAGTGACGCCGCGATGTCGCCTGAGCCGCAGCCGGGAAAGGTTACCTTGAACCACGAGCCCTGACCAAGGGCTGAATTGAGGTCAATTTGGGCGCCCATCAGTTCACATAGGCGCTTCACGATAGATAACCCCAGTCCGACCCCCTTGCTGCGGTCACGCCCCGGGTTGTCGACCTGATAGAACTCCTCGAAGATGCGTTCCTGTTCCAGAGCGGCAATGCCCTTGCCGGTATCACGTACTTCCAGCACTGCCCAGGTGCCGATACGGGAAGTGACGATGTGTATCTGGCCTTGATCGGTGTACTTGATGGCGTTGTCGATCAGGTTGCGGGCGATACGCCCGACGGCACTGGCATCGCCGACCAGGTGCACCGACGCCAGCTCGCAAACTAGCGTGAGTTTCCTGTCGGCGGCCATGGAAGCGTATTCCGCGCACACTTTGGAAACAATCTTGTCGAGCGCGAAGGGTTCGCGCTGCAATGCGTAGCCCCCCGTCGAAAGGCGCGATAGATCCAGCAGTTCGCTGAGCATCTCGCCCAGCGCACGGACCAGTTGGTCGATGTTGTACCCAACTTCCTGGAGGGTCTCGGGACCAGGGCTCGCCGAGAGAACGGCACTATAGACCGACAGGGCATGCAGGGGCTGGCGCAGATCGTGACTGGCAGAGGCCAGCACACGGGCGCGCGATTGGGCAGACTCTTCGGCTCGCGCAGCCGCGGCTATGGTCTCGGTGTTGCTGTATTCGAGTTTTTTAAGAGCCTCGTCGCGTTCGCGACGGATCGCAAGCGAACGCCGCAACAAGCGCTCGCTGTCACCCGAAATGCCAATCAGGAATACCCAGTACGTCAAGGTCAGGACGGTCACGATCAGCGCCTGGCTGGGATGCAGGAAGCCCCAGCTTGCCGCAGCGCAGAAAAGAACCGTGGATGAGTACACCGCCAACATATATTTGGACGACACGGTAACCGAAACCCCGGCCGCGGCTATGGTAAATAGCGTGGTTGCAAGCAGCATCTGCGATAACAGGGGTACGCGTCGCAAAAACAGCACGGCTGCCAGTCCGACGGATAAGCCGGTCAGGGCATCCAGCGCCATGAACAATGGGTGGGTATAGCCTGGGGCATTCGATGGCAGGCGCGGCAGGACCCGCCAGGCGAAGAGGGCACGCAGGCATTCGGCGCCGATCGCAAACGAGGCCCACGCCAGAAAAATCGAGAGAGAGACATAGGGCAGCGCAATCCAGCCGATCGCGCCGATGAGAAGGAGCTGGAAAAGCGGCATGCGCAACAGAATGCGGGCATGCAGCGCGAGCAGCTCACCGACAAGTTCCTCATGGAACGCCGTTCGATCCGGCGGCTCCTCGGAGGAGGATGTCTGGCCGAGTGCGTCAGGCGAAGGCGGCGGTCGATGGGCTCGCAATATCCTGCTGAAGCGGAGTCCGTCACGCATGGGTGTGCAACGAGAGGCTGCTGGCTTTAATGACCGCCTCGGTTCGGTTGCGCACATCAAGTAGCCGGAAAAGATCGGCAATGTATTCCTTGACCGTATATTCCGAGATCCCGAGTTCCCGGGCGATCAGTTTGCTGGGCAAGCCGCGATTCAGCCCGGAGAGCACGTCACGCTGTCGCGGTGTCAGCACCAAGACTTTGGCGGGTGTCGCGGGTGCCTCTGCGAAGATAGTCGGGGGCAGGAACACATCGCCCTGCAACACCCGGGTCAAGGCCTGTGTGAGGACTGCGGGTGGTGAATTCTTGGCGATATAACTCATCGCCCCCGCCATGATGCATGACCTCACAGTGTTGTCGTCATCTGTGGCGGAAACGATGACTACGGCTGCGCCGGGCGCGGCGAGTTTGACCGCACTGATGGCGGGCAGGCCCCGGTCTTGACGAAGGTCAAGGTCGAGCAGACAAAGCCGTAGATTCGGATGGTCCCGGGCAAGAGTCAGTGCCTGTTCGACGCCGGATGCCTCGAAAATGATCATGTTGGGCCACAGTGATGCAAGCAAGAGCCGCAGTCCCGAACGGAACAGTGCATGATCATCGACTAGAAGAACGTCCATGGCGGTAAATCCCGGGTCTATTGTGAGACGGACGGCAACCCCTGGCCTGAATCGAAAAACGTCATCGGCCCCACCAGAAAAGCTTGCCATGTTGGCACCATGCAACGCCCAATCTAGCGAACCCGCTGGATCTTGACAAACCCCATGCATGGCGGGATTGATCGTGGTGTGGACCAACCCGGCGTCCAGTTTGGTGCGGTCTACACACGGGTGCGCTCGAGATATCTTGGGCGTTGGGGCGGATCGATCAAAAACAGGTCGCTGTCGAACGAAGTGTGGCAAACCGCCGCTGGCATGTGCCGCGCTCGGTCCACAACGCGGGGAGGCCGGTGTGCAAGCTCAGACAGCAGGTATCAGCGTCTTGAGAGTCACCTCAAGATGACACTCGACCAGCACATCAACGACCCAAGCAACCCACACTGCCATAGTCACCCTCGCATGAACGTTACTGCTCAAACCAGACCGTTCTTTATATTTCCCAAGGTTGCGCACTCTTTCTTCGAGATAGAATATCCGACAGCGATAGGCCAGCGCATACAGAGCCATGACGCGGATTAGTGATGTTTGCGAATCGGCCACGTGTTGCCTCACAAAAAAATGTAAATGTAAGTGAACAAGGTTTCGTTGCCTCAAGGTAAACTGTTGGTGAATTTCTCCTGGTAAATCTGTCTCTATATCGCCTGACACAGATACCAGGAGGTGAGAGAGCACGCGGCTACGATGGCGCTCTTCATAGTAATCCTGCCCGGCGTCGACATAAGGCTGGCCTTTGGTCAGCAACGCATAGATCAGTCGGGCGAGTTCGTGCGCGCGGGCTGCGATGGCCTTGGGCTTGTCCATCCGCGCGCACAGCCGCCGGTAATAGGCCCCGAGCGCCAAGGGACTCTGAGGCAATCCGGTCGCGGCAATTTAAGCGCCTGGGCAATCCGGTTGTAGGTTCGCTTGGATCTTCCGCTTACGCGCTTGCCGCCGGAGATCTTGGTACCCGGGCAAAACCCGATCCAGGAACAGAAGTGCTTGGCGTTCTTGAAGCGCGAGAGATCCTAGCCGACCTCCGAGACGATTTTTAGCGCGGTGGCGACCTCGATGCCATTGATACTGGTGAGATCCCCCCCATAGAACGCAGAGAGCGCCTGGCGCAGATCAGGAATCTGCGACGCTGGAGTGGTGCCATCCGGGATTGGTCACTGCCGGAAAGTGTATGGCTCAACCCGGAAAATGTGTCTGGTCCACAGGCTCGGGCCGCGTGAACGAAACGGTGACAACTATCCTGAAAACCGTCGTCCATCGCTCACCCCCGCGCTGGGTGACGTTCATAACGATCATGTGGGAGCACAGGCCGCTGTTCCGCTCCCCGTCCACCGTCCGGGCATCCTCTTGCTGATAGATCGCCGCAACCATTTTGCCGGTGTACTCGACCTGTGTGCCCCGCGCGCCCCGGCGTGCCGTGACCGCCTCGCGCTCGAGCACGTCCAGCGCGACTCGGGTCGCTTCCTGCCAGAGTCCCATGACCCGCTCGTCCATCACGGCGCACGCCAGGACCGAAAAAACCTCGGAGCACTCTGGGTCAGATCGGTCCCCATCCTGCGTTCCAGTTGACGATGACCCCGCTGCGAGATGTCGTCTCCGTTGGGCAGACGTCCTTGTAAAACGGAGATCAGATCTCTGCGCGTGACCGCACCTTCCAGCCCCAGGGCGCGCGTACCTGCACCGAACCAGTGGGACGGGGCGTCGCCGCGCTCGTAGTAGCCGGCAGCGCGTTCTTCATCACAGGAATGCTCCGGCACGCTGCCACAAAGGTGCAATACGATCCCGCTAGTCTTTGGGCCGAACAGCAATTTGCCACGTCCGCTGCTGCGGCCCCGGCGGACTGACCGGGCTTGGCGTGAAGATGCTTTGGCTTACCAATCATCGTTGAATCTCTGTGTGTGGCCCCGAAATGCAGCCCCTTATAGATAGGGCGCGCGGGAAAGTCCCGCGCCCGAGCGATGTATTTGACGGTCATGGCGGGTATTGACAAACTGGTTCCGCCCTGATCCATGCGGGCTGGGCGGTTGAGAGGTCCTACTGAAATTAACGAGGAGCAAACACAATGAAGCGGTTTAAGCAGCGGTTATTGGCGGGTGTCATGGTTCTTGGGGCTGGGCTGGCCTTGGCCACCGTGGCTCAGGCCAACAACGACAGGGATACCCGTGTGGTGCAGACCCACGGGAACGGCGACAAGGTCGTGGGATTCGGTGACGCCCACTTGAACCAGCGGGGATTCCTGGATACGAGGTGGGTCTTTAGCACCCGCGGTGACCATGGGAAGGCCGATGACACCTTCGCCGACGAGGTTCACGGGAACGGCGACATCGTCAGGGAGTTTGACAACCCCATGAACCGGCATGAATTCACGGATGATGACGGGACCTTCCACATCCACGACGGCGATGACCCTGGGATAACCCCCGTCCCGGAGCCGTCCAATCTCTGGCTCATGGGCACGGGTCTCACCCTTCTCGCCCTTGGGCGCCGCAGACGCGGGGCAGGATGCTGAGAGGCGCGGTTGCGGGTAGCCCGGAGGTTTTTCGGGCGCGCCGATAATCGCGTCAGGAGGCAGTCAGAATAAAGATAAATCCGCAGGCCAGTATGGCTGTTTGGCTCTTATAAAGTTTTCTGTAAGAACAAACCCGGCTATTTGCCGGGTTTTTTTTGCGCCCAGCAGGGGCGCACTCTTACGGGTGAAAGTCCCGTCGCGAGTTGATCACAGCGAGCGAAGCGAACCACAACTGCGCAAGGGCGCCCATACATGGGCTAAGCTTTTTAATGACTTTCCCTCTGTTGAGATTGAACTGGTACTTCAATCTTGGCACTTTGAGATGCCGTAATGGAGGGGAACGTCCTTGCTATTCACTACAACGTGTTTGGCCGGATCTCCCTCAGTGCACGGTTGAACAACAACGAGATTTACCGACAATACCTACAAAACCGGGGACGAATCCGCTAAGTCGGGCTAGGGCAGGAGCAAGGCGGCGCCATCCTGGCCATCCATCAAGACACCGCCGCGCAGGAGCGCAAGCCCGTGGGCTCCGTGGTCCCGCGCTTGGCCAAGATCCGCCCGTACCAGGCCCCCTTGCG
>JAJYEK010000028.1 GCA_021785795.1 Pseudomonadota bacterium
TGCACGGCTGCCTCTGCTCGACGGGACGCTCATCTTGCGGCAGCGCCTGGCGGAGGGGACCAGACCCGAGGTGGTGCGCCGGGACGAGGAACTGGTCATCCGGGCACCAGCGGCCGCGCTGGTGCCGGAGCTTGTCGTGGCCTGGTACCGGAGTGCGGCCCGTCATCATGTATCGGAGCGCATAGACCACTTTGCGGGACTGATCGGGCGCACACCATCCCGCCTGACCATCCGCGGCCAGAAAACCCGCTGGGGCAGCTGTTCCGCGCTTGGCACGGTCAGCATCAACTGGCGCCTGATGCAGGCATCGGCGGAAATCCTCGATTACGTTGTTGTCCACGAACTTTGCCATCTGCTGCATCGCGATCATTCGACGCGGTTCTGGCGGGAGGTGGGGCGCATTATGCCCAATTACCAGCAGCTCCGACGGGACTTGCGGGCGTTCGGCTTGAGTCTGGCATTCTAGGTGTTGGGGGACGCCTGTGGCAGAACCCTGTGCGAGCGGGCCGCTGTCAGGGGGCACGGATGCTGGTGTCCGGCACGCTTGCCAGGTTTTCGCGATGTGGCGGCACCGCGGAGCGACTGCCAGGCTTGGCCCGCATTTTGCAAAGCCATGGCATATGAGCCCCGATACCGACTCCGCGAATGCCCGGCAACGCCAGGCCATACTCGATGCGCTGCGCCACCCAGGGCCAAAAGCCGATTTGCTCATCGCGCAGCATCTGGGTTTGTCGGACAGCGGGCAGGACTGCAAGCCCTATACGCAGGACGTAGAAACCGCCTTGTCCCTGCTGCCGCCGGGAGTCTATTTCCACTGCGGACGATTTGCCGAAGGCGCGCTGTTCTGGTGTGACGTAGGCAACCGTCCACAGGTCCAGGCCTGGGGCGAGACCCTGGCAGCGGCAATGGCCGGAGGAATTTTCGCGTACCTGACTCATCCCGAATTGCCGCCGGGACCGGCTGCACCGGCCACGCCGACAGACCGCGAAGACGGGGCGGACGGCTAGTCACTGCGGCTACTCGAAATGCCATAGCGCTCCAGCTTGTAGTGCAGGGTATTCGGCCTGAGGCCAAGCGCGCGCGCCGTTTTGGACTTGTTGCCGCCGCAACGCTCGAGCGTCTGCGCAATGATGCGCGCCTCGAACGCAGCCACATAATCATCGAGCGTACCGCTCTGCTCCGGCACTTCGATTGCATCCACCTCCAGGCCGGACTCGGCCGCCGGCAGCCGCGTGCTGAGAACATGGAATACCGCGCGCTTCAGCGCAGTGACTGTCTGCGGCCGGCTGATGGCGCACAATTCTTCCGTCTCGGCTGGAGTCAGGCTGAGACGCGCGCCGCTCTGGATATTGAACTGCATCGTGAAGTAGTGAACCAGAAGCGCTAGGTCGTCACGCCGCTGCTGCAGATCGGGCATGTCGATGAAGAAGGATTTGAATCCTTCATCCCCAGACGCAGGATTGGAGCGTGTCATCACGTCGCAAACCGTAATCACGCGCGCGCCGGGGTTGTCCGCCAGGGCCGCCCAACACCGCGTGCGGATCTCGACGGGCAGCTGGCAGAAACACGGAATCAGGAGCGTCCCAGCCCTTGCGGCGGCAGCGTGCGCGGCCAGGTCCGCAACCGGGTCCGCTGCGGCCGTCGACCGGACGGCATGTAAGGAACCGGGGCGACCGCTGACGACATGCACATGCATGGCCAGCGCAGCGGCCTGATCCACATCCGTCGTCCGCAGCAGCAGGGACTCGTCGAATCCGGCCAGCCGGGCAACGGCCGCCATCTGGCTGCCAAAGGCTTCGCTCCGCCCGATCAGCGGCTGATCCGGATCATGAATCGAGAATGTCGCCTGCCGCAGGGCAGCGAGCCTGCGGATTGCGCGGGCGGCAATCTCCGGCGAGGGGGCAGCCGACAGAACCTCGACCAGCCCACCGCGCAGCGCCGTGCGGTGGCCGGCAACGAAGGCGGCCGCTCCTGGTCCGTAAGCGATCATCGCCACCTGGCCGCGGTACCGATCCAGGAATTCGGCAACACCGGCCACCGACTTGACAGCAGGGTCGTCGATACGGACAACCACGACGTCTGGTGCCGGCTGGCGCTGGAATCCCACCGAGTGTATTCCGACGTAGTGCTCGATTTGGGGAAAGTGAAGCCGCAGATTCCCGAGCAAGGGCTTGTCGCGTCCAAGAAGCGTAATCGCAGCGGCGAGCGGTCCGCTGGAAGAGAACGCTTCGAGGGCGCTCGCCGTTGACGCAGCCAGATAGTTGGGTGGACGCCCCTGTTGCAATCGCACGTTCTGCTGCTGCAGGCGTTCGTTGTGGCGGCGAAGAGAATCGAGACCAGCCTGCAGCTCTTGCTGGCGCCCCTCGAGTTCGACGATCGTGCGCGATGCGTCGGCCAGCTGGGTACGCAGGGCCAGCAGCTTGTCGAGGAACAGGTCTGCCATCTTGTCGAAAAGCTGCTCGACCACCTTGAAATCGAGACGCGTATACACCTGATCGCTAAACGATCCGCCCAGCAACAGCCAGCCTGCCGCGTGCTGGCTGTGCGGATGAAAGGGCACCACCGCGGCGATGCCGTGGCGTCGGAGAGAGCGGTAGGATTCAGGACAGGAGTCGGCGATCTCATTCGCGACCACGATATGGTCGATGCCGTGCAGCACCTGCTTCGGGATTTCCGCCATGTGGCGCGAACCGCCAACCGCCGCCAGCAGCGGCTGCTGCGATCCCACCAGCGCAACCGGACAATTGAGCGTTGCGGCCAGCCGGTCGAGGATCTCTCCGGAGGAGGCTAGATCAGCGATCTCGGCAACCAGCTCGCGGATCCGGCGGTAGAACGCGGTCTTGCGCTTGCGCTCACGCGACCACGGGATGTAGAACTGGACGTCGAACAGGCGGTGCTGGTGTGTGGCATAGCCGGTCACGACGAGGAAATAGGTCGTCAGCAGGGGCTGGAGAGCCGAGACGTTGATCCAGGTAGCACCGAAGTGGAGCAGGATGATAACGAGGACGATGACGGCGGCCATCGGAAGGATGGCCAGCAGAAGTATCGAATTGCGCAGGCGACCCTGCGGGTTCGGCTGACGGTATGCCCCATAGAGCAGGACGCCGACGGCGCCTCCCACCACCGCGATCGCATAGGACTCGAGCAGAAAATAGAGCGGCCCCGGGACTCGGGTAACGACGTAGTGATGAAAGGCGTATCCCCGGATCAGCAGCGATGAACATAGCAGCAGCGTGGAGAGCACCAGGGCGGCGGGATAAGCCATGATCGCGGCCAGCCGGACCGCAGAGCTGCCGCGCTCGAATGCCAGGCTGGCTGCGAGGTGCAGCAGCACGGCAACAGCCAAAATCTCCGACAGATAGAAAAGGGTTGCCTCCGGATACGGTGTATGCCCGGCCGCAATCGCGATATACCCGGGGATGAGCGCCACGTTCTGAATGAACAGCAGAACGAGGAGCGCCATATAGATCCGCGTCTGTGCATTTCGCGTCCTGGAGACATAGGCATAGCCGAACAGGCCCGTCTTAAGGACCAGCGCGACGATCGCAGGGAAGATTACGAACACATAGATTTCCCACTCCATATGGTATCGGAATTGATTATCCCGCTCCTTGTCTGGTTGAAGTCTCGGCGTCACCCGCGGAAAGTGAACAATATCAAATTCTGGTGCAAAAGGTGTTCCATTCCGGAAATACTCGAGGTATTTCCGGATGTTACTTCGCGATGCACGATAAAGACGGGGCGCCGGGAGCTAGGCGGCGTCCCAGACCAGCGCCGCTTTGCTGATCGCAATTCCGCTTCCGCCGCCGGTGAGCAGAATCTTGTCCCCAGGCGCGATTTCGCGGTTCTTCTCGAGCAAATACAGATTAAAAGGGATGTTCGCTGTCGAGAGATTGCCGAAACGCGTAACCGTATCTACCATAATTTCGAACGGCACACCCGCATACGCGGCAATACTCTTGATCATTTTACGGCTCGCCTGGTGCTGGACACAGCGGGCTATTTCGGCTGGCTTCCAACCGATTTTTTCCATGAACTCCCGGTACATCCGGCTCCAGAGTTGGATTCCTTCCCGGATGAGCGGGCCCATATCGGCCTCAAGCGGCGTCAGCGCCCCATTGCGGCCACAGACGCTGAGAGCGTAGAACTGCGCCTGCGACTGCAGCATGAATCCCTTGAACCCGCCATCGGGATCGATTTTTGGCCCCATGAGGGCGGCAGCGCCGGCATCGCCGAGGCCCAATCCGGAGGCCAGCCTGAGAAATTCGTATCGGTCGCGGCTCTGCCTGAGGGCATCTATGGCCAGGCGGGTGTAGCGCCAGGCCTTTTCGCCGGTCACGACCAGCCCTCTACGCACCTGGCCGGTAGCAATGAGGGTATCCATCAGATGGATGCCATTCATGAAGCCGTGGCAGGCGTTGGTGACGTCGAAACTGACGGCGTTGTGCGCCCTGATCTTGCTCTGGATGACGTGAGCGGTTGCCGGCTCGAGGAAATCCCTGCTCATTCCGGCGTAGATGATCGCGTCGATTTTATCGGGTCCGATGCCGGCGGTAGCCATGGCCTCGTCGGCTGCCTGCACTGCCATGTCGGAGGGCTGAAGATGTTCCGGTGCAATGCGCCGCTCTTTGACACCGGTGATGCGTTCCAACCAATCATACGGTACGTCAAAGCGATCTTCGGATTCTATGAGTTCCATGATTGCGCGCGAACTGATCCGCTCTTCCGGAATGCACGCACCAGTGCTGATAAGACGGGAATGACCCTGGGTATACATGTACATGCTGCCCTCCATGCGCGGAAAGTGGTGGTAAGGGCGCGGAACCGGCGGTGCCGCACCCGATGTCCCCGCGCCCCGGGTGACGGCCTTACGGATGCGAACGCCATCCCGGTCCGTCGCTCCACATCATTCGAAATTTTGAAAGAATTTGACAGTGCTCTGCGAAAACATGTCCCAATCAATGATTTGCGCAAGGCCCTGCACCTGCCAGTTACTGTCCGAGGTGCCAGCGAAGCGCCTGGGTTAGGGAGGGATCGGCCGTCCACCGGACATGCGGATTCACCGGTGCCGCGGGGCGGGGCGCAGGCGGGGTGCGCCGGGGTCGGAGCGCTTAATGGATGGCGGAGTTTCGCAGCAGATGGCTAACGTCGGAGGCGGCGATGGCCGGGCTAAACAGGTAGCCCTGCATCTCGTCGCACTGGTGGTCTCGCAGAAACGCGAGCTGCCCAATTGTTTCGACACCTTCGGCGATCAGCTTGAGCTTGAGGCTCTTGGCGAGTGCGATGATTCCGGCTGTGATGGCCGCATCGTCCTGATTGCTGTCTACGCTCTCGATGAACGACCGGTCTATCTTGATCACGTTGATGGGCAGGCGCCTCAGGTAACTCAGGCTGGAGTAGCCGGTGCCGAAGTCGTCAACCGCGATGGAAATGCCCATATCCTTTAGCCCACGCAGCACGTCGAGCGTCCGCCGCAGATCCTGCATCACCAAGCTTTCGGTCAACTCGATTTCGAGCCAATCGGGACGGCACCCGGTGTCACATAAGACGGCCTTGATGCGGTCGAGCAGGTCACGCTGGCGAAACTGGCGCGCCGAGATATTGACCGCCATACGCAGCGGCAGGCCGCCCTGGTCGTGCCAGACGCGCGCCTGGGCACAGGCAGTTTGCAGCACCCATTCGCCGATCGGCACGATGAGCCCGGTCTCTTCCGCCAGCGGGATGAACTCGGCCGGAGAAATCAGCCCCATTTCGGGATGCTGCCAGCGGATCAGCGCTTCCACACCTACCGCCGCACCGCTCTCAATTCCCACCTGCGGCTGATAGTACAAGCGGAATTCGTTCCGCTCCAGGGCACGTCGCAACGCGCTTTCCAGAGTCAGCCGCTTCAGGGACTGCGCGTTCATCTCGGCACTATAAAACTGGAAATTGTTGCGCCCCTCATCCTTGGCGTGGTACATGGCGGCATCGGCATTGCGAAACAGCGTTTCTATGTCCCGGTCGTCGAATGGGTATAACGTAATGCCGATGCTGCAGCTGACGAACAGCTCGCGGTCTTCAATGCGGTAGGGTCGTGAAAAGCTCTCCATGATCTTTTGGGCCACGCGTGACACGTTGTCCACGTGGGCAATACCCGCCAGCACGATGATGAATTCGTCGCCGCCCGGACGGGAAACGGTATCTCCGGCACGTACGGCCTCCCGAAGGCGCTCCGCAACGGCCTTCAGCAGCAGGTCGCCCTTCTCATGCCCCAGCGTATCGTTGATGGTCTTGAAGCGGTCCAGATCGAGAAACATCAAAGCAACAAGCTGTTCGTGGCGATCGGCCTCTATCAGCGCCTGGTGCAGCCGGTCTTGAAGCAGGGCGCGGTTCGGCAGCCCGGTCAGCGTGTCATGGTAGGCCATTATCGATAGCGACCGGCGGTCGTTGTATTTTTCGATCGCTACGCCGACCATCCGGGCAATTCGATCGAACAGCTCGCGGTCCGGTGCCGAAGGGGCTGCCAGGTCGCGGCCATATATCACTATTTTTCCCAGCACCTCGTGCTTGGCGGAGAAGATCGGCAGCGCCCATCGCGACAGCAGGCCGTAGGCATGCACTTCCTCGCGCACCGAGGCGAATCGGGGATCGATCGCCAGCGCAACGAGGGTCTGCCAGGGCGACCCCGGCGCTTCGCCGTCGGCGGCAAGCAGGTTGAGCCTGTGCTTGAAGCTATCGGGCAGGCCCGGGGCACCCCCCATATGCAGGATCTTGCAGTCGGGATCGTAGGCCGAAATTGACACGAATTTTTCATCCGGATACTGCACTTCATAGATTGCCGCGAGACCATCCATTATGTCTGGCAGCGGTTCCTCGTGGGCCAGCATTTCCAAGACGCGCCTTTCGCCCGCCAGCAGCGTCTCCTGTCGCTTGCGTGCGCTGACGTCGTGCCCCGTTCCGCGATAACCCATAACATGGCCGGCGGCATCGAAGTACGGCACGGCGCTTATTTCCACAACTACGGAATGTCCGGACTTGTGCCGGAAGCGACACTCGAACGCCGAAAGCGGCTGGCGGCTCGCAAAAGTGGCGTAGAGCGTCCCGGATACGCGCTGTGCCTCATCGTGGTCCAGATAGCAAAAGAGTTCGGTACCGACCACGGCGGCTGCGTCCAACCCCAACAACGGTGCCACCCGCGGGCTCACGTACGTAAAGACCCCGCGGTTGTCGACCTCCCAAATCCAGTCGGGGCTGGATTCGGTGAGGTCGCGAAAGCGTTGCTCGCTACTGCGCAGTTGTGCTGCCGCTTCCTGTCGGTCAATTAGCCTGGCAATACGCGCGGCGATATCCTCAAGCAGCTGGCGCTCCTCGGGAAGAAAGGCCTCCGGTTCGGACACGGGCTGCCGGTAGCAGATCCGCAAGGCGCCGATGTTGCGGCCGTCGAGCCGTATCGGCACGGACAGGGCATGCACCGCCCGGTCGCAACATCCGTTCTGGAAGGTCTTGTCTCCCAAGTCCAGCCGCGCAGCCCCTTGCTCGGGATGTCGAAGGGCGGGCGGCAGGGCGTCGACGAGCCGCTGCCACGCACCGTCCGGGATTGGCGTCTCGGAATTGCTTCCGATGTCTTCGATGATACGGGCAACACTATATAGGCACCGCAGTTCATTGATGCGGGCACCGAGTTCGGCGCTGCCGCGCTGGAGTTCGGTCTCGGCGCGCTTGCGTCCAGTGATGTCTTCGATGACGCCAATGTAGTACGCGGGCCGTTCGCTGTTGTCGCATATCAGTGAACTGCTTACGTGCATCCATCCGACCGCCCCGTCGCTGCGCAAGTAGCGCATTTCGGTGACATATCTTCGCGGAGGGGGTTCGGGCGTGAGCGTCCTCCCGGGGAACACGCGGGCACGGTCATCGGGATGGACGACGTCCTGGATGCTCCGCGCGAGCAGATTCTCTCTGGTGCAACCCAGCATATCGCAATAGCTGGCATTCACCATCCGGATTCGGCCGTCGAGGTCGAGCACCACCATGCCTACTGCGGCCTGCTCGAATATCGCACGGAAGCGCTCCTCGCTGTCCTGCAGGGCGCTTTCGGCGTGCACTAGCGCCGTGCGTGTGCGCAGCACATCGAGCCCCTGCGCCAGATCACGGGCGAGCTGGTCCAGCAGGCTGAGTTCCTCGGCACCGAGAGCCGCGGCCTCGGTTGCACAGATGCAAATCGCGCCACACACCTTTCCGGCCGCAATCAGAGGAAGTGCGGCCCATAACGCAGGTCCACCATGCTGCGTGCCGGGGCGGGGTCTGCCCGAAACGTCGATGTGCGGGCCGCCCGATGCAGCCTGTCGCGCCAGCTCAATCGCCACGACTTCTGGCTCCCCGGAATCCGCGAATGCTGCATCCGGTACGGCCTGGGATGCGGTCACAGCGACAGCGGCTTTGCCGCAATCGTCGGCCTCAATTGGCCATACAGGCGAGATCCAGGCATGACGGTAACCGCCGATGGTCACCAGGATCTGACAGATCTCGTGCAACAACGCCCGCTCATCTGCGGCCAGCGCTAGGGCACGGGCGCATTGGTTCATGGCATCGCGCAGACACTCTCGGTAGCGCATCTGCCGTTCGAGCCGCCGCTGCTCGGTAACATCTTCGGCCGTTCCGACCACGCTCGTCAGACGGCCGTCTTCGTAGAGGGGCGTACCGCTGATGCTTACTGTGCGTCGTGCGCCGTCGGAGCGGACAAGATCGACCTCGTAATGTTCGACGGTCTCTCCATTGAGCACCACCCGCCGGAACTGGGCGTTTACGGATGGTACCGTGTCGGGCGCGAACAGCGTGGCGAACGGACTTCCGATGAGTTCGTTGGTGGCGTATCCGGTGATCAGGGTTGCCGCGCGGTTTACCAAAATGAACCGGCCTGCAGGGTCGAGTGCGAAAATGGCACTGGTTACCTGGTTCAGGACCTGGTCGCGAAAGCGGTTGTCGGCAGCAAGCCGGCGCTCTGCTGTCTTGCGTGCGCTTATGTCGCTCACTACCGCCAGGGCAAGCCTCCGCGCATCCTGATCAAAGGCGTAGCGCACCACATGCACGTCGATCAGATGGCCGTCCTTGCGACGATGGCGCCACTCGCCCTCGTAATAGCGCGAGTCCCGGTCCGCGCGCAGATGTTCGAGAAAGCGTCCGACTTCTTCATTAGGACGGATGTCGGTAACACGCATTTTGAGGAACTCTTCGCGCGAGTAGCCATAGCACCGGATTGCAGCGGGACTGGCGTCCAGCAGCTGCAGGCTGTCCAGATCATAAAGGAAAATCGGAAGCTCGCCCCGGGCACAGAGGTTGCGCAGGGTCTGGCTGTCCTCCGGACTGAGGTCTCCGAGGACGGTCTGGCAGCTGGATAACAGGGCGGATTCCATGATCTCGTACCGCTTGCCCGCAGTCGTCTGCGGACGATGCTCGTTGCCGTGGCCGGCGGCCATCGCCGCCCTGCCGTCGGGCGTCTCAACTCCAGCGAGAGCACATGACCTCTTGGGCATTGCAAGCACGCTGGAACGTCGAGGCTCGGCCCGTTGAGAGTTGCAAGATCAATGCCAGCGGATTTTGATCCAGGTCAACTGCCGAGCATAGCAGCGACGGGAATATCGATGCACGACAGAAACCCAGCGAGACCCGCGGCTCAGCAGGGGCAGAAGGGTGTCAAATTTGGTCGCCCTCCCTCGACCTGAGAAGGTACCGCTGGCGAACCGGGGCTATGTGCCGGACGTATTCTTATAATTGATCTATGTCGGGTTCACCGATGCCGACACCTGCAAAGCAAGTGACCAACTCGAGGTGCGAACACGCCGCGCGGCATCCCGGCAATGCGCGATGGCAGACCACCATGGCGTTGCAACACGCGCACCATCACCCCGCCGCCTGCCAAAAACCGGCAGCGAGAAGCGCAGCAACCAAGGCCCAGCCGGCGGCATCCGGCGCCCATCGCTGCACGGCGTAGGCCAATGCAATGGCCGCACCCACGGATATGATGTTGCGGATGTCACCGAAGATGAGCCGAAGCAGTTTCTTCATGCGCCACCCCCATTGGCTACGGCCGCGGCCGGGAGACGCAGCCGGATTGCGATGAGCCTGCCGCCTGCGGCGTATGCGGCAACGAGCAGCAGCAATGTCGCATCACCCAGTGGCCAGATGGCGCGCTCCCCCAGCAACCCCCCCAGACTCCAGAAGCTGCCAAAGGCGAGCAGTGCACAGGCCACGGTGAACTTAAGGGTGTTTTCGGGAACGCGCGTGAGCGGAGCGCGCAGCATCAGGCCCGCTCCGGTGACCGCAAACAGCGCCGCCAGCGCGCTGCCGCTCGCCTGCACATAGCTGAGGGCATGACCCAGCGCGACCACGAGCAGCCAGACTTCCAACCCCTCGAGCAGCACGCCCTTAAACGCCACCAGCCAGGCCCCGCGCGTCTCGGCATGCGCAAGGTGCTCGCGCGTCTCGCTGAATTCCCGGGCCTCATCATGCAGCGCGGTTCGCCCGGCATAGCGGCGGATAGCCTTGACGTACCAGCGCAGCCCGAACAGAAGCAGAAACACGCCGATGGCCGCCCGGATGCGGTTGATGTCGGTCTGCACGATCGAGAGGCCGGCACCGGTCACAGCGACGAGCACCGACACCACACCGAGCGCCGCGAGCGCAGCACTGGCGGCCCGCTTCCAGCCTATTGTCAGCGCCACGGCAAGCACGATGGTGAATGCCTCCACCCATTCCACTGCAGAGGCCAGAAAGATCGCGCTCATTCCGCCCCATTGTGTCGCGTTCATTGTAACCGGGTCTCCTCTTTGAACTAATGCTGATACAGAAGCGACTGCGCTGGATCCACGGCGAGTGCCAGCTCGGCCCCTACGGGAAGCGCCTCGGAAGCCGGCAGGGACAGCGTAACACCATGCAGGTCACAGCGCAGCTCCACGCCGTCGCCGGTGATGATGCTGCCGAGGACCCGGGCTCGCGCCGGCCAGGCGGCCCGCTCCAGCGGCTCGAGCCGCCGCAGCGCCGCTCCACGCAAATACAGCTGCGCCAGCCCATCGGCCAGATCCCGCCGTGAGTCCAGTTCACACGCACCCCACGGGGCCTGCAAACGTCCTGAGTCGAGCTGCACCGGCCAGGGGCCGAAGGCATCGGTGAAGCGCGCCACCGCTTCGCAGTTCGGCCGGTGCCACAGCTCGCGCGGCGGGTCGATCTGCAGTAGGCGCCCCGCCTGGATCACGCCGACCCGATCTGCCAGAGCCAACGCCTCGCGGCGGTCGTGCGTGATAGTGAGCGCAGACAATCCGTGCTCGCGCACGACGTTGCCGATGAGGTCCCGCAGCTCCTCGCGAAGTCCGGCATCGAGGCTGGACAGGGGTTCATCACATAGAAGCAAGCGCGGACGCACCGCCAGGGCGCGCGCGAGGGCGACCCGCTGCTGCTGGCCGCCGGAGAGTTCATGCGGACACCGGCCCGCGAAACCCTCGAGCCCTACCCGCTCGAGCATGCGGCGCGCCTGGCTGCGTGCGTCACGGCCATGGCGCGCGCGCAACGGCAGGGCCACGTTTTCCAGAGCTGTCAGGTGCGGCCACAGCGCATAGTCCTGGAACACCATGCCGAGCCGGCGTTTCTCTGGCGGCAGGCCCGCCGCCCCCGGCGCATCCACCAACACACCGTCCAGCACGATACGGCCGGAATCGACCCGATCCAGTCCGGCAACCAGACGCAGCAGTGTGGTCTTGCCGGAGCCGGACGCGCCGAGCAGACAGACAATTTCTCCACGACCGACATTCAGCGTCAGGCCGCACAAGGCGGCGTACTGGCCGTAGCGCTTGTGCACAGCTTCTATTTGCAGCAGCGTCATCGATTCCTCACGCGGCTCCTGCCGGCGCAATGGCGGGGCCGCCCCTGGTGGAAAGCCGCGCGAAGACGGCGCGGGCCAGCACCGCAAAACTCAGCAGCAGCGCCATTCCCAGCAGCTGCAACCGTGCCTGCTGGTGAAACTGCACCCCGCTCACCGTATCCAGCAAGGCGACGGCCAGTGGCGGGCGGCCTGCAGGATAGAGCAGCTCCGAGGCCGGAAGCTCGAAAGCCACGTGCAGCACGGAAAGCAGCCAGGCCGAAAATAGCGGCCGTGCGAGCAGCGGGATCTCCACATGCCGCAGCGCCTGTAACCGCGACAGACCATGCACCCGCGCTGCTTCGTTGAACCCTTGATGCAACTGCGCCACCGGGCCCTGAAGAACCTTCGTCGCTGCCGGCAGCGCCAGGGCTACGTAGGCCATCGCGAGCAGGCTGCTGCCTCCATACAAGGGGGTGTAGGGCTGGTTGTAGGCCAGTACGTAGGCGGCGGCAAGTACGATGCCCGGCAGCGCCATCACTGCCAGCAGCGCGAAGTCCAGGATCCGACCGGCGCGACCGCGCTTTACCACCGCGACCGCTATGGGCCAGGCCAGCATCACCGTAACGCTGGCGGCCAGCACCGCCAGCTCCAGAGAGTAACGGAATGCCGGCAGCAAGGAATTCAGCGTCGCCCCAATGTTTGCGGACGCGGTGCCGCCCCGGGCCAGGCTGCCGGCGGCAAGCAGAGGCAGGCCGAGAGCCACTAGCGCCAGCCCGCCGGCGGCAAGACCATGCAGCCCGGCAGCCTTGCGCCCCAGGCGCAATGGCGCTGCCGGCCGGAAGCGTGGCCCGAGGCTGCGGCGTCCGGCGGCACGCCGGGCAAGCCATGCCTGCAGAAACAGTGCCGGCAGGATCAGGGCAAGGAGCAGCCACGAGCCTGCCGCCGCCATGGGAAAGTTCAACGGCATGGCGTTGACTGCCTGTTCGATGGTATAGGTCGCCAAAACGAACCCGCTTCCGGCACCGAGGGTCGCTGCCACCGCAAAGTCGCTCATGGATTCGGCGAATGCCGCCGCGAAGCCGGCTGCGAGGGCGGGCAGCAGCAGTGTGGCCGCCAATGCCAGCCGTCGACGGCGCGACAGTCCCAGCACCCGTGCCGCCTCGTCCGGGGCGGCGCTGGTTGCGGTGAGGGCGGACTGAACCGCGAGAAACGTAAACGGCAGCGCCTTGAACATCAGCGTCAATACGATTCCGACCGGACCCAGGAGATGTCCGGCAACGCTCTGGATCCAGGGCCAGCGCGCCAGGGGTCCGACCGGCGCGGCGAGCAGGATCCAGCCGGATGCCAGAAAATAGCCCGGCATCACGAGCAACAGCCATATCGCCGGCTCAATCCAGCCGCGCCACGCCACTAGGCTGCGCACCTGCAGCCACGCCAGCCATGCGCCGAGCGGGAGCGCGAACAGCGCCGCGGCAAGCGACACCATCAGGGAGTTGCGCAGCGCCAGCGACATCCCGCCTTGCAGTGCTTGGCCGAATGGCCTCAGGCTCGGAACGAACCGGCCGTGCAACAATCCTGGAAAAAACGCCCCCAGCAGGAAGCTCAGCAACGGCCAGCCCCATAGCGCACATGCTGCCGCCCCCAGCAGCACGACGCCGGCAAATCCGGCTGCGCTGCGCCGTCTCGAACCCGGTACCGGCCGCAATGTCTGCGACAGCGATTGCGTCATCGGCCCTGGGATTTGCGCCTGATCCGCGCTTACCTCAACGAGCGACATGGACCGTGAACCAGAACACGACTTTCGGCTCGAGAGGCCCCCACTGGGCCGGGTTCAGCACCAAGGGCCGCACGCCGGTGAGCTTAGCGAGCGCGGATACAGGCCGCACGCCGGTCAGCAGCGGCTGGTAATTCGAGTCGGCGGACACGTCACCCTCTTGGAGCACCTTCTGGCCGGCGGGCGAAAGCACGAACTGTACAAAGCGGCGGGCCGATTGGAGCGTCCGGCCTTGCACACGGGCCCCGATAGCCAGGTCCGATGGCAGCTCAGCGCTGGGCGCCGCGGGAATCACGCGCAGGCCCGGTTCCTTTGTTGCAAGACCCAGCGCGGCCGAGCTCTGGACCACCGCGACATCGATCTGTCCGTACTGCAGCGCACGCAGTGTGACGCTGTTGCGCGGAAAGATCTTGAGGCCGTTGGCTTTCAGGCGCTCGAAATAGCGCTCACCTGCTTTCAGCCCGAGGTGCTGCATCATGCCAGCGACGAAAGGATACGTTGGTCCGGAAATCGCCGGGTTGTTCATGCCTACCTTGCCGTACAGCGCCGGTTTCGTAAGATCCCGCCATTGCAGCGGCCAGTCGCCTTGCGGCAGACGGCGGGTGTTGACCAGCATCATGCCTGCATAGGTCACGCCCACCGGAAAGTAACAGCGATCAGCGGGCAGCAGCGCCCGACCCTGCGGCGTGTAATGGACCGCCGGCAACCAGCCGCAGCTCAGCTGGCGATGGCGGGCGAATTGACGCATTGCGAGATTACCGTCGAACCACAGCACGTCCCACTGGGGATGTGCCGCCTCGGCCTGAACCCTGGCCAGTAGCGGTCCGGTACTCAGGTGTACGAGGTTGACGCGAATGCCGGTGGCATGGGTGAAGGCTCGGGCAACCCGGGCGTCGTAGCCCATAGCAGCATAGACGGTCAGCGTAGCGGCCTGCACTTGGGGTGCAAGACCGAGTATCGCGCCCAGCGCGAACAGTGCCAAACGCAGGGTTCTCGGGAGCGCCGGTACAGGCGTGGACATAGAGGACAGGTTCATGGCGCGTTCAGCCGAAAGCGTACGTGGATGTCGAATTCCATGCGCCGGCCACGGAGCACAACCGGCGTTACAGGGTAAGGCGCATTGCGCACCGCTTGCACTGCCGCACGGTCGAGCATTGCAATTCCGCAGCTTCTTGCTATCCGCACCGCGCTGACACGTCCGTCGCGATACCCGAATGCCACTACGGTGCTGCCGCTGAGCTCCATCAATCGAGCCGCGGCCGGGTAGCGTACGGCGGCCTGAATAGCGCTGCGCAACGCGGCCTCGAAATTGGCGCGGATCGAAGCGGTCACGGCTGCCGGCGGGCTGATCGGCACGACCGGCTGGTCCTCCGTAATCGGGGCCGGAGAGGGCTTGCGCTGAGCCGCGGGGCGGGGAGGAGGTGGAAGCGGCGTCAACGGTTTGGGTCGGGCGCGATGGATCGGTCTGGGCACCACGGGATGCGGGCGTGGCTTTTCAGCTGGCCGCGGCGGAGCCGGGTGCGGCTGGGGCAGCACTACGGTCCGGTGCGCCGGTGGGGCCTGCAACACGATCTGGACCACCGGTGATGCCGGCGGCAGCGCGCCGGGTCGCGCCCACCACAACGCTCCCGCAACCAGTGCGGCCTCGATGATCAGAGCGAGGACGGCGGCGGCTGGCCACTGCCGGTCATGCGTTCCGACCCGAACAGATGAAGCATCGTGCATCACGGCGCTCATGTGTCGTCAGGCAACACAACCGGCCGGCACTGAACGGAGGGCAGGACACGGGAGCTCGTTCATGGAATTTTCCTGTTCGCGCCAGCTACTGGCTTCGGTGCTTCGAGCCGGAGACCGGCCGCAACCCGGGAGCGCAACCCGGGCGCGGCGACTTCCCTGTCCCATTCTGGTCCGATTCCGGATTTCGGTCCTTCCGGCTTTAGGCCGTGCGCCGAGCGACATCCGGTCAGAAATCAGCCGTGACGCTGGCGTAATACGTTCTCGGGGCACCGGGCACCGCGAGAACCTGACCTTGCGAGGCGGCGCCAAGGAATCCGCCGCTGGTGATGTATTCAAACGGGTTGTACTGCTTGTTGAAGGCGTTCAGCACATCAAAGCTGACCTTCACGTCATGCAGCTCCTGAATCGGACGGGCAACCTTTACATCCAGTCCCAGGTTCATCGTCCCATAGCTCGGGATTTTCTGCTGGCTCGGAATGCCGAGGTTGTTGTTGAACATGTTCTGCTGGCCGATGTATTGATACCAGGCGCGCGGCACGTACAGGACGCCGCCCGCATAGTACTTGTACGCTGCCCCCAAGTTGAAGGTGGTGTTGGGCACGTTCGAGACCGGAAGTCCGGCATAGCTCACGCCGCCCGTCGTGTAGTCGGCAAAGTCCGCCTTTTCGATATTCAGGTTGCTGAAGACATGCAGGTTATAGAGCGGATCGTCGGCCAGCGCGATGTTGAAGCCCTTGTAAACTGAATTGCCGTTGGCGTCGCCGAGATAGTTGCCGTTGGCATCGTACATGGCGATGAACTGGTTGGTGAAATCCAGGTGATAGTACGAGACGCTCAGCAGGAAGTTGTGCAATGCCCCATAGTTTCGGAAGTGCACCTTGAAGCCAAGGTTGTAGTCAGCGCTCTTCTCGAGGCTGTATATAGGGGGTATCTGCTGGAACAGACCACCGCCGCCACCGACCTGCGGCTGCTTGTAGGCAACGGCGTAATTCCCGAACAGGGCCAGCCAGCGCCGTGCCCGCCAGTTCAGATCGATCGAGGGTTCGGTTTCGGCGTGCGACACTACGGCGTCAGGCAGGGTTGCCTGGTTGTTGGCCGGATTGGCCAGAGGGAAATCCATTAAGCCGCCGTTCATGTATGTGGTCGAATAGCTGATCAGGCGCACTCCGGGCGTGACATCTATGTTCGGGGTGGGGCTGATCCGGTCTTGCAGGAAGGCGGCCACGTCGGTCTCATTCCAGTAGTCGCTGCGGTAATGCGCGTTCGGCACCGCCTGGCTGCCGAAATAGGGCGCATAGGGATTGTAGAAGGATTGCCGTGAGTTGTACTGGCCCTTCAGGAAAAATCCGCCGAAACTCACCAGGTTGTACGGAAGCCTGAAGTCGGCCCAGGTCTTGTCTCCGTAGACCGAGCTACGCGGGTCGTTGTATTCAATGAGATTGCCCGGATTGGTCAGACCGTAGTTGGCGTAGTGGGTGTGCAACCGTTCGCCAAGACGATACCAGATCAGGTTATGAAAAGTGAGCGTCGGGTCCAAATCGACATTGAGCTTGTTGTAGATCAGCCGGGTCTTGTTGGTGTCCTGCTTGGACCAGACGCTGGGAGATATCGCGCCGTAAAATCCGGACGTCGGCTGGCTGTATAGCGGAGAGCCGGCTGCCCCGGTCTCGGTCACCCCGGCGATGGGGGCGATCGGAATCATGACCGGGCGGTAGCCCTGGCCCTGCGCCTGGTAGAAGCCGATCGACATGTTCCCGGTATCGAAGGTCTTGCGGGTCTTAAGGTAATACGCGTAGTTGCTGCTCGGATTTTCGAATCCGTCCGGAGTGGTCCGGTAACTGTTGGATTTGCCGTGCCCGCCCGCGATTACTGTTGACCAGCCGTCGTGGCTGCCGGTGTCAGCGGCAAAAAACTCGTTTTGCGCGCCGTAACTGCCGGCGGCCAGGCCGATCGTGCCACCGGCTTTGTCCGTAGGCTGCAGCGGCACGAAGTCGATCTGCCCGGCGATGTTGTTGTACCAGCGGTCCTCGGGATTGCCGGGGCCATAGGTAATTCCGATTCCCTCCAGCATCTGCAGCTGCGGAATTTGAGGAGTCTGCCACAGCGTGGTGGACGGATTGACCATGGGCACGCCGTCGAAGGTCACCGAGACCGTCCCGTCATCGATATTTCCGGCGGAGAATCCGCCCCAACCCTGCTTGAGCCCATTCAGGCTGATGGAGTTCTTGGTCGACCCGGTGGCGCCGTACCCGGTAACCGCCACACCCGGCGCAACGGTAATCGCCTGCGCGGCACCAGCGACCGGGCCCACCGCCTGGATTTCGGGCTTATCGATAACCTTGACGGACTGGCCAGAGCGGAACTGATGCTTCTGTTTGAGCTTCTTGGTTTCCTGGGACTGCGCGGCGGATCCCTCCTGCCCGGCGGCCTGCACCGTGCCGAGGCTGGTCGGCGTCCCGGCCGCAAATGCCGCAGCCGTTGGCGCTGCTACCATGACTACCAGCAACGCCTGGGCGAGTCGGCTGGGCTTGAATACAGGACGAACGGTACGACTGGGCATGACATCCTCCGCACGTTGGTTACTGTGTTGGGGTGTGTTTTCTTAGTTCGATTTTTAGTTTGGTTCGAACAATGGGCGGGCAGTCTAGGTTACGGATATGAACCGCAGGTTACAGATGCGTGACTGGTTTCTTACGAAGCGCGGTCCGGATTTGGTGACGGCATCGTTCGCTTCTGGAGGGTCGGAGCGGACGCTCCTGACAATCCGGCGCCAAAGTGGTCGGACCCGCAATGATTGCGCACGACTGGGTTGCCCCACAGGGTCTAGGGCCGGTCTCAATAGCCGTGCGTACCGCTGCGCACAGGCAAGCCGGCAGCCATGAATCTGTAATCAGCGACAAGTTCAAATGGGCACGCTCGGCGCATCACACCGGACCACGGGAGACATCGAGCCGGCATGGCTTGGTCGGCACCACGAAGGGATAGGCGGGCCGGGCGCTGCACGACGACGGCCGCCATCACGGCGGCAAGGCAATTTCCCAGGGGGACCAGCGATCCGCCGGCACGTACGCCACGTTCACCCCGCTATGAACGACGCCGTTTGCGAACAACCTTGAACAGCTCGAACCAGGCGACGCTTCCCAGCCCCACCACAAGGGCGACAAGAAAGCTGCTGCCGTCCAGCGGGGCGAAGTGGAAGAGGTCGCGCAGCAAGGGAACATCGAGGACGATGGCCAGGCACAGCATTGCGGCGGCGCTGATCAGCCAAAGGGACCGATTCGGCACCCGCAGGGAAGCAAATGCCGTGCGCTCCCAGGAGCGATTGGTAAAAATCAGCGCTATGTTCGCAACGACCAGCGTGGTGAAAGCCAACGCCCGTGCCGCATTTTCTGTCAAACCATGATGAAGCGCCACGCCAAACATGGCGACGGACACTATGAGCACGCCCGCACCCTGGAGCAAGCTGAGCGAGAGGTTCTGGCCACGGAACAGGGGTTCGCCAGGCGGGCGTGGGGGGCGGCGCATGATGTCGGGCTCATCCGGTTCGGCCTCAAATACAATGGAGCATCCGGGATCGATGATGAACTGCAGAAATGCAATATGGACTGGAAAGAAGGCGGGCGGCCAGCCAAACATTACCGGCAGCAACGACAGGCCCGCGATTGGCACATGGACCGCCAGTATATATGCCATGGATTTGCGCAAATTATCGTAGATGCGCCGACCCAGTCGCACCGTGGCAACAATGGACGCGAAGTCATCATCGAGCAGCACCAGCGCAGACGCTTCGCGCGCAACATCCGTGCCGCGGCCGCCCATCGCAATGCCGATGTGGGCTGCCCTCAGCGCGGGCGCGTCGTTGACCCCGTCTCCGGTCATGGCCACCACCTCGCCGTTGGCCTTGAAGGCGTTGACCAGCTTGAGCTTCTGGTCGGGCACCGCACGCGCGAACACGCTTACCTTCGGGAGTTGTGCGCGCAGCTCGGGCTCGGTGAGCCGATCAAGCTCGGCGCCGGTCATCACTTCGCCGGGATCGAGTCCTGCGTCACGCGCTATGGCCAGCGCAGTTCCTGGATAATCGCCGGTGATCATGACGACGCGGATGCCGGCGGCCCTGCACTCGGCTATGGCTGCGGGGACGGTGGGCCGCAAGGGATCGGCCAGAGCAACGAGGCCGAGCAGGCGGAATTCGAAGTCGTGCTGGATGGGCGGCCACGCCTGGCCCTTGAATCGCGCGGCCGCCACCCCGAGCACGCGCAGACCCTGCCCGGAGAGCTGTTCCACCTGCAACGCAAGCGCGGCGGCCTGGGCGGCTTCCAGATGGCACAGATCCGCTATGGACTCGGGCGCCCCTTTTGCTGCAACCACGAACTCGGCGCTGCGCGTCGATCGCCAGACGTGCGAAATCGCGCGTATCTCCCGCGTGAGCGGGTACTCGCGCACCAGTTTCCAGTCATCATGGATGTGTTCGGTATTGGCCAGATAGCGCCGGCCGAGGGTGCGCATCGCCTTTTCCATCGGATCGAATGGGTCGACAGCGCTGGCGAGGATGCCGAATTCAAGAAGCTGGTGAAATTTTTCAGGCAGTGGGCCACCTTCGTTTTCTTCCGGCACATGGAAAGGCTCGCCAGCAACGACGATGGTTTGCACGGTCATCCGGTTCTGGGTAAGAGTGCCGGTCTTGTCGACACACAAAACAGTGGCGGCACCCAGGGCCTCTATGGCCGGTATGCGCCGGGTCAGCACTCTGCGGCGTGAAATACGCCAGGCGCCGAGAGCGAGAAATACGGTGAGGACCACCGGAAATTCCTCGGGCAGCGTCGCCATGGCGAGGGTGATGCCGGCCAGCAGGCCTTTGGTCCAGTCATGGCGCGTGAGGCCGTATGTCAGAACGAGCAGCAGGCAGAGGATGAGCCCGACGATGGCCAGGACGCGCATGAGCCTGCGCGTCTGCCGCTGCAGCGGCGTAGTTTCTGCGCCAATGTTCTGCAGCGTTTTTCCGATGCGCCCGATCTGGCTACGCATGCCGGTGGCAAGCACCTCGGCGATCGCAGTGCCCTGTACAACCAGGGTGCCGGAATAGACATAAGGCTGGTCCTCGCCGCCGGGACGCCCAATTGCCCCCGTACCGTCCCAAATCGTCTTGTTCACCGGCAGCGACTCGCCGGTGAGCAACGATTCGTCTAGCTGGAGATTTCGCTGAGCCAGTACCACGGCGTCCGCGGGTACGCGATCCCCTTCGGCAAGCATGAGCACATCGCCGCGCACCACGTCGCGGCCCGGGATGCGTTGCTGCTGCCCGTTCCGGATGACGAGCGCGCGGGGGCTGGTCAGATCACGCAGCGCCTCGAGAACCCGTTCCGTGCGCCACTCCTGATAGACGGTGATCCCCATGACCATCGCTACAAAACATAACAGGACGAGGGCATCACCGACCTCGCCGAGCACGAAGTAGATGGAATCCGCGGCCACCAGGAGCAAGAACATGGGCTCGCGCATCACCTCCAGGGCGATGGCGGCTGCGGAACGGCGCCCGCTACCTGGCAGTTCGTTGTGCCCCTCGGAGCGCAGGCGAGCCTCTGCCTCGGTTTGCCCGAGGCCCTGCACGTCACGCCAGTCGTTTGGCTCAGGTCCTATCACATCGCAGTTCCTCTGCGGCAGTTGACGCGACCTATGCGCTGATCGTGGCCCATGCTACGCGCCTGCGGGTCGGGATACCGTTTTGCCCAGCACCACTACGCCGACTGCAGCGATAGCGGCGAATCCGGCTCCGGCCAGGAACGTTGCCACGGGCCCGAGGGTGTTCCACAAGGCGCCCGCGATCACGCTCGCAAGCAGGACGGCAATGCCGCTGACAAGATTGAAGATGCCGAACCCAGTTCCGCGCAAGGTCACGGGCACGGCGTCTGCGACTAGCTTCGACAGCAGTCCCTGGGTAAAGGCCATGTGCAGACCCCATAGCGTCGCACCCGCCAGAACAGCCGGCGCGCTTCGGGCCAGCGCCAGCACCAGATCGGCGGCAACCAGCGAGGCGAGCCCCGCCAGCAATATCGTGGCCGGGCGGAACTTACCGGCGGCAATACCGGCAGGATAGGATGCTCCTGCGTAGAATGCATTCATCGCGACCATGGTCACCGGAACATATCCGAGCGCCAGACCCACGCCTTCCGCACGCAGCACCAAGAAGGCTTCGCTGAAACGAGCGAGCGCGAAAGCTGCGCCGACCATCACAATCAGCCAGTAGCCTGCGGGCAAGCGCCCGGCACCGGACAGCGCAAGCGGCGCCCTGAGGCGACCGGGGGCGTGCACGCGCTCGGGCTCGCGCACATAGACGGCAATCAGCGCCACCGCCACGAATGCCGGCAACGCAGCCGCCCACATCGTCGCCCGAATATCATCGGCGAGCCATAGCATGAACACCACCGCCAGTAGCGGACCGATCAGGGCACCCGCTGAATCCAGGCCCTGGCGCAGCCCATAGGCAGCACCCCGCATCGGGGCAGGCGTGATGTCGGCCACCAGCGCGTCACGCGGCGCGGCGCGGATACCTTTGCCGACACGATCCACGAAGCGCGCTGCAAACACCCAGCCTATCGATGTGGCCAGGGGGAAAACAGGCTTGCCGATCGCAGCGAGTCCATAGCCGGCGACCAGCAGGACCTTGCGCTTTCCCAGATAATCGCTCAGCGTGCCCGAAAACACCTTTATTATGGCCGCAGTCGCTTCGGCAACCCCCTCGATGACACCTACGGTCACCATGGATGCGCCCAGCACCGTAACCATGAATAGCGGCAGGACGCTGTAAATCATCTCTGAGGATGCGTCCATGAACAGCGAGCCGAACCCCAATACCCAGATGCCCGATGGCAGCGCACGCCATGCGCTCGGTCCGTGCCGAAAGGGCGACGAACCGTGCGGACGCCAAGGATTCACGTCGTGGTCCCGAGCATCTTGCGGAACCGCGCGAGCGAGACGGCGAACAGCGTGGCGCCGATTGCCGCAAGCGCCGCGAACTGCGGCCAGACCACCGACAACCCCGCTCCGCGAAACAGGACGGCCTGGGCGAGCAGGACAAAGTGGGTCGTAGGCGCAGCCAGCATGATATATTGGATGAGCTGCGGCATGCTTTCGCGCGGCGTGACTCCGCCCGACAGGATCTGCAGCGGCAACATCACGAGGATCAGTAGCAGGCCGAACTGGGGCATGGACCGGGCATAGGTAGCGAGAAAGATGCCCATCGAAGTCGCCGCGAACAGGTGGACGGCGGTTCCCGCGAGAAACAGCATGATCGAGCCGTGAATCGGTATCGATAGCAGGCCCTGCACGACAAGGGTCAGCGAACAGGCAGCAGCCACCAGCACCACCAGGCCCATCGACCAGACCTTGGCGGCCATGATCTCAAAAGGCGTCACAGGCATCACCAGC
Source organism: Pseudomonadota bacterium (assembly GCA_021785795.1). The sequence goes on from JAJYEK010000028.1 coordinate 22,767, forward strand.
AGGTGTTCCACCGTGCCATGCTCCCGCTCCCGGAGGAGCGCGGCGCCCGTCAAAACGATCGAGAGCAGGGTGATGTGATCGATCACCTCCATGACCGCCGTGAACCACGATGCGTTCAGCTGCGGGTTGAAGCGCGCGCGCAGCGCCAGGCTGACGGGCGGGACCGCTGCCGCGCGATGGCGTTGCACGAAGGTGTCCACCTCGCCTGTGACGATTGCCTGGATCTGGCCACTTCCAATAAAGGCCTGGGTCATGCGGGTGGCATCCACGTTGAGCTGGACCGCCGGTCCGCGGCCGGCAAGCACATCGCGCTCGAAGTTTGGAGGAATATCCAGCGCAAAGCTGTACAGTCCGGCGTCCATGCCGCGGTCTGACTCCCCAGCCGTGATGGTGGCCGGCAGCAGGAAGTACGGAGGATAGAACGCGCCAACGATGCGGTGCGACAGCTGCGACTGGTCTTCGTCGACAACGGCGATGGGCACCTTGTTCAGGATTTCGATGGCAGCCGTCGCTGCAGCGTAAATCATCACCGTGAAAGCGAGCACGATAATTACGAGCAACAAGGGATCGCGCATCAGGCTGCGTAGTTCCTTGACGCCCAGATGCAGGATGTTGGACGCGGTTCGCACGCCTAGCGCTCCTGTTTTTTGAGCAGGATCGTCCCGAGCGCTACGAGCACTGGGACCGCGATCAGCAGCGGAATGAGCGAGTCCCGAAGGTCGGCGAAATCGAGGCCCTTCGAGAAGGTTCCGCGTGCTATGGTCAGGAAGTAAGTTGTGGGAAAGACTTCCCCGATCACACGGCCGATTCCTTCCAGTGACGAGACCGGATCGAGCATGCCTGAGAACTGTGTGGCCGGCAGCATTGTCAGGACAGCAGTTCCGAAGAGGGCGGCAATCTGGGTGCGCATGAAGCTCGAAATCACCAGTCCCGTAGCAGTGGCCGCAATGACATACACGAATGCCGCGATCGTCAGCGTCGCGAGGCTGCCGGATACCGGCACACGGAACACGAAAACCGCCTGCAACAGGAGCAGGACGAAGTTGGCCACGGCAAGCACGACATACGGAATCTGCTTGCCGAGCAGGAACTCCAAGCGGGTGACTGGAGTGACGTAGAGATTGACAATCGAACCCAGCTCCTTTTCCCGCACGACGGCGACGGCGGTGAGCATCGCAGGAAGCAGGAGCAGCAGCAGGGGAATCACCGCCGGCACCATGGCCGGCAGGCTTCGCACGTCGGGATTGTAGCGATAGCGAGTCTCGACCCGGACCAGCCCCGCAGCGGATGAAGCGCCGTAAGCCTCGCGAGCCCGGGTAGCCAACCAGTAATTATGCATGGCCTCGACGTAGCCTTTCGCGGTTTCGGCCTGCATGGGCATGGCACCATCGATCCAGGCGCCGATCTGGACCGGCGTGCCGCGCGCGACATCGCGCCCGAAGCCCGGCGGTATTTCTAGCGCAAGGTCGAGGCCGCCGGAACGCATGCGCCGGTCGAGATCGGGATAGTTGCGGATGGGTGGCTGTTCGGCAAAGTAACGTGAACCTGCAAGGTTGAGTGTGTAGTCGCGGCTCAGGGCGGTTTGGTCGCGGTCGAGGACCGCGAATGTGAGATGCTCCACGTCCAGACTGATCCCGTGGCACAGCACGAACATGAGCAGAATGCTGCCCAATCCGGCCAGTGTGAGACGGATTGGATCGCGCCGCAGCTCCAAAGACTCACGCCAGGTGTAGCTCAACATGCGGCGCAGGGCGTTGAGTCTCCGGCTACCGGCATCGGTCAGCGGGGCGGGACCAACCAGCGCTGGTGGCGGAACCTCGACATGGGCCTCGGGGGGCATCGCCGCGTTCTGCGCGGTAGCCTCCTCAAGATGACTGATGAACGCCTCCTCCAGGGTGCGTGCCCCGCGCCGTTCCTTGATCGCCGCAGGCGTGTCGCTCACCAGCACCCGTCCGGCGTGCATGAGGGAAACCCGGTCGCAGCGTTCGGCCTCGTTCATGAAGTGGGTGGATATGAAGATGGTGACGTTGTCCTTGCGCGCCAGCTCGATCAGAATGTTCCAGAAGGCATCGCGCGCCACCGGGTCCACACCGGAAGTGGGCTCGTCCAAGATCAGGAGCTCCGGACCGTGGATCATGGCAACCGCAAGCGACAGGCGCTGGCGTGCGCCCAGAGGTAGCGCGGGCGGCAATACATCCATAATCTCCGCGAGACCGAATCGGCTTGCCATCTCGCGCACGCGCGTGGCGATGCGTTCCGGCGGCATGGCGAAAAGCCGCGCGTGCAGCTCGAGGTTCTGCCGCACGGTGAGCTCATTGTAAAGCGAGAACGACTGGGTCATGTAGCCGACACGGCGACGCGCATCGATGTCGCGCGCAACCACCGGCTGCCCGAAGAGCCAGGCCTGCCCCTCGCTCGCGGGGAGCAGCCCTGTCAGCATCTTTATAGTGACGGTCTTCCCGCAGCCATTGGAACCCAGAAATCCGAAGACCTCGCCACGATGTATGCGGAGGCTCACGTGGTCGACCGCGACGAAATTGTTAAAGCGCATGGTCAAGTCGCGGGCCTCGATCGCCACTTCGGCATTCCTACCGCCCTCCGGGGGCGGAATCACCACGGGCCGGTATTCGTTCCGCTGTGCGGTGGGTAACAGGCCGATGAAGGCCTCTTCCAAGGTGCGGGTGCCGGTGCGGGACAGAAGCTCATGCGGCGCGCCGGCGGCAAGCACCCGGCCGTCGTTCATGGCGATAAGCCAGTCGAAACGCGCGGCCTCTTCCATATAGGCGGTTGCCACCAGCACGCTCATACCCGGGCGTGAATAGCGGATGTGCTCGATGAGCTGCCAGAACTGCCGGCGCGACAGCGGATCTACGCCGGTGGTGGGCTCATCCAGGATCAGCAGGTCCGGATCGTGAATCAACGCGCAGCACAGGCCGAGCTTCTGTTTCATGCCTCCCGAGAGCTTACCGGCAGGACGGCCAGCGAATGGCGCCAGCCCCGTAGCCCGCAACAAACGGGCTACGCGCCGCTCGCGCTCGGCGCGGCCATGACCAAACAGACGCCCGAAGAAGTCGACGTTTTCGAACACGGACAAGGTCGAGTACAGGTTTTTGCCCAAACCCTGGGGCAGGTAGGCAATCCTCGGACAGGCATTGCCCCGGTGCCGCGCATCCGCCATGTTGCCGCCGAACACCTCAAGACGGCCGGACTGCATCTTCCGCGCCCCGGCGATGAGCGAGAGAAGGCTCGACTTACCGACACCGTCGGGTCCGATGAGGCCGACCATGCATCCGCCGGGCACGTCGAGGCTTACCCTGTCGAGTGCGCGGCTTTTGCCATAGCGCAGACCAAGCTCGCTTACCCGCGCCACATACTGCACTGGGTCCATCGGCTTGCCGGCCGACGCGCTTTCGGCGCTCATGGCGGCAGCTTCACCTGTAGGCGGGCCGGCCACCGGGTGCGGCTATCGAGCCGCACGTAGGCCACTCCAGGCAGGCCGGCCTTGACCTCGGACGCATATTTCCGGAGCACCTCCGGTGGAAATTGGGCCCGCACGCGGAACATGAGCTTTTCGCGTTCGCTCGCCGTTTCCACCGTTTTGGGCGTGAATTGCGCCTCGGATGCAACGAAGGACACGCGCGCTGGAATGACGTATTGCGGCGCTGCATCCAGAACGATCCGGGCCTCGGCACCCAGAGCGATCCGTCCCGCCGCGGCTGTGGGCAAGAAGAAGGTCATATACATGTCGCTGAGATCGAGCAGGCTGAGCACGCGCCCGCCGGCGCCGACGACTTCTCCGGGGCGCGCGACCAGATACTGCACCCGGCCATCTCGCGGCGACTTCAGAATAGTATCGGCAATTTCGGCCTGAATGCGCTCGAGATTGGCCTGGGCGGCGGCGGCGGAGGATTTAGCACCGGTTACCTGGAAGCGGGCGCTGGCCATGGCCGACTCGGCGGCTGCCACCTGGGCGCGCGCGGCACGCACCATTGCCTTGGCACCTGCCACCCGCGCGCGCTCATCTTCCATCGCCTGGACAGAAATGAAGCCCTTCTCGATGAGGGCCCTGGAACGCTGCATGTGCGTTGTAGCGGAGCGGAGCTCCACCATGCGCTGCGCAACGGCCGCCTGGGCTGCGGCCTTTTCGCCTTCGCGCTGCGCGAGCTGGCTGTGCGCGGTGGCCACGGCGCTTTGCGCCTGTCGCAGCTGTGCTTCGGCCTGCCGGCGCTCGGCCCCGAGCACCTCCGTATCCATCAGGGCCAAAGCCTGGCCGGCCCGGACAAATTGGCCTTCGTGCACCAGGATATCCTTGATGCGACCGGGAATCCGGGCGGCAATGTCAATTTCGACGGCCTCGATGCGGCCGTTGCCGCTGACAACGCCGCTCTCGGCTTTATTGGAACCATAGTGCTGCCAAGCGAGCACCGCCAGGACAGCAAGCACCAGCCCCACGGCAGAGCGGAACAACCATTTTTTCTGCTGTTCGGTCATCCGACCTTTCGGACGCCATTGCTGGCGTACCGACTCCCTGGAAAGACAGCACCTATGTAGGGGTCACCCCGCCCGTACGGTTATGACATCGCATGCTTTGTGCTTAGATCAGCTCCAATTCATCCGGCCAAATGCAGCTACAATATACGTCCAGTCGGCAACTCAACCCAACTGGCGCCATCGCCATATCCCGAATTTTTTGATGCTAGTCGAGCGGTGACGGCCGCAAGACTCCGCTGCCGTCGCCGTCAGTCCCGACTACCCCGTCCAGCCGGGGAATTCGGTTTCTGTCATTGCTCGACTCTCTCTTCATTTTTCGGAATGCAAGGCAGATCTGCGCCTGGCTGTGATTTGGCCAACTCTGCGCGGTTCGCCGCCGTTATTTTCCGCGCGCCGCCTTTTCAGGTTATACCGCCGACCCCTGCCGCTTCGAGACTTGCGCCGGGATACACGGGGTCGACGCGGGAGGCACCGCTAGGCGATCGTCTGTGCTGCAGCCGACGATGCGGGATGTGCGAATGGAAGTCGGGGAATCCGTCTGTCTATGTGACGGTTGTCACTTTATTATTCCTTCGACTATGCGGATGATGTGCTCGCATATTCGAGATCTTCCCTGATCGACATCGATTGCCCCATCATGGCGCAGCCTGAACTCCAAAGCATCCGGGGCGCTCGCACGAAAATCATGATGCGTGTCCAGCGTGTTACTTTTGATGCCGTGCCGACCCAGCCCGGCCATTCAGACGTCTGCGGCAAAAGCGCTTCATTCAATCGCCGCTGAAATTGCCGCACAGATTCCGGATCGAGAACAGCGGCGAAGCGCCGTTTTTGAACTATATTTACCTCGAATAATCACAAGCACGTGAACCGCAAGCTGCACTAGGGGCCGTGATGGAAGCGCGAAACCGGGATCTGTTACGCATATTTCTGGCATTGCTGATGCCGGTCTTCACGTTCGCGCTTCAGTGGACGTTCTGGTCGGACATTCAGCCTTACGCCTGGCTGCTCTTCCTTCCTGCTGTCTTCGTCAGTTCCTGGATAGGCGGATTGATTGCGGGGTTAATTTCCACGTTCCTCTCCGCGACGCTCGTCACCTGGTTTTTCATCCCGCCGCCGCTCACTTTAGTGGGGAAATCCCCGATTGCGCTTGTCTCGATCGTCCTTTTTTGCATCATGGGGATACTTTTCAGCGTTTTCCACTGGCGACTGAAAAGCGCCGGCAAACTGGCTGAAGAAGCTGCGGCCAGACTTAGGGAGAGCGAAGAAAACCTGTCGGTCACGCTCAACTCGATCGGCGATGCAGTTATCGCCACCGATGAGGAAGGGCAAATCACTCGACTCAATGCTGTGGCCGAACAGCTTACCGGCTGGGCGAATGGCGGAGCATCCGGCAAACCAATAGGCGAGGTCTTCAAGATCATCAATCAGAAGACGCGCAATCCTGCATCCTTACCTGTCACAGCAGTTCTTGAACAAGGCATTATTCATGGGTTGGCCAACGACACGCTCCTGATCGCGCGGGACGGCAAGGAGACGCCTATAGCGGACAGTTGCGCGCCGATACGCGACCGAAATGGCAGAACGATCGGCACAGTATTGGTCTTTCGGGACGTGAGCAAAGAACATGCTGCTCAGGCGGCGCTTCAGGAAAGTTCTATGCGCATCGAGACGATACTCAATGCCGTGGTGGACGGAATCATCAACATCAACGAGCAGGGAGTCATCGAAATGATGAACCCCGCAGCTGAACGGATCTTCGGCTATCCCGCGGGAGAAGTGGTCGGACGAAATGTCAGCATGCTGATGCCAGAACCGCATTGCCGCCTGCACGACACTTATATCGATCGTTACCGCGCCACCGGAAAGTCGCGCATCATGGGCGCTGTCATTGAAGTCGAGGGCCTTAGAAAGAATGGCGGTGTCTTTCCCCTTGAATTGGCCGTAAACGAAATGCGTCTGGGTGACGTCCTGCATTTCATAGGCGTTACGCGCGATATCACCGCGCGAAAGGAAGCGGAAAATCATTTCAACAAGTTCTTTTCTATTTCTTTGGACATGCTATGCATATCCAGCGCAGATGGTTACTTCAAGCGCGTCAACCCTGCATTCACAAAAACACTGGGGTGGAGCGTCGAGGAATTCACTTCTCGTCCCTATCTCGATTTCATTCATCCTGACGACCACGGCCCCACTCTTCGTGCAGTAGCGAAGCAGGTGGACGCCGGCGAAGACATCCTGAAATTTGAAAACCGCTTTAGGCGCAAGGACGGTACATGGCGCATTCTGTCTTGGATGTCCGTCCCAGACAATAAAGGTCTCATGTACGCTACTGCGCGCGATGTCACCGAATACAGGGATATGACGCAGAATCTCATCGCCGCAAAGGAACAAGCCGAGCTTGCCGATCGCGCGAAGGGCTCCTTTCTTGCAACGATGAGCCATGAGATCCGGACGCCGCTTACCGGCATGCTGGGCATGCTGGAACTGCTCTCCTTGACTTCCCTGGACGGCGAGCAGCGCGAGACGCTGAATGCTGCGTGGGACTCGGGTAGGGGGTTGTTGCGTATTGTCAGCGATATCTTGGACTGGTCGAAGATCGAAGAGGGCAAACTCGGACTTGCTCCCCGCTCTACCTCCATTAAGCAGCTCCTTAAAGATGTCGTTAATGCCTATTCGCGCGTGGCCAGCGCCAAGTCCCTGATGCTCTGGCAGCATTCCGACTCCAGGCTTCAGCCTGCATACATCGTGGATTCCCTGCGTCTCTCGCAGGTGCTGAACAACTTCGTCAGCAATGCGATCAAGTTCACACAGGCCGGCGAGATCGAGGTTCGAGCGGAGCTCATTGAGCACCTCGATAGTGGCGACCGCATATGCTTCTCCGTCAAGGACACCGGCGCGGGTATCGCCAGGGAAGTACAAGATCGCCTCTTCCGGCGCTACAGCCAGGAAAGCGCGGACACGGCAAGAATGTACGGCGGCACCGGGCTTGGACTTTCTATTTGCAGTCGGCTTGCCGATTTGATGGATGGACAAATCAAGCTGAAGAGCGCGCCGGGACAGGGTTCCGTCTTTAGCATCATATTGACCCTGCCGATATCGGGATTGCCCGCAGAGACGCTCGAGAACGTATATCCCGACGCAAGGCACAGGGACATACTGCCGATTCTCGCGGAAAGCGAGAATTCTCCACTCGTTCTTGCCGTCGATGACCATCCCGTCAATAGGGATCTGCTTGCCCGCCAGATCAGGCTACTTGGATTGCGGGCCGATTCTGCGGAGAACGGTAAGGCTGCGCTCGCCATGTGGCGAAACGGCGACTACTCCCTGGTTGTCACGGACTGCCACATGCCGGAGATGGACGGCTATGCTCTGGTCGGGGAAATTCGAAAAATCGAGGAGGCGGAGTCTCTTGCACACACCCCCGTCATTGGCTGGACCGCCAATGCGCTGGCCGAGGAATCGGATCGCTGCCTAAACGCTGGCATGGACGACCTTCTGATCAAGCCGGCCGACATGATACAGCTCAGAAACACGCTGGCGAAGTGGCTCGGCATCCCAATACCGGAAAACACGAAAGTCCCTCAAGAGCCCATAGATCGCGAAGTGCTGGATGCGATCGTGAAGGATAAAGCCGCGCAGATGCAGGTGCTTCGTGACTTTCTCGAGCACATTCGGACCGATCACGAAAGGCTGCCTGGGTTGATGGAAAGTCGGGATCTTGTCGGGATTGCTGCTACCGCCCACAGGATGAAAGGGTCGAGCCGAATGGTTGGCGCCAAATATCTGGCCGAGGCGTGCGAGGTGTTGGAAAAGGCCGCGAGAAATGGCGATCTGCGGGAGGCCGAGGCTGCGAGAGCCGGGCTGTTGGAAGCTGTCACCCGGATTGGAACTTTCACATCTGATCGAATAAAAGGATGAAGATCTCTGAACTCAACGTTCTGATCGTGGAGGACGACGATTTCCAGCGCCACATCTTGTCGGGTATCCTGGAGTCGCTCGGGGTAGCTGCTGTTTTTCACGCCGCAAACGGCAGGCAAGCGCTCGACATCATCTGCGGGTCGGATTTAAAGCCAGTCCATGTAGCCCTTTGCGATCTCAACATGCCAGAAATGGACGGCATGGAATTTCTCAGGCATCTCGGCGCCAGGAAGGGGCGCGACGTCGCGGTCATCCTGACCAGCGCTCTGGGCGGCAAGCTCCTCGCCTCAGTGGGTAAGATGACCAAACTGTACGGCATCAAATTGCTCGGAGTCATAGAGAAGCCCGTCGTTTTGGCGAACCTAGAAGCATTGCTATCGAAGATCGACGGCGCTGCCTCTGTGCGGGGCGCTCCGTCCGAGAGCAGCCTTACCCTCGAGGAGATCCTTCAGGGCGTTGAAGCTGACCAGTTCGAACCCTATTTCCAGCCCAAAGTGGACTTGAAAACGGGAAGGATCGTAGGGGCGGAAGCGTTGGCGAGATGGATTCACCCAAAACGCGGAGTGGTTGGTCCGGCCGACTTCATTCCGCTTCTGGAGCGGACAGACAACATCGACCGACTGACCTTTTGCATTCTGAAAAAGTCGGCCGCGGCATGTCGCTCTTTCCATGAAATGGGGCATGTCATAACTATTTCTGTCAATCTGTCCCTTGTATCGCTCGATGATCACTCGCTCGCTGACAGGATCACCGACTCGGTGCGAAGGTCCGGGATCGATCCGGAATATCTGGTGCTCGAAATCACGGAATCGGCCGCCATGACGAATGTAGCGCCGGCACTGGAAAACCTCGCTCGTCTTTGTATGAACGGATTTTCCCTGTCCATCGACGACTTCGGCACGGGCTCTTCCAGCCTGCAGCAGCTCACGCGCATTGCGTTCAGCGAACTCAAGATTGATCAATCCTTTATAAAGGATCTCGCAGAAAACAATGCGTCGAGGATCGTGGTCAATTCCAGCATCGACATGGCACACAAACTCAACGTCAAAAGCGTGGCCGAAGGCGTCGAGACTACGCAGGACTGGGACGCGCTGAAGGCGGCTGGGTGCGATACGGCCCAAGGTTATCTCATTGGCCAGCCGATGGACACGAAGGCTTTTTCGGAATTCATGACGACGTACCGCCCCGAATCGCATTCGGTAGAAGCCGATTTCCGATGCCGGCAGAAGCAGATCAGGATCCTTGTTGTCGATGATGACGACTTTACCCGCAAAATCATCCTAACCGTGCTTCGGGACCTGGGCCATTCAGACGTCGTCGACACTGCAAGCGCGGAGTCGGCGATCACGGTGTTCGAGTCCGGCTCCTTTGACCTCATCATTACGGACGTCAACATGCCCGGAATGAACGGGCTACAGTTCATTCAGATGATACGGAGCGGAAAAACGCACGCAGAGCCCAGCACTAGGATTATGGTGGCGACAATTTTTTCGCAGACAGAGATACTCGGCACGGCATTGGCGCTTGACGTGAACGGCTTCCTGGTCAAACCCATTGTTCCCGATGTGGTCGAGAGAAAGCTGGCCCAAGCGATGACCGAGCCGTTCAGGCCGCGCGCGCCCATCACCTACGAGGCCATCAAAACCGAGCCGAAAGCGCTGGAAATAATGTCGTCGAAGGCACTGGGCCGGGTAAACGTCGCCCAGATGGAAGGCAAGGTAAAAAAATCGGAGCACGGAGGGCACCAGCTTTTGTTAAGCGGACTTCGCCCCGGAATGGTGGTGGCCGAGAATATCTATCTTAAGAACGGTGCTTTGTTCCTTTCCGCGGGGCATGACCTTTCCGACATGACTATCAACAGGCTGAATGATCTTGAATCGTTTCTTCAATCCAGCAAGATCGTTATTCAATAGAGAATTACTTGTTTGTTATCGACGTACCACGATATTTGAATGTTAACAGTGGCATAGCCGAAGTGGTGCTCATCCTGTCTGTCGTGCGGCGCTTCAAATGGAACGCATATTTGCCGCGACCATTTATTTATACCCAATATTGACGCAGTGGGGGTGCGGACAAAAACTCGAACTACTTGGAGGTAGTCCAAGTTTTTGTCCGCACCCCCATAGTCAATCCAAGACAAATGCGACGGCACGCAAGTACCTACTCCACCGTAACGGATTTTGCCAGATTCCGCGGTTTATCCACATCGGTACCTTTGCGCAGGGCGGCATGATAGGCAAGAAGCTGGACCGGCACAGCATGCACAATCGGAGACAATACGCCCATATGACGGGGTGTACGGATTACGTGTACGCCTTCATCCTCCCCGAAATGGCTGTCGAGATCGGCGAACACATATAGTTCGCCACCACGTGCGCGCACTTCCTGCATGTTGGATTTGACCTTTTCCAGGAGGCTGTCATTGGGCGCAATTACCACGACCGGCATATTGCGGTCGACCAGCGCCAGCGGCCCATGCTTGAGCTCCCCGGCAGGGTAGGCCTCCGCATGGATATAGGATATTTCCTTCAGTTTGAGCGCGCCTTCGAGGGCGATCGGGTAGTGGAGTCCGCGCCCCAGGAACAGCGCATGCTCTTTTGGCGCGAACTGCTCGGCCCAGACCTTGATCTGCGGCTCCAGATTGAGCGCGTGCTGAACGCTACCTGGGAGGTAACGCAGAGCCTCCAGATGCTGGTGCTCCTGGGAGGACGTGAGATGCCCGCGCAGCTTGGCCAGAACCAACGTCACGATGAACAGGGCCGCCAGCTGCGTGGTGAATGCCTTGGTGGATGCAACACCGATCTCGGCGCCGGCGCGTGTATAGAAAACGAGCTTCGAGGCTCTGGGGAGAGCGCTTTCCGGAACGTTGCATACGGAAAGCGTCTGATCATGTCCCAGCTCCTTTGCCCGCTTCAGCGCCTCCATGGTATCGAGCGTCTCGCCGGACTGGGATATCGTGATCACGAGCTGCTTCGGGTTGGCAATCGAGCTTCGGTACCGGTACTCGTGGCCGAGTTCGGCGTTGGCCGGTATCCGCGCGATCGATTCGAGCCACTGCCTTGCAATCAGACCGGCGTAGTAACTGGTGCCGGCCGCCAGAATGAGCACGCTGTCGACGGAAGACAGAACGGAAGCAGCATTATTGCCTAGCAGGTCTGCGTGGACGCCTTCATTGATCACGGTTTCAAGGGTATCAGACAGAGCTCGTGGCTGTTCGTGGATTTCCTTCTGCATGAAATGACTGTACGGCCCGAGATCCACCGAATCGGCGGAGGCCTGCGACAGCCTGACTGGACGCCGCACTTCATGGCCCTCTCGGTCCACGACGGTCACGCGGTCACGGGTCACTGCCGCGACATCACCTTCCTCTAAATAGAGAATCCGTCGCGTAACCGAGAGCAGCGCAGAGACGTCGGAAGCGAAAAAGTTCTCACCATCTCCCAGACCGATGAGCAGCGGACAGCCCATGCGCGCGCAGCATAACGTGTCTGGAGACTTGAGCGCGATCACCCCGATGGCATAGGCGCCATGCAACTCCGCGACGGCAGCGCGCATCGCGCTGAACAGGTCTGGCATCGTGGAATAATGATGATGGACAAGGTGTGCGATAACCTCCGTGTCCGTCTGCGACTCGAACCGGTAGCCGAGTCCTTGGAGGCGTAGCCGCATTGCCTCATGGTTCTCGATGATGCCATTGTGGACCACAGCAAGCTCGCCCTGCGAAACGATTGGATGGGCATTGAACTCGGTCACCCCGCCGTGCGTTGCCCACCGGGTATGACCGATTCCGGCCGTGCCGTTCAGATTCTGTGACACGGCTTCCGCTTCCATGTCGGCGACACGCCCTACCCGGCGCACCCGCTTTAGGCCTCCGTTCAGAATAGCGATGCCCGCAGAATCATAGCCCCGGTACTCGAGACGCTTGAGCCCGTCGATCAGTGTCGGAACAATATCCCGGTGCGCCAGCGCACCGACGATGCCACACATGATGGATCCTCCCACCCCGCCGAGGTATCCGGACCCGATGAGCGCGGGCTGGAAATCGGAATCAGCCGGGCCTCACGCCGGATCGACGGCGAGACGTCACTGCCTAAAAGATTATGGCTTCTTCGCCGGCCGTTTCCAGCCCTCGACGATTCTTTGCCGAACGCGCCCGACCGCGAGCACCCCCGGGGGTACGTCTTCCGTAATGGTCGTGTTGGCGCCCACGGTCGCGCCGGCGCCGACCGTAACCGGCGCCACGAGTGTACAGTCAGAACCGATCGAAGCATTATCCCCGATAACGGTACGGTGCTTGTTGGCGCCGTCGTAGTTTGCAGTGATGGTGCCGGCACCGATATTCACCCGGGTCCCGACGTTGCTATCACCAATGTAACTCAGGTGATTGATCTTGCTGCCCTCGCCCACCTCGGATTTCTTGATTTCCACGAAATTCCCAATGTGCACCCGTGCTGCGATACGCGAGTCGGGGCGTACACGTGCAAACGGGCCTATGCTGGCGGCTTCGCCGACGGTGCTGTTCTCAATGACGCAGTTTGGGTGCACGACCGTATCAGCCCCGATGCTGCAGTCACGCAAGACGTTGTTGGGGCCAATGCGGACCCGGTCCCCCAGGGTGACATGGCCTTCGACGACAACATTGACATCGACGACGACGTCACGTCCGGCAGCGAGCGTGCCCCGCAGATCGAAGCGTCCCGGGTCCATGAGTGTGACGCCACGCTCCATAAGGTCGATAGCGCGATTGCGCTGCGCAACGCGTTCCAGGTCGGCCAGCTGCGTCTTGCTGTTGACCCCCATCACCTCCCACACCGCGCGCGGATGCGTGGTGGCAATTGTCACGCCTTGGGCGGCTGCCGTGGCCACAATGTCGGTCAGATAATACTCGCCCTGGGCGTTATCGGCCCTGATTCCCGCCAGCCACTGCTTCAGTCGTGCGGCGCCCACAGCCAGAATGCCGGTGTTGACCTCGCGGATGGACAGTTGTTCGCTTGTCGCATCCTTTTGTTCCACGATGCTGATCACCGCTCCGTCGGGATTGCGCAGGATTCGGCCGTAGCCCGAAGGATCGTCCAGCACTACGGTCAGAAGCGCCAGCGCGCCTTCGCCCGCCGCATGCAGCAGAGGGCGTAGTGTGTCGGCGCGAATCAGCGGCACGTCGCCATAGAGCACCAGGACGATGGATTCCGGCGCAATGGCGGGCAACGCCTGCTGTACCGCGTGTCCGGTGCCCTTCTGCTCCGCCTGCAATACCCAGTCGACACGAAGCTTGCCCAGGGCGGTCGGAATGGCTTCTCCGCCATGACCGTAGACGACTCTCACGCTGCGCGGCGTGAGTTCCTGTGCAGCCCGGATGACATGCTGTACCAACGGGGTGCCGGCGAGGGGGTGCAGTACTTTGGGAAGGTCCGAATGCATGCGGGTGCCCTTGCCAGCGGCAAGAATGACCACCTCGACCGCCTCCGAAAAGCTTGGATTCATGGCAATTGTCTGCGCATACGGGCGTTACATATTCTTTAAAGGTTTAGCGGCCAGCACCGTTGCGGGCGTGCGCTGCCTGGCGTCGAATTCGACATCTCCGGCGGATCGCGCCAGCCCGTCAGGGCAACCTTAAAGACATTGTATACGCTGGCGGCGGGCACGCGCTATCCGGGCGGCGGGCTACTGGATGGTCGATGGCGGGGCGCTGTCGGGGCGGCCGTTATGCAGCTCTTCAGGTGTAGCGTCGCGCACACCCTGGATCTTGACTTCGAAACTGACCGTCTGGCCGGCGAGCGGATGGTTCGCATCGACGGTAAGCTTGCCGCTGTCGATCCGGGTCACGACAAAGGTCATGACTTCGCCTTTGGCGTTCTGGGCCTCTACTTTAGCGCCGACGTGGTGGTATTCGGGCGGAACGTTTTTCAGGTCATCCGTAAAAGTCAGCCCCGGTTCGTGATGGCCGAAACCTTCCTCCGGGGTCAGTTTGACACAGACCATATCACCAACGTGACGGCCTTCCAGCGACTGTTCGATCTTGGCAAAGAGCTCGCTGCCAGACCCGTGCAGATATTCGATCGGAAGGTCACTGTACTCGAATATGTCTCCCTGCGCGTTGCGCAGGACATAAGTCAGGGCAACTACCCTGTTTCGGGCAACTTCATTATGCTGCATTGTACGCTTTCCTCACGGCTTCGGGCCGATT
>JAJYEK010000168.1:0-6863 GCA_021785795.1 Pseudomonadota bacterium
AGCTTAACATCAGGTGGTAGTAACCATCCCTGGTACACCCGCCAGCTCGGCATCCATGCCTCGCGTTCGCGCCGCCGAAGCGGTGCTTCGGCTTTCTCGCTCACCCAGCTGAGCTACGGGCGCAATAAATCAGTCCTTTTATTCAGTCAACCATCCATGGTGGGCGGGCCAGTCCAAACATCCCTGTTTGGCCGTTCGCCGGTGCGAAACAGTGTTTCGCGTGCTCCCGGCTCACCCCTGGTATTCCTGCCGGTCCGGCCCACAAACTGTACAATCCTGCTCCGCTTGTGGTCTCCGCGGAGTCCGGCGTGCGGCATTATATCCGCTCCCGGGTTTTTGCCGATCCACGTGCGGTTTGATTCATGCTTTAGCCCGCCGATATTGTACGGGCCAGTCCACCTCCGCGCCGAGGAGGCGCGCGGCGCGCAGCGGCCAGTAGGGATCACGCAGCATCTCGCGGGCAAGGAACACCGCATCGGCCTGGCCGGTGCGCAGGATGTGCTCGGCCTGCACCGGCTCGGTGATGAGCCCGACCGCCCCTGTCAGGATGCCGGCCCGGGCGCGGATCGTGGTTGAAAATCCCGTCTGATAACCCGGTCCGGCCGGGATGGGTACGCGCGGCACGATACCGCCGCCGGAACAATCTATGAGATCCACGCCGCGGTGCTTCAATGCCCGCGCGAGCATCACTGATTGCGGCAGGTCCCAGCCGCCGTCAACCCAGTCGGTCGCCGAAATTCGCACGAACAGTGGCAGCTCTGCTGGCCAGATGGCACGTACCGCCTCGGTGAGTTCCAGCGCGAACCGCAGGCGGTTTTCCGGTGCACCGCCGTATCCATCGGTGCGGCGATTGGTGAGCGGGGAAAGAAACTCATGCGCCAGGTAACCGTGAGCCATGTGCAGTTCCAGCACGCGAAAGCCGGCGGTAAGGGCACGGCGAGCGGCCTGTACAAAATCCTCGATGATGTCGGCGATTTCCGCAGCGGTCAGTTCGCCGGGCACAGGGGAATGTTCATCAAAGGCGAGGGCAGAGGGCGCCGAGGGCATCCAGCCGCCGGATTCCGGCGCGAGCGGCGCTCCACCCCGCCAGGGGACATCCGTCGAGGCCTTGCGGCCGGCGTGGGCGAGCTGGATGCCGGGGACCGCGTTCTGCGCGCTGATGAACCCGGTGATGCGCTGGAAAGCCTCTGCGTGGCGGTCCGACCAAAGGCCGGAGTCCCGCGGTGATATGCGGCCTGTTGGGCTGACAGCGGTAGCCTCGACCATCACCAGTCCCGCGCCGCCTACCGCCCTGCTGCCGAGGTGCACCAGATGCCAGTCGCCGGGCAGCCCCTCATCGCTCGAATACTGGCACATGGGCGAAACGAATATGCGGTTGCGGAACCGCACCTCGCGGATCGTGAGCGGACTGAAAAGCTCGGACATGGGTACTCCCGTCAAACATCATCAAACCCGGCGAGGTCCGGCTCGGACAGCATCAAAACGTATAAGTTTGCGGAAAGCCGGACGTCAAAGACAGTGGGAAGCCTGTAACTGTCATCGGGGCAGGTATCCTGTCCCCATCCGCGTCCAACCCGCGCTCAGTGACTCTCGCTGTCGAGGTGCGTCATCTGTGCCGCGTCGTAACGTGTTCCGGCTACCTGCTCCGCCGGCACCGCCGCTTCGATGCGGGCGAGATCCCCGGCATCGAGTTGTAATTTCAAGGCTGCCAGTGCCTCTGACAGTTGCTGACGTCGGCGCGCGCCAATGAGCGGCACGATGTCCGTGCCGCGTGAACATACCCAAGCGATGGCAAGCTGCGCCGGCGTCGCGTGCTTTTCTGCTGCAATCCGTTGCAACGCCTCCACCAGTTTGAGATTGCGCTGCAGATTTTCCCGCTGAAAGCGCGGCATGCGCAGACTACGGATATCGCCCCGGGTGCCGGGCGCAGGCACATGTCCGCTCAAGAGCCCCCGCGACAGAATGCCGTAGGCCGTCACTGAAACCCCCAGTTCCCGCAACGCCGGCAGGATTTCCTTTTCCATGCCGCGGCTCATGAGCGAATACTCGATCTGCAAATCCGCAATCGGATGCACCTTGTGTGCCCGGCGCAGGGTCTCCACACCCACTTCCGACAGACCGATGTGGCGCACGTAGCCCGCCTTCACCATGTCGGCGATGGCGCCCACCGTTTCCTCGATGGGCACGGCCGGATCGAGGCGTGCGGGACGATAGATGTCTAGGTAGTCCGTCCCGAGCCGCTGTAGCGTGTAGGCGAGAAAATTTTTCAGTGCCTGCGGCCGCCCGTCCATTCCGCCCCAGCCGCCGTCGGGGCTGCGTAGCGCGCCGAACTTGACCGAAATAGAAATGCGCTCCCGCATGCGGCCTGCCAGCGCCCTGCGGATAAGCGACTCATTGTGCCCCATGCCGTAGAAATCACCGGTGTCGAGCAGAGTGATGCCGGTCTCCAGTGCCGCATGAATTGTCGCAACGCTTTCCGCCTCGTCCGCCGGCCCGTACATCCCCGACATGCCCATGCAGCCCAGGCCGACCGCCGAGACTGGCGGTCCGTTTCTGCCGAGGTTCACATTTCGCATGGGAACTCCTCACTCATGTCAGTGCCGCCGCGTGCGCACTGGTTGAGGAACAAGCGCGCTCAATGCGTGGGTCGCGCCCGGCGCAAGCGCCGCACGCTCACCGCGACAAGCGGAACCGCATGCATCTCATGCTTGCCGGCAGCTTGTCGCGCACGCAGGACCCCCGCTAGAGGAGCTTCCTGCCGCGGGCCATGGCGAACTCAAGCTGCTGCTCGCCCCGTGCCGCCTCCCGATCGAGATAGCGGAACACGGCGTACTGCGCCGCTGTCGGCCGCACGTAGGCGAGGTCAATGTCGGCGGCGAGATAGGCCAGGTGGCTGCGCAGTTTGGTTTCGTGCACGAGACTGCCCTCACTCGATTGGATGGCCATCTGCACCAGTGCCTTGATCTCGCGATCGAGACCGGCAATCGCCGCGGCGGCCTGGCTGCGCGTCAAACGCCGCGTGTCCACCGCCGTCCGCAGCTGATCGCGCACCGTCATCGCCTGGTTGATGGTTCGGTCGAGGGCGTTGAGCGTGGCGTGGATTTTGAGCTCCAGCGCAAGGCGCGCGCGGAGCGCCGCCGGACTCGCGTGCAGCCGCGGGTCAAGGGTGACCGCAAATATCTGCGCGCTCTTCATGCCGTCATAATCCAGCACCACGTGATAACGTCCGGGGACCACCACCGGACCCGCGACGCTGTCCTCGAGGCCGCCCGCGGCGATGGGTGGATGGAAGCCCCGCACTTCCGTGGCGTCGGGATAGCGCAGGTTCCACTGGAAGCGGTTCATGCCCGGGGTGATGGCGGTGAGCTTCACTTCTTTTTCATGTTTTTTCTGCGCCGCGCTTGCCGCGTAGGGCAGGGGCGGCAGCCGGGTTTTCAGATGCAAAGCGAAGCGCCGAATCACCTGTCCGCGAGTGTCGGTGAACGTGAGCGTCACCGGTATGTGGCCGTGGTAGTCGGCGGGGATATGGAAAAACACCGTGGCGCCGAAGGGCGGGTTCTCACCCACCGCCGGCACGCGCTTGGCATAGCCGCTCTGTCCGTAAGCGTGGCTCAGCCACGCACGCTGCGGTGCGAACACCCGGGCACGATCCGCTCCGACGGCCCCATGGTGCGTCAACTGCTCGAGCAGCGCCAGGTTGTCAAGCACCCAGAAGGAGCGGCCGTGGGTCGCAATCACCACGTCGCCCTGACGCGTGTTGATGGCGACGTCGCGCACTTGTACCGCAGGCAGGTTGAGCCCGAGCGGCTGCCAGCGGGCGCCGCCGTCGAGACTGACATAGACACTGCTCCGCGTGCCGAGAAACAGCAGGTCTGCATCGTCCGGATCCTGCCGCACCGCGAGTACATATTGGTCATCGGGCAGCCCGCTGGTGATGGCGGTCCAGTGCCGACCGTAATCGGTGGTCTTGTATACATAGGGATGGAAGTCGTCCCACATGTAGCGGCTCGCGGTGAGATAGGCCGTGCCCTTGGCCACGTGGGACGGCTCAATGCCGCTGATCTCGGACCACGCGGGCAGGCCGGGGAGGGTGAGCCGCGTCCAGTGCCGGCCACCGTCGGTGGTGACGTGCACCAGCCCATCGTTGGAACCCGCCCAGATGAGTGCGCCGTCAAGCGGGGAGACCGCGAGCGCCGACAGGCCCGGATAGATTTCCGCCCCCGACTGGTCCAGATCCACCGGTCCGCCGGTGGGTGCCTCGGTGGCGGGATCGTTGCGTGTCAGGTCTGGGCTGATGCGTTGCCAAGTGCGGCCCTGGTCGTCGCTTTTCAGTACGTACTGCGAACCGATAAGCAGCTCTTTTGGATTCGCTGGCGAGAACAGGATGGGATGCGTCCACGGGAACCGGTATTTGAGCTCCGCCGAGGAGGCGCCCTCTTGGTAATCCGGCCAGGGACTCACGCCCCGATACTGCCCCGTAGCCATGTCGTAGCGCAGGAAGATGCTGAAGTAGCCGCTGCCGTAGGTGATGTCGGGGGTACCTGGCTGCGGCTCCACCATGGTGCTCTCCCCGTAGGCCACGCGGTGCCAGGCGCTGAGCGGGATCATGCCATCGGCGGACGCGCTCGGCCCCTCAAAGGAGCCCTCATCCTGCTGGGCGCCGTAGATGTGGAACGGGAACTGGCCGTCGAGATTCACATGGTAGAACTGGCCGGTGGGCTGGTTGTGCTCGGTGCTCCAGGTCTGACCGCCATCGGTGCTGACGGTGGCGCCACCATCGTTGCCCTCCAGCAGGATGTTCGGATGCTGCGGGTTGATCCACACGATGTGATTGTCACCGTGGGGCGTGTGCAGCTTCATGAAGGTTTTCCCGCCGTCGTGGGAGACCCACAGCGCATCCACTTCCGGCACGTACACCGTGTCGGGGTTTTTCGGGTCTACATAGAGACTCATGTAATAGAAGGCGCGTTGGCGCAGCTTCCATTCGGCATTCACCCGCTGCCAGTGCGCACCGCCGTCGTCGGAGCGGAACACGCCGCCGCCCCGGGCCTGGATGATGGCATACACCACTTCGGGATTGCTGGCCGCCACGGCCACGCCCATGCGTCCCAGCACGCCCTGCGGCAGCCCCGGGTTGCGCGAAATATCGGTCCAATGGGCACCGCCGTCAGTGCTCTTGTACAGACCGCTGCCAGGCCCGCCGCTCGACAGTTTCCAGGGCGTGCGGTAGGCCTGCCACATGGCGGCGTACAGTACTTCGGGATTTTTCGCATCCATCACCAGATCAATGGCGCCGGTGCGGTCGTTGACGAACAGCACTTTGTGCCAGGTTTTGCCGCCGTCAGCGGACTTGAACACGCCGCGCTCCGCATTGGGTTTGAACACATGCCCCATGGAGGACGCATACACCACGTCGGGATTGCCCGGATCCACGACGATGGCGCTGATGGTGTGGGTGTCCCGCAGGCCGGCATACCGCCAGGTTTTGCCGCCGTCGCCGGACTTGAACACGCCGTCGCCGGTGATCACGTCACCGCGGATGTCACTTTCGCCCGTGCCCGCGTACAGAATCTTCGGGTCAGAGAGCGCTACCGCGAGCGCACCGATGCTGTTGCTCGCCCCCGGCAGCGCCGCGTCGGAGATGTTGGTCCATTTGATGCCGTAATCGGTACTTTTCCAGATGCCGCCGTCCACTGCACCCATGTAGAACAGATCCCGTTTCCCGGGCACGCCGGCGACGGCCACCACGCGACCACCGATGTAGGGACCGACACTGCGCCAGGCGAGCTTGCTCATCAGCAGCTGGGAAAAGACGGTGTCGGCACCCGTCACCGGCAGCATGAACGCCGTACACAGGGTGGCAAGAGTGACAAGGGCAGAAAAATTCATGGCAGCGGTCAGGCGTTTCATTCTCGGACTCCTTACTTTATGTATGCTAAGGGGTGCCGGAGTCTGCTGACCATCCTTGCGCCAAAGCGGGACGCCGACGCCTCGACTACACAGGGCCTGGGCAAAGACCGGACCGGGTGCCGCGCAGGCACCCAGGTCGGCGGCTGTCTACCCGCTTCGTTCGGGAAGCGCGCGCCGGTTTCCCAGCTGTTTCGCCAGTCTCTTGCACCGACGCCACCCGGCGTCATGCCAAGTTCCGGTTGCGATAATAGCCGGTCTCCGAATCGCTGGCTAATCCAAGCCCGGGATGCGTCCAACGGATATGCCCCGCGGCACGGTGCTTGATGTCCGCCCAAGTGGACGTTCCCGGAGGACGCGGCGGGTGACCGGTCGGTACCCGTGGCGCGCGCAAACACCGTATAATTGCGCCACCCCGGGGCGCGCTCCGGTGGTTCCCCGTCATGGCAGTTTGCACAGGTGTGAGCGTGGAGCACGATAGTCATCATCCCCACACGGACAAGCACGACCAGCACTTCTTCGACACCTTTCTGCTGGTGTTCGGCATCTTGCTGGCGTTGGCCGTTTGTTCCTATTGGCTGGCAGTCGGTATCGCCCATACCGATCCGGGCGCGTACAACCGCGGCGGAGTGTTGCAGGAAAGGCTTATAGACCGGCGCCTGGCGCCCATCGGCGACGTGCAGATTGCCGGCAACAGCGTCACCCAGATGGCTACGGCGACGCCGGTTGCCGCGTCCGCGGGTAATGCGGCCGCGCAAACCGGCAAGCAGATCTGGGAGGGCACCTGCTCCGCGTGCCATGCCAGTGGCGCATTGGGTGCACCAAAAATCGGCAACCGGACTGAGTGGGCTCCGCACCTGGCAAAGGGCCTCGCGGTATTGGAGGATCACGCCCTGCATGGTTACAAGATGATGCCTGCCCATGGAGGCAATCCCGCGCTCAGCGACGCTGAGGTC
>JAJYEK010000168.1:6873-7957 GCA_021785795.1 Pseudomonadota bacterium
GAAACTGGTGCACAAATAGCACAGCTACCCTGTGCTGGATGAAACAGGTCGTTTCCAAGACGGCTTTTTTTGGCAGGTGTTGAAACGGATGGTTCAGGACCGCGCCAACAGGCTGCGGATGTGGTCCAGATAAAAACGCCCATTCTGCTGACGTTCCTCCTCGCTCGCCGGCTGACGGCCATCCTCGAACTGCAGATCCGCTGCGGGCAGTTCCGCGAGAAAACGGCTGGGTTCACAGTGTTTTTCCTCGCCGTACTTGCGGCGCCTGCTGGCATAACTCAGTGTTAATGTCTGTTGTGCGCGGGTGATGCCCACATAGGCCAGGCGCCGTTCCTCCTCGAGGCTCTCGCCTTCCAGGCTGTTCCTGTGCGGCAGCAGCTCTTCCTCCAGTCCCACCAGAAATACATGCGGGAACTCCAGCCCCTTGGCTGCATGCAGCGTCATCAGGTGTACCGCATCGCCGGCGTCCTCTTTTTCCGTGCGATCCAGCCTGTCCATGAGAGACAGCCGCGCAAGTGTCTCGGCGAGACCGCATTCCTCGCCCGCTTCCGCCGCGGGCCGCGACAGCCAGCTTACGAACTCCTCCACATTCTCAAGTTTCCGGTCCGCCGCCTTCGGATCGCGGGCGTTGTCCCGCAGCCATTCCGCGTAAGGGATATCGCCGAGAAGCTCACGCACGCTGTCGCCCGCCGCCTGATTTTCTGAATGCTCCGCCAGGCGTGATAGCCAACCAGCGAATTCCCGGAGACGTTCCGCGCCGTGTGCCGGCAGATGTTCATGCAGGCCCGATTCGAAACAGGCGGAAAACAGACTGATGCCGTGCGCACCGGCATAGGCGCCGAGTTTTTCCAGGGTGGCGGTACCGATCTCGCGCCGCGGCACGTCCACCACCCGCAGAAAGGCGCTGTCGTCGTCCGCATTCACCAGCAGGCGCAGGTATGCCACCAGATCGCGTACCTCGACGCGCTCGAAGAACGAAGTGCCGCCGGAAAGATGGTAGGCAATGCGTTGTTCGCGCAGCGCGCGCTCGAACAGGCGTGACTGATGATTACTGCGGTAAAGAATCGCGTAATCCCGGTAATGC
>JAJYEK010000169.1 GCA_021785795.1 Pseudomonadota bacterium
GACCTGTCTGGTGCGGTGCCGGAATCCGTGTACATGACTTTCCAGATGACCTTCGCCATCATCACCCCGGCCCTGATCTCTGGCTCGTTTGCAGAACGTATCAAGTTCTCCGCGGTGCTGTGGTTTATGTCGCTGTGGCTGATCCTGGTGTATTCGCCGGTGGCGCACTGGGTCTGGTCGGCTAACGGCTGGCTCGCGAAGCTGGGCGCCCTGGACTTCGCCGGCGGAACGGTGGTGCATCTGAATGCCGGTGTCGCGGGTCTGGTAACGGCGCTAGTCATCGGCAAACGCGTCGGCTACAAGAAGGAGCCTATGGCGCCCCACAACCTGGTACTCACCGTGATCGGAGCCTCGCTGCTGTGGGTCGGCTGGTTCGGCTTCAATGCCGGCAGCGCCGTATCCTCTGGTGGACGTGCCGGCATGGCGATGGTGACCACGCAGATTGCGACTGCCGCTGCGGCGATGGCCTGGATGTTCGCCGAGTGGATGGCGCGTGGTAAGCCAAGCGTTCTGGGCATGGCCTCGGGTGCGGTAGCCGGGCTGGTGGCGATCACGCCGGCGTCGGGTTTTGTCGACCCGACCGGCGCTCTCATCATCGGCATTGCCGGCGGCGTGGTCTGCTTCTGGACTGCGACCTACATGAAGAACATGTTCGGCTATGATGATGCGCTGGATGCTTTCGGTGTCCACGCTGTCGGTGGGGCGCTGGGTGCGATCCTTACCGGCGTGTTTGCGGTGAAGGCCATCGGCGGCACCGCCGGCGTGCTCGAAGGCAATTTCCACCAGCTGACGTTACAGTTCATCGATGTTGGCGCGGTGCTGGTTTACGACGCAATAATGACCTACATCATCCTCAAGGTGGTGGATATGATCGTCGGTCTGCGTCCGACCGAGGAAGAAGAGCGTGAAGGCCTCGATATCTCCCAGCACGGAGAGCGGGCTTACGGCGACTAGCTCTCGGCCGACCGGAACGAGGTTGCATTTGCGGGCGCTTCGGCGCCCGCCTTTTTTTTTGCGGGTACCCAGGTTGCGGGGGTGCGCTGCACCTCAGATACGAAGTCGATCCAGTAATGGAAATCGGCGGTGGTTAGGCTAAGGGTTATCGTCCGGGAAGACCGGATAGCTCGAGGAAGCTGCAGGCAAGGCCGTTGGCGGACTCAAAAAACAAAGGCTGCCGGCACTGCGCCGGAAAGGGCGCAGTGCCGGCCGGACTTCCGGATGCAAACCTTCCTCGGCGGGCTCCCAAATGACGGCCAGGGCAGAGTGTGTCACGGCGCGATGCGCCAGCGGAACAGCCAGGCGCGGCGGACTCAGGTCGCGTGAACCGTCCGTGCAGTGCGATGGAACCTGCCAACGCCGGGATGCTGCGCGTCAATACGGGAACAGCTGGCCCCTCAAGAAATTCGGCGCGTGCGCCCTGCCCCGGGACCAGCTACCGCCGTGCCATGAAGCCGTCACGCCCATTACGGTCCGTGCGCTGACTCCCCCATTTCCGCCGGCTGGCCGTTGATCGTCAGATGTCCACCATGAATGGCGGCAGTAAGCATGTAGTCCGCGCCGGCTGATACCAGATGCCAGCGGGCCGCAATCCGGTTCATGTACATGGGCAGGGCATTGCGGATGATGTCTGCCACCCGCTGATTTGTCAGCTTTCCGGCCTCAGCGGGTGTCAGAATGCCCTGAGCTTTGTAGCGGTCCAGCTGATGATGAATCTCGTCCGTCGCGACGTTGGCGACCACCGCCCTCGGCACCAGTAGTTCGAACGAGCCGTTCATTGCCCGCAACAGCAGCGCCGAATAGTCCGGACCATCTATGTCGGTGCCGTCCAAAACAAATCCGCCTTTGCCCACTACATTGCTGCCGACCGCCTTGAATGCCAGGCTGGCGATCGTGAACTTCGGCTTCTTGCGCGCCTGCGCCCGCAGCAAGCCGGAGGTTCGGGCCAGCATTACCGCGCCCAGACGGTCTGGGGGCAGGCGCCGCGCTGCCAGCACGCGGACAGCCCGCCCGAACGCGTCCAGGCTGACCCCGTCCAGATTGTCGATCCGCAGCAGTATTTGTCCCGGTCCGTAGCTGCTGATGCCATCGTTCACCATCTGGACCTGAATTTTTATGCGGGCGGCAACATTGCTGAGTCGGCGCTGATGCCACAGCGTGATACGCAGGCCGTCAATGGCAAACTGGCTGCTCGCGCCAGTCTTGCTGATGCGCTGTGCTGACAGACTCGCCTGCCCCGAATCTGATGTGCCAGGAGGACGTGCCCAGCGGAAAGTCGCCTGAGAAAGAGTCACGCTGCTGCGAGGGTTGAAGATCTGCGCTTCCGGAAAATTGATAATCCCCGTGACCGTCTTCGAGCCAGCAGTTGCGATGATTTCCCCGTTTGCCGGAAGCCAGCCGAAACCCTTGGCACCGGGCGCGCCGCGCCTGAAGGCCGGGATGCTCAGGCGGGTAACGCTGTTTCCGGCGAGATAGATCATCGTGTGGGCAGTGATCGGCTGAAAATTCACCAAGGCCTTCGAAATCACCCTGATCTGGGTTGTCACCGATGCCATTCCAGGCATGAATCCCAAATGGGCGAGTTCCGGAAACGGCCCGGGCCGGATCCGGCTGGTCACTGAAATGTCTGCCGGAAATCCGGGTGGGGTAAGCGTGGCGGTAGCCGTGGAGGCCAGCCAGCCGTTCTGGAAGTGAAGATACGAGACGCCAAAGCCGCTATTCTGGGCAACTTGCTGCAGAAGCGCCGCGTAACTTTGCCGTGCCCGCATCCCAAGCCAGTACGAGGCGGAACCCGCTACCACAGCCACTCCGATCAGCACGGCAACAACAACGGCAGCAGTTTTCCTCATGGAGACCTCCCTCGGCAGAATCCGTTGCAACGGTGTTCAAGACGGGTTTACGGCCGCGCCTCCAGCCGCGCGGTCCCGTCAGGCGCTGGCGATCAGAACCTTCCGTGAAGCGTCGCTACAGCTTCTTATGTGTGCCGTCGCAGTAAGGTTTGCTGGCGGAGTGCTTGCAGCCGCACAGCGCCACGCTCGTGGCACTGTCGATATCGATCCGCACCGGAGTGAACTCCGTGCCCTGATGCGATCCATCGCAGAACGGCTGGGTCTTGGACCGGCCGCATGCGCACCACCAATAGGTGCCAGGCGCTAGATCTAGGGCATATGGGGCTTTCTGGGCAATTCGAGGGTCAGTCATGGTCGGTGCTCAGATTGATAGGCAAGGTCGTTGTGCATTCGAGATGGCCGGATTTATACCGCGAATGCCGCGGATATTCAATCTGGTGCAGCTCCGTTCTGTCACAGGAGCAGTTCGAACAGAAATTCCGGAGTGGCCATGGCTGCGGTGTGTACGCCGAGATTGTAATAGCGGGTAGGGAATTTCTTTTCCGCAACCGCCTCCTGGCGGAAGCCCGACAGCGACGCATCCTTGCAGGCGAGTGTTGCACTCCACCACCCCGAAGGGTACGTGCACTGCGGGAAATTGAGCACCGCCACGTCCAGGAAGCCAGCGGCCCGCAGCGCCTGGTGCATGGATTTGATCAGGTTCGGATGAAAAAGCGGAGACTCGCTCTGGCCAGCCAGTATTCCATGGCCTGACAGGGCGCGGAAGCAGTTGCGGTAAAACTCCTCCGAAAATAATCCGGCCGCTGGCCCCACGGGATCGGTCGAGTCGACGATGATCACGTCATAGCTGCTGGGCTGGGCCTGCGCGACCCACCGGATTCCGTCGTCAAACCGCAAGCGCGCCCGCGGATCACCGTTCGACGCGCACAGCTCGGGGAAATACCGTTCCGAGACACGCGTGACGCGTTCATCCAGCTCCACCTGCTCGACCAGCTCCACGGACGGATGCTTGAGGACTTCATGCAGGGTCCCGCAGTCGCCGCCGCCGATGATCAGCACCCGGCGCGGCGCAGGGTGGACGAACAGGGCCGGATGCGACATCATCTCGTGATAGATGAAGTTGTCGCGATCGGTCACCATAACCAATCCGTCCAGCGTCATGAGCGTGCCGAAAGTCTCGGTCTCGTAGATTTCGATGCGCTGGTAGGGGGACTGCTCGTCGTGAACCTTGTCCCGAATCTTAAGGGAAATCGCCGATCCCTGTCCTGCCCATTGTTCGGTATACCAGGTGCTGTCCAACGCCATCAGTGAATGTCTCCGGGTGCTGTGCAAGCTGCAGTATGGTGATAATCAAATATGATTGATACCAATCGTCTCTGAAATTCGGGATAATCTATCTTATTACTTTTCCGCCCTCTCTTGTATCATCGGCGCGCAGCGCCAGACTTCTGCCCATGACCGACTGGACCATACAAAAGGCTCGCGACACCTACAACATTGCGCACTGGGGAAACGGCTATTTCGACATCAACGAGCGCGGTCACGTGGTCGCCTACCCCAACCCGGTATGGACCGGAACCGGCGGCCGGCCCGGAGGCAAAGGTCCGGCAATAGACCTGCACGACCTGGCGGCGGAACTCGCTGCGCGCGACCTCGCGCTTCCGGTGCTGGTGCGTTTCTCCGGCATTCTCCACCATCGCATCGATGAGCTGTGCGAAGCCTTTGGCAGCGCCTGCCGGTCCGATGGCTATCATGGCCGCTACACCGCCGTCTACCCGATAAAGGTCAACCAGCAGCGCAGTGTAGTGGATGCCCTACTCGCCCACGGGGGCGAGCGCGTCGGCCTTGAGGCCGGGAGCAAGCCGGAGCTGCTCGCGGTCCTTGCCTGCTCCCGCCCTGACAGCATTGTGGTCTGCAACGGATACAAAGATCGGGAGTACGTGCGGTTGGCGCTGATCGGCCGCCAGCTCGGGATGAGGGTTCATATTGTCGTCGAGAAGCTTTCAGAACTCGACATGGTGGTTGCTGAATCTCGCGCCCTCGGCGTCGAGCCGCTGCTTGGCCTGCGGGTGCGGCTCGCTTCCCTGGGTGCCGGAAAGTGGCAGAACACAGGGGGCGAGAAATCCAAATTCGGTCTTTCCGCCGCGGACATCCTGGTGGTGGTCGAGCGCCTGCGGGCAGGTGGCATGCTCGGGGCGCTGCAGATGATGCATTTCCACATGGGATCCCAAATCGCAAACATCCAGCACGTGCAGAATGGAATGCGGGAAGCGGGACGATACTTTGCCGAGCTTCGCCGGATGGGCGCCGATATCCGCTGCGTGAACGTCGGCGGAGGCCTGGGAGTGGACTATGAAGGCACCCGTTCGCGTTCGTTCTGTTCAATGAACTACAGTATCCAGGAGTATGCCCACAACATCGTGCGTACGCTCACGGAGGTATGCGCAGAATGCGGCCAGCCCCACCCCGATATCGTGACCGAATCCGGCCGGGCCATGACAGCCCACCACGCAGTGCTCATAACCAACGTGGTTGACGTTGAGCCGGCCCCGGGCATGGACATGCCGACGGCCGCGCGGGCAAGCGAGCCCCAGGTGATACACGATCTTTGGCGTGGACTCGACGCGATCGCGCGCCAGCCGACGCTGGAAAGCTATCACGATGCCGCACATTTCCTGTCGCAGGCGCAGACCATGTTCACCCATGGGGTACTCGATCTGGCTGCCCGGGCGCGCGCCGAGCAGCTCTACTTTGCCACCTGCCAGCGTGTGCGGGAGCGCCTGCAGCCGGGGATCCGGAGCCACCGGGAAGCGCTCGATGAGCTCAATGAAAAGCTTGCGGACAAATATTTCTGCAACTTTTCGCTGTTCCAGTCGATCCCCGACCATTGGGCCATAGACCAGGTGTTTCCGATCCTGCCGTTGAGCCGGCTGGACGAGGCCCCGCTGCGGCGTGCGGTCCTTCAGGACATCACCTGCGATTCAGACGGGCGCGTGGATCTCTATGTCGACGGTGAAGGCGTCGAGCCGAGCCTGCCCCTGCACGCGCTGCGGCCAGACGAGCCCTACCTGCTGGGCATATTCCTGGTCGGCGCCTACCAGGAGATTCTCGGCGACATCCACAACCTTTTCGGGGATACCGACTCGGTGCAGGTCGAGCCGACCGAGGATGGCGGTTACTGTCTGACTGAAGCACGCCGCGGCGATACGGCAGATTCCGTGCTGCGTTACGTGCATTTCGACCCCGAGGACATTCTCGCGGCCTATCGCGCGAAGATCGAGGCGGCCGACTGGCTAGACACCAGCCGGCGCAAGGCCTACCTCGCCGAGATCCGGACGGGGCTCTCCGGGTACACCTATCTCGAGGACTGAGCCGCGGCGGACGCGGTCCGCGGTCTTCAATGCCTTGGCGGATTCGGGCTTGTGCCCAGTGCCCATCATGTCCACCTGGCCGCGATGCAGCTCCATGGTTGACACATGGCCGGCCCTGAGCGCCTGGCGCAGGTGGCTGAATCCGGCCTCCGAGGATACGGTATCGCCGCAGGTGAACAGATCGACAGCCGCATAGCCGAACTCGGGCCAGGTATGAATTGCGAGATGGCTCTCAGCAATGATCACCGCGCCCGAAACGCCGTGCGGCGAGAAATGATGGAAGGTCTCCGTGACAATGGTGGCGCCGGTCCTGCGCGCCGCCTCCAGCATGGCGCTCTTTACGTAGTCTACGTTATCCAGAATCTCGCGGTCGCAAGAATAGAACTCCGCCACGATCTGATGTCCTAACGAGCGCATGGGTAAAGCCCCCAAGGAGTTCGAAACCCCGAGACCTGCGTCTGTAGCGGTTTCAGTTGAAGTAGCTCCCGTGCACCGTTGGTCAGCTGAGCCGCCTCGGTGCCGTGGAAAACGCGGCGCATGATAGGAGCGTTTTCCACGCAATGCAATTCGTTTCCAGGGGACGTGGGGAAAAATTTTTGACGGCGCCCGGCGTGGTACGCAGCACGCCAAGACCTGTCCGCGGTTCAGGCCCCCGGAGCTGCCTTGACCTTCAACGGTATTGCCCTGATGCCCAGCCGCGCAAGCTTGCGGTTCACCGAATCCATCGCGGCCACGCTGGCAAACGGGCCGAGGCGCACCCGGAAATAGGCGCCCCGGCCTTCAACGCTGACCTTCTCGGTGTACGACTCGATTCCGTCCAGCGCAAGACGGGCTCGCAGGCGGTCGGCGTCGTGGCTCTTGGAATAGGCCGCCGCCTGCAGTATATAGCGTACCCCCGGCCCGGAAGGCGTCTGGCCCGCACTCCCGTTTGGCCGCGTCGTGCCCTCGGGCATTGTCCTTCCGACTTCGGGCAGGATCGTGTAAAAGTCGAACGTCGGCTTGGGTGGAACGGCAGGTGCCGGCGACGCCTGGACCGGTGTCTGCACCGCTGTATGGTGCGCGAACAGCTTCCGCAGCCCCGTAAGCCGGCCTCCGTTCAGCATGTGCTCGACCGCCCACATGACTGCAAGCCCCAGGACGAATCCAACCAACAGCGGCCGCCAGCTGCTGCTGGTTCCGCCGGAACGGCGCCGTACGGCTGCGTGTCGGGTCTGTTGTGCCATGCCGGTTCCTACATCGACTGCGGTGCCGAGACACCCAAAAGTCCGAGCCCGTTGGCCAGGACTTGGCGCGCGGCGTCGATGAGGTTCAACCGGGCATCCCGCAATTCATCCGATTCCACCAGGAACACATGCGCGTTGTAATACGCATGGAATTCGTTCGCCAGCTCTCGCAGATAGTACGCCAACTGATGCGGTTCGTGACTGAGCGCCGCAGTTTCAATGACTTCCGGGTAGCGCGACAGGGCTGCGATCAACGCTTCCTCGTGCGGTTCGTTCAACAGTGCCAGGTTGCGACGGCCACGCTCGCGGTTGCGCGTGAACCCCTTCTCGCCCGCAAGCCGCAGGACGCTGCATATTCTGGCGTGCGCATACTGCAGGTAATAGACCGGATTGTCGTTGGATCGGGACTTGGCGAGATCGAGGTCAAAATCCATGTGCTGTTCG
>JAJYEK010000170.1 GCA_021785795.1 Pseudomonadota bacterium
AGGAATGCGATCACATTGGCGACATCCGCCGGAGAAACCCAGGAAGAAAAGTCCGCTTTCGGCATGGCATCACGGTTCTGGGGGGTGTCGAGCGTTCCAGGCGCGATGCAGTTGACGGTGATACCACGTGCATTAAGTTCGGCCGCCATGCTTTCCGTGAGCCGCAACACGGCCGCTTTGGCCGCGCCGTAGGCGCCATAATTGGCTCCTCCCTGAAAGGCACTGCGACTGGCGATATTTACGATGCGTCCGCCCTGTGTTTGCAGCATGTAGGGGACTGCCGCGCGGCACGCGTTGAGTGTTGTCCGGACGTTTATGTCATACAGGCAGTTCCAATCTGCGATATCGGTCTGATGAACCGGCTTGCCGCCTCGGAATCCGCCAACAGTGTTCACAAGCCCGTCCAGCCGCCCGAACCGGCTGTGTACTTCCGCCATCAACGTGTTAACAGCCTTCGGATCCACCATGTCAACGCCGTCAGCGAGCCAGTGCCGTGTATCGTCCTGCAAATTGCCGTATACCTCGCGCAGCCGATCGCCGGAGCGGTCAACCAAGACCATATGGCTGTCCAGCGACTGAACGCATTTCGCCACGGCGCGACCGAGATTTCCAACTGCACCGGTAATGACCACCACTTTGTTTTTCAAGCTCAGCATGCCAGCCAGCCTCTTAATTGCCGAAAGCAGCCCGCTCAGCGGGATTGCTTATGGCGGTTTATGCGTTGCCGACGGCGCCTGTCAACTATACGAAAGACCTGCCCGCCACGTGTATGGCCAGCTCCGCTGCGGCCTGACTTGCGCGGTACGTTATCGTTGCGCAACCGCTTTCCCCGGGCCAGCCGGCAATTTTTTATCATAACACACGAGATAGCGTCGACATGCAACAGCGCCTTCCAGTGAAATAAAATACTCGTGTAACAGACAGCATCCGCCTCGCATGCGTTTTGCCGCGCGTCGGACATGCTGGTGGTTCAAGGTCTGGCTGGTGTCTGGCTTTTGCCATGGACAACGAACGCTGGGTCGGTGCTGGGGACCTTAGGGCTGGCACGCAAGTTAATGCGAATTCCATGTGGCATGGGCAACGGTTGCAGCACGCGCCACCACGTTACCAGTCGGCATCCGCCCTAGGGAACGACTCTGGTGAAGTGCCGTCGGACGGGATCCTGTAGGTCTCGCCCATTTTACGTTCATCCGTTCAGGATGGAGCGAGGTGGTGGCGTCGCCGCGATGGGATCAACTTTCGACCTTGCGACATACTGTCGCGCGGCGCAGCCCCGATCTGCCCAAGAGGCGCAGGCCAGGGGTGCCGCCGGTCTGGGATTGGAGCGATACCAAGATCTGGTATAAAATTTTATGCGAAAGCTAAGTCGCGCATTTTACGCGAGGAACACTATCGTAGTTGCCCAGGAACTGCTCGGGAAATATCTCGTGCACGAGTCACGTGGGGTGCAGCGTGTCGGCAGGATCGTGGAGGTGGAGGCCTATCTCGGGCCGCATGATCTGGCGGCGCACTCCTCCAGGGGCCTGACGGAACGGACAAAGGTGATGTTTGGTCCGCCCGGACATGCCTATGTTTACATGATATACGGCATGTATTACTGCATGAATGTTGTAACCGAGCAAGTTGGTCACGCCTCCGCTGTGTTGTTGCGCGCAGTCGAGCCGGTAAAAAATATCACTGCCCGAACACAAGGCCCCGGCCTGCTGTGCAGGTCGATGCGGATCGATCGGCGTCTGAACGCTCACGATCTGGTCAGCAATACTTTTTACATTGCATCCGGCCCTTTGGTCGAGCCCTTGCGGATTGTGAAAAGGCCACGCATTGGTGTCGACTATGCGGGGATCTGGGCCAGAAGATTGTTGAGATTTTATATCCGGGACAACCCGTATGTGTCAAAGGCCTAATCGATCCCTGTCTTGCTGATCCGGATGAAACAGGTGGAACTTTCCGGTTCATTCAGGTTCGTTTGCAGAATGCACGTCAAAAAAGAGGAGTCGTAACTGATGAAACGCAATCCAAATTCGCCTAATGTGCTTGCCAAGAAGCTGGTTTGTGGCTGTGCCGCGGTATTGATCACTGTCAGCTCGCCGCTTGCGTTTGCTTCGCAGAACAGCCTCAAGCATGTTGCAAAGCGGGTCGGTCACGCAACCGGTGAGGCCGTCCATGACATCGCGCACGGAGCAAAAAAGGTCGGAAAGGAAATTGGACATGATGCCAAGAAAGTCGGAAAGGCCGTCGGTGCTGCGGCCAAGGCAGGGGGCAGGGCATTCACGCAAGCAGTCAGAGACCACAGGCACTGACGCCACGCCTGTTGACTGCAGCGCGTGGAATCGGAAAATCCCGGCCGCGTGCCGGGATCCGCTTTGCCACTTGAAGGTGTTGCCGGATCGAAACGGAACATCGCACATTTGCCCCTGGCTAATGCCGGTTAACGCTGGTGAGAGGCCTTATCGTATATGCGCGGTGGCCCAGCGAGGTTGGGGCGAGCGAGTCGCTGGCAGCCGGTGCGTGAGTTTCCGGCGTGACACCCAAGTCGGCCGCGGCGCTTCTCCTCCCTGCCGAGTACTGCCGATCGTGAGTTTCCGGGTAGCGTCGCCACTGTCGGGCAGAATGTCATGCGTGTTGGCTGCAAGATCGCCATCCCAGCAGACCTGTGCGGCAACGAGAGAAATGACCAGCGTGTTCGCTGCCGTAGAGTCATTGTTGAAACCAGCGTATTCATCAAGCAGCGGGTTGATGACGATGACTGACGATAAAGTTCAATACGAAAAAGTAAAACTGTAAGTCCGGGCTCGATTGATCGACGTGGCGGTGCACATAAATATGTGCTTCTGTGCGGCATCGATTGCATGATCGATCGTGCCATCAGCCGCACCGCCTTCAAGCCGCTGATTGGGTACATCTTCTTTGTCAATGCCTTCGCGATGATTCCCCTGCTCAGGACACGGATCGTTCGCCCACCGCGCCTTCCACGCCGCCAGATGGCCCACGCCCAAGTCCGGGCAGGCATCGATTGCACGGACCGGGGTCCTATCTATAATGTCGGCATTTGTTTCCGGAAGACTCGGGCATGTGTGGAATTTGTGGAGAAATGAAGTTTGACGGCACCGACGCGGATCTCGGGGCCGTGGCGCGTATGATGGAGGCACTCAAGCGCCGCGGTCCGGATCACGAGGGGGCACATGCCGACGGTCCCGTGGCATTTGGCCATCGGCGCCTCGCGGTCATCGACCTGTCGGAAGGTTCCGATCAGCCGATGGTCGACAGCGAGCTCAAACTTTGTTTGGTATTCAACGGAACCATATACAATTATCGCGAGTTGCGTTCCGAACTCATAGAACTCGGATATCATTTTTTTTCTAGCGGCGACACCGAGGTGATACTCAAGGCGTACCACGCCTGGGGCGAGTGCTGTGTAGAGCGCATGAACGGCATGTTTTCGTTCGTAGTCTGGGATGCCCATAACCGCGAACTGTTGTTGGCCCGGGACCGTATGGGAATCAAGCCGCTCTACTACACTTCGGACCGATCCCGCTTCCGTTTTGCCTCCAATACCCAGTCCCTGCTTGCGGCCGGCGGAGTCGACACTTCCGTGGATCCGGTTGCTCTACACTTTCAGTTGACGCTCCACGGCGTCGTGCCAGCGCCTCATACCATACTGCGCGGACTTCGCAAACTGGCGCCGGCCACGACCCTGAGGATCACTGCCGACGGTCGACAGCACGAGCGCCGTTACTGGGACTTGCACGCTGTGCGTCCGCCGGTGGATCACAGCGAAGCCGAGTGGATTGCGCTCACCCGTGCGGCACTTACCCGTGCAGTGGAACGTCAGTACGAGGCGGCCGACACCCCTGTGGGCGTGCTGCTTTCCGGTGGCCTTGATTCGAGCCTGCTGGTCGGTCTTCTTGATGCCGCCGGGGCGAAGGACATACCGACCTTTTCGATCGGCTTTGAAGAGTCTGGCGGCGAGCGTGCCGACGAGTTCGAGTACTCAGATATCGTGGCGAGGCGTTTTCGAACTCGTCACCATCGCTACCTGCTGACCAACGACGAGTTGTTGCGGGCACTTCCCGATACCATTGCCGCAATGGCAGAGCCCATGGTGAGCCAGGACGTTGCTGCATTCTACCTTCTGGCCGAGCGTGTGGCACGGGATGTGAAGGTGGTCCTCAGTGGCCAGGGAGCCGATGAGACTTTTGCCGGATATTATTGGTACCCACGCATGCAGGCCGAGTCCGGCAGCGACCTTGAGCGTTTTCGCGTGCACTACTTTGACCGCAGCCATGCCGATTTTTGTGCCGCCGTCGCACCGGATTACCGCGGTGCCGATTACAGCTCGGCGTACATCGCGGCGCGTCTGGCGGAGCCCGGTGCGCAAGTGTTTCTTGACCGGGTGCTGCGCTTGGACGTGACGACTCTGTTGGCGGACGATCCTCTTAAGCGCGTGGATAACCTTACCATGGCCTGGGGACTGGAAGCACGCGTGCCGCTCCTCGATCACGAGCTTGTCGAGCTCGCGGCGCAGATGCCGCCAGAATTGAAGCTCCAAGACGCCGGAAAATTCCCGCTCAAAGCGGTAGCGCGCGGCCTTATCCCGGATGCCGTGATCGACCGGCCCAAGGGATATTTTCCAATGCCGGCGCTCACGAGCCTGCGCGGTGGGTTCCTCGCCTTTATGCGCGATATTCTAAACTCCCCAGCCTGCCGCCAGCGCGGTCTGTTCGATCGTGCCTATGTGGAAAACCTGCTGGCTGCACCCGAGGCGAGATTTACGCCCATCGGAGGTGCACCGCTGCGGCACCTGGCGTTCCTCGAATTATGGCTACAGCTTAATGTGGACCAAGTGGCAACCTGAAGCGGGGCTGGATGGCGTGTGCGCCGTGACCCCGCCGGTGCCGCATGTTGTCGGCGGCTACTCGCGCAGCCCGAGCGGATCGTCCGGATCGACCCCTTCCATGAACGGCAGCCGGCGGTCGTTGTTGGTGATCTGGTAGACCTTGCCCATCCAGTTGTTGATCACCGCTTCTCCGGTGTCGTGCCAGGTGTTGTCCAGGGTTTTGGTGATCAGTGATTCCGGCAGCTCCGGCACAGGTTCGTTGCGCTCGCGCGCTGCGGCGACATGATCCCTGTGCTCGTCCAGAATCGCCTGCGTCCTGACAGCAAAATAGTTGTCAGGAAGCGGTGGGTAGTCGTCGCGCTCGCCCTTGATGAACCGGCCCAGTTCGCGCTTGTACTCCTTGAGAAGGCTTATCGTGTCGTATTCCGGGTGGCCTTGGAAAAATACGATGCGAAACAGATCTTCACTGACAGCCAGGTGCACTCCGGGCACATCGCCCTCGGCGAGCACGTGCAGCCGCGCCGCCTCGAATTGTTCGCGGCTGACGTCGTTGAACCGCGAATGTGGAACATCAAAGCGGGTATTCACGTCCGACACCAGCGGGTGGCGCCGGTCGACGACGCGATGTGAATAGACGCCCCAGCGCTTGAAGCCGAGCGGGCGACGCTTCTGTCCGTAGCGGAATTGAAGCACTGCGTGAGTGGCGAGACATGAGCAGAGCGTGGACGTGACGCTTTCGTAGGCCCAGTCTATTACTTCAATGAGCGGCTTCCAGAACGGCTCACGGGAAAGGTCTGGCTGGGTTACGTTGGCCCCGGTGATGATCAGCGCATCCAGTCCGTCGCGCCTGACCTGCTCGAAACTCTCGTAATAGCGCTCGATATGGGCAGTGCCATCCGTTCCGCGTTTGAGTTCCTTGAGCGTGAACGGGTGCATATAAAACTGGGCTATCTGGTTGCTTTCCCCGATAAGTCGAAAAAACTGGCGCTCTGTCGCCGCCAGGGCCGCATCCGGCATCATGTTGAGCAGGCCGATATGCAACTCTCGGATATCCTGGCGCAGCGCGACGTCGCGCGGCACCACATTCTCGCCTTCCTGCTTCAGGCGTTCAAAAGTGGGAAGGTCCGTGCTGGCAACAAGTGGCATGACGAGTGGTCCTGGCGGGAGATGTTGCGGATATTATATTCCACGAATCTGTCAAGATTGTCTTTCCACGGCCTTTTCCAGCAGCCGCAGGAAGCCGGAGTCGTCTCTTACGTGGGCCAGTTCCTCGGTCGTGATGGTGTAGCCATGTTCGGAAGCTATGGCCTCGTAGCGCGGTATGCGCGCGTAAAAAAGCCTCGGAAACATCCAGCGCACAAACTGGTCAGGATCGATAAGTGCCGCGTATGGCAGGCCATGGTCGCGCATGTAGATGGCAAGCTGCTCTTCCAGAAATGTCTCGCGGTAGTACAGCGGCTTCGGGTCCTCCTCGGCACGCCTGATGAGTTCCTGCTCGTCGTGCTCAGTGGCCTTGATATATACAATCAGGGTATGTTCGGCCAGTGTCCTTATTGCATCAGCATCGTCGAGTTCGCATACGCTGCCACCAGCATCATTGACAAAATGCCTGTAGCCGTAGATTTCCCGGGCCTTGCGTATGAACTCCGGCACATCCTTCATTGCAGCGATTTCCGCATGGAGGTGCAGCGCCTGGCGCCTCTTGAATTCCCTGGGACCCAGCCCGCCCAACTCCGGGTTGCCAAGCTTTCCGAGAAAACTCGCAACCGGTTTCAGGTTGTCGACCGTAATGTTGTTGCTGATGTATATCGAATCGGACCGAAGCAGATCCCGGAGGAATGGGACCTGCATCGCCTGGCTCTTGATGTTGTCCAGTATCGGCTCATCCAGATAGCGCGTACCGATGCGGTAGTCGGCGGAGTAATGAAACCAGTTGCGTTTGCGCAGTGTATTCGCCAAACGTGTTTTTCCCACCCCCGACATGCCCAGTAGGGTTACGCACTTGTTGTCCAAGGCCTTGAATTCTTTGCTGCTGAGTCTCACGTTTGTACTCCCGGCGGTTGGCCAAGCATATTGTAATCCACATTGTTCCGCTGTCCTCCTAGTTGGAGCGGGAAGGCGGGCTGTTGTCTCAGATTTGACCCTATCCCTCCGTTGCAGCCGGAACAAGGCAGTTCCTGCCATCGTGTCTATGTTGATGGGTGATGTCTATGCCGATGTCGAAGACGTGGCCTGATACACGGTTTCGGGCTACATTGTATGGAATCGTCGATCCTCCCAAGGCATAACTGCTCAATCCTTTCCGGGTCCGGACCCTTGCCGGCCACTGTCTGAAAGACACTGGCTCCGAGTGCGCGAATGTGCTTGATATTGAAGCGACTGCAGGTGTCAATGGGGATCCCTACACCGGCTCCCGGTATCTTCGCGACGAGCTGCCCACCTTGGCAGCCGGATCTGGCGAGGCGCCACCTTCGCGACCCTCGGCACGGAGATTGGCGGAATCAGAAGCTGGCACGTGCACCGAGCACCGCACAGGCGCTTATCGCCACACTGTAGATGCCGGCTGCAAGCGTGATTGCTGTCGAAGTTGGTGCTAGATCTCCGGAAACATGTGGGCTGGCTGCTGCTGCCTCGCGTCGACCAGAAAACACCAGTCGCGCCCGAAGCCGTTGACACCACTCTGGTGATCAGTTGTCCACGGGAACGAAGTGCTACGGGGGTGGGTGGGCCTGGATTATCTTGCCCCGCCACAAGCGCAGATCAGGACCGCCTGCCGGAAGCAGCGCTGCGGCAAAGAGACGCACTTTATTTTTTTGTCCGGGGATGACTTTACAGCCCCCGGCAACTGGCCGATGAACCTGCCACGGGTTTTTGCTACACTATCGCTTTAGTCGTCAAGCCGGGAGCCCATGAGCAAGGCAATCACCACTCCAATCAAGGTCGCAATTACCCCGGAAAACAAGTGTGGTTTTTGCACGAATTCGACCTGTTGCACCTATCTGACACAGCATCTCGATACGCCGCGATCCAT
>JAJYEK010000171.1:0-2620 GCA_021785795.1 Pseudomonadota bacterium
CTGCATCTTCACCGAGCGTTTATAGGAATATCCAAAGAAAATTACCGCGCCTCCCAGGCCGCCGAAGATCGCCCACCAGTAGCTCCGGAAGATGTTGGAGATATGGATCACAAGCAAGGTCAGGGCGGGCAGTTCGGCGCCGAAGCTCTTAAACAGGTTGCTGAACTCGGGAATCACGAAAATCATCAAAATCGCCGTGATGACGAACGCCACAACGATTACCGCGGATGGATAGAACAGGGCCGATTTGATCTTGCCCTTGATTGCCTCGACCTTTTCCTTGTAAGTGGCCACCTTCTCTAGGATTGTATCGAGAATGCCCGCCTGTTCGCCTGCTGCGACCAGGTTGCAGTAAAGAGCATCAAATTGAAGCGGATGCTTGCCGAGGGCGGTGCTC
Source organism: Pseudomonadota bacterium (assembly GCA_021785795.1). Next base: position 398 of record JAJYEK010000171.1, read on the forward strand.
AGGTTCGTGCCGGATTCTATGTCCTGCCTGATCGATGCCAGAAGTTCCTGCATGCTGGGATTGTCATGACCCTTCCCGACGATCTCGAATGACTGCACGATCGGTATGCCAGACTGGATCATGGTTGCGAACTGGCGCGTAAATATCGACACGTCTTTCGGGGTGATGCGGCGCTTGCGTTTGAACAGCGCCGAGGCCTGTTTGCGTACTTTCAGGGGATTGATGCCCTGACGGCGCAGAACGGCGTTCACATAAGCCACGCTGATGCCCTGGGTTTCGCCCTTAAGACGCCGCCCTTTCTTGTCGACGCCCTCCCAGTTGAAGGTGCTGAGCTTTGTTTTGGCAGTCTGTGCCGCGGGTTGTGCCATGATGGTTACTGGTTGGTTACGCGTTCGATTTCCGCAAGACTGGTGACGCCGTCGCGGACCTTGTTCAGAGCCGACATGCGCAGGTCGGGAATGCCATCCTTGCGTGCCTGATCCTCGATGTCGAGCGCAGTCCCGCCGCGCATGATGATCGCACCGATTTCCTCGGACACTGGCATGACCTGATAAATGCCGACCCGCCCCTTGTAGCCATCGGTGCACTGGTCGCAGCCTATGGGCCCATACAGCTTAAGGTCCGCGACCTCGCTTTCATTGAAGCCTGCCTCGAGCAGTGCCGGTACCGGAATGTCCTGTGGTTTCTTGCAGGCCGGACACAGCCGCCGGGCAAGGCGCTGGGCCACGATCAGGTTTACCGCCGACGCGATGTTGAACGGTGCTACACCCATATTGGCCAGCCGGCTCAGGGTCGCCGGTGCATCGTTCGTATGCAGGGTAGACAGCACCATGTGACCGGTCTGCGCCGCCTTGATGGCGATCTCGGCGGTTTCAAGATCGCGAATCTCACCTACCAGGATCACGTCCGGATCCTGACGCAGAAATGCACGCAGGGCGGTCGAGAACGTAAGCCCCGCCTTGTCGCTGACGTTGACCTGGTTGACCCCGGGAAGGTTTATTTCCACAGGATCTTCGGCGGTGGAAATGTTGCGGTCGGGGGTATTCAGGATGTTGACGGCGGTGTACAGGCTGACGGTCTTGCCGCTTCCGGTCGGCCCGGTCACGAGCACCATGCCGTAGGGGCGCTCGATGGCCTCCAGGAACAGCTGCTTCTGTGCCGGTTCGAAACCGAGCTTTTCGACCCCAAGGGTGGCGGACGCCGGGTCCAGGATGCGCATCACCAGTTTTTCGCCGAACAGAGTCGGCAGAGTGCTTACGCGGAAATCGATGGCGCGGTTCTTGGAGATCCGCAGCTTCATGCGCCCGTCCTGGGGGATGCGGCGCTCGGCTATGTCGAGTCTTGACAGGATCTTGATGCGCGCCGCGATGCGGCCCGCCAGGGCCAGGGGCGGGCTGGCCACCTCGTGCAGCATCCCGTCCTGGCGAAAGCGGACACGGTAGGACTTTTCGTAAGGTTCGATGTGGATGTCGGAAGCACCGTGATTGATTGCATCCATCAGCACCTTGTTCACGAACTTGACGATCGGCGCGTCATTGACATCGTTTTCGTCGCTGGTTGATCCTTTTGCCTTGGAGTCCTCATCGGAGGAGATCTCGAGCCCCTCCAGGTCGTCGCCGCCGGCGAGATCCATCAGCGTCGTGTCGGCTGCTTCCAGACATTTGTCGATGGCGGCGCCGAGCTTCGTTTCCTCGACCAGGATCGGTTCTGCCCCGAGGCCGGTATGAAATTTGATTTCGTCCAGAGCCTGGAGGTTCGTGGGGTCGGCGATCGCCACGAACAGTTTGGTGCCGCGCTTGTAGATCGGCAGCACGCGATGACGCCGGATGATCTTTTCATCCACCAGTTTTACTGGTGCCGTTTCCAGGTCAAGAGCGTTGATCTCGAACAGGGGAATGCCGAATTCTTCGGATGCCGCGCGGGCGATGACCGCACTGTTGAGTTTTTTGCTTTCAACGAGCTGAGAGACGAACGGAAGCTTTTTGACAGCCGCCTCGTTTTGCAGGCGTTCTGCGTCGCCCGCGCTTAACAGCCCATCGCGCACCAGCCTCAGCGCCAAGCCGCTCAAGCTGTTTGCCGGATTCGGAGTTGCCATATCCCTTTGATCAATAATTGAAAAGATGTTGTCGGGGCGAGATATCGATGTCTTTTAATCAATATTAGATGAGATAATCCGGTTCGCCAATCCTTTATTTCATTTCGTGCGTCACGGCAGGTTGTCTG
>JAJYEK010000171.1:2630-5935 GCA_021785795.1 Pseudomonadota bacterium
GTCTGGGGCCGGTTTCCGGATTGGACAGCAATATCATCATATGCGGTCTGCGGCCGGAGCAGGTGCCGTCCGCCGGCATTTATTCTACCTGTGTCGGTTCGGCGGCCCGGCGATCCAGTCCGGTTCCGGAATGCGGAAATGCCATACCCGGCCGAACGGGAACGCACTGGCGGTGCGTGGTGGCGCGAGTCTGGCCTTCCTGCGGTGATCGCGGGCAGATCGTGCTCAGGATTGTGATAGAAAGCCGCGGACAAGCTGCAGCATGTGGAACCTGATCGACCCGATGAACCCGTCAGCCACCGAACCGCGGTCGGATCCATCATCGGGGTTCCGCAACTCCGAGACCGGCGCCAGGCTGTCGTTGCCAAACGGCCACCCGGCGGAGGGCGTCTCGCCCGGATGGCCGCGCACGCCCGATCGCACGAACCGGCGTTTCCCCAGTGCAGAATCCCGGCAGTGCGGCGGGTCCGCTGCCGCGGATACCGCAATGATTGTGGTCCGGTCCAGGGGTTGAGCTTCCGTTCGGTCCCTGGGCGGTTGCTCGTCACCAGGATTTGATTGAGATCATGGTTCGTCAGGTGTTTCAACCCTAGTATGGTCGTTGACAGGGTTGGTGGGATAGATTTAGACTTGTTCTAAATAAGCATATTCGCTTATTTGAAGAGTCTGACAACATGGAGACCTGAATATGAAAAGTCTGAAGGGCAGCAAGACCCACGAGAATCTGAAGTACGCCTTCGCCGGCGAATCCCAAGCCAACCGCCGCTACCTGTATTTCGCCTCCAAGGCAGACGTCGAAGGATTCAACGATGTCTCCGCCGTATTCCGCTCCACCGCCGAAGGGGAAACCGGCCATGCGCACGGGCATCTCGAGTACATGGAGGCTGTGGGTGATCCGGCCACCGGCCTGCCGATCGGAAGCACCGGCGACAATCTGAAATCGGCCATCGCTGGCGAGACCCATGAGTACACCGACATGTATCCCGGCATGGCCAAAACCGCACGCGAGGAAGGCTTTACCGAGATTGCGGACTGGTTCGAGACCCTCGCCAAAGCCGAGCGCTCTCATGCCAACCGTTTTCAGAAAGCTCTGGACAGTCTCGGCAAGTAATCAATAGCGCCGCGGGGCGGGTTTCCCCGTCCCCAGGCGCGGTTGTCGGCTGGGCTGTCAGGCGCCGGGATCGGGCGACGCGCCGCGATGCGTTACATGAGCCAGTTCAACCATGGGCAGGGCAGATTATGGCTGTAACCACTCAGGGTGGCCGCGAAGGGAATCTTGAAGCCCCGGTACGCCATCCGCTGGATTGGAAGAATCCCCAGTTCTACGACGAAGGCGCCCTGATCAAGGAGATGGAGCGGGTCTTCGACATCTGCCATGGTTGCCGCCGCTGCTTCAGTCTGTGTCAGGCATTCCCGACGCTGTTTGACGCCATCGATGCCTCCGAGACGATGGAACTCGATAGTGTCCCGAAGTCCGTGTTCTGGCAGATTGCGGACCACTGCTATCTGTGCGACATGTGCTACATGACCAAGTGCCCCTACGTGCCGCCGCATCCCTGGAACCTGGACTTTCCGCACCTGATGCTGCGCGCCAAGGCGGTAAAGTTCCGCAAGGGTGATACCCGAGTGCGGGATCGCATCCTGACGAGCACCGATACGGTCGGACGTCTGGCAGGCATCCCCGTGGTCGTGCAGTTCGTCAACGCCGCGAATCGAAACGGTCTGTTCCGCAAGGTGCTCGACAAGACTCTGCATGTCCATCCCCGTGCTCCCGTACCGGCGTATCACAGCGATACTTTCCTCAGGCGGTGGCACGATGACAGCGCCGTAGCGGCACAGGCCGAGCCCACTACCGCCACACGCGGGCGCGTGGCGCTGTTCGCCACCTGCTACGGCAATTACAATGAGCCACGGCTGAATGATGATCTTGTCGCGGTGTTTCGCCATAACGGCATCCCGGTCACCGTTGCCGAGAAGGAGCGCTGCTGCGGGATGCCGAAGCTTGAACTCGGTGATCTGGGTGCAGTGGAACGTGCCAAAGAGGTCAATATTCCGCTATTGGCACGCCTGGTGGACGAAGGCTGGGACATCGTCGCACCGGTGCCTTCCTGTGTGTTGATGTTTAAGCAGGAACTGCCGCTGATGTTTCCCGAGGATCCGGACGTCGCCAAGGTGCGCGCTGCCATTTTCGATCCCTTCGAGTACCTGATGCTGCGTCACAAGGACGGCAAGCTGCGTACCGATTTCAAGCAGCCGCTCGGCAGGATCTCCTACCATGTCGCCTGTCATCTGCGGGTGCAGAACATCGGCATGAAGACGCGCGATCTGCTGCAGCTGGTGCCGCAGACGCAGGTCGATGCGATCGAGCGCTGTTCCGGACACGATGGAACCTATGCGGTCAAGAGCGAGTTCCACGAAAGCTCGATGAAGATCGCAGGACCGGTGGTCGAGCGCGTGCGGCAGGCGGCGGCGGATCACTTCAGTAGCGATTGCCCCATGGCGGGGCATCAGATCGAAAACGGTCTCGCCACCGGAAAGGCGCCGGAGCACCCGCTGTCTCTGCTGCGCGCAGCATACGGGATCTGAGCGCGGCATTTGTCCGAGGCAGCAGCCAGCCCGCATGACCGGCGTGAACTATTGGCTTCAATAGCTGAGGAGATGATATGGCAAGCGAGGGCTATCACGAAACCGAGTTGCGCGAGGAAACGCGCGACATGCATCGCGCGATCATTTCCCTGATGGAGGAACTGGAAGCAGCTGATTGGTACAATCAGCGCGTTGACGCGTGCAAGGACAAGGAGTTGCGCGCGATCCTCGCGCACAATCGTGACGAGGAAAAGGAGCATGCGGCCATGATCCTGGAGTGGATCCGTCGTCACGATCCGGCTTTTGACAAGGAGCTGCGCGATTATGTGTTCACCGACAAGCCTATCGTTGCCCTGGAAGGGAAGCACAAGTCGTAGGGTGTGCCCGTGACTGACGCCGATACCATTGCTACGCAGAAACTCACCCGCGAGGGTCTGTTGTCCTTGGAGCAGTACGACCGGGTGCGCAACGACTTTCGCGCCACCGTGATGGCGCACAAACTCAATCGCAGGGTCCCGATCGGACCGCACGCGACCCTTTACTTCGAGGACGCGCTCACGATGCGTTACCAGGTGCAGGAGATGTTGCGTGCCGAGCGGATTTTCGAGGCACAGGGCATCGAGGAAGAGATTGCAACCTATAATCCGCTAATTCCGGACGGCCGCAACTGGAAAGCCACCTTCATGATCGAGTACGCGCGAGAAGACGAGCGCCAGGCG
>JAJYEK010000171.1:5945-7847 GCA_021785795.1 Pseudomonadota bacterium
GGATTTGATCGTGTCTGGGCGATCGCCGACGAGGATCTGGAACGTGCCACATCGGAGAAGACCTCATCCGTTCATTTTCTGCGCTTCGAGCTCGATCCCGCCATGGTGCAGGCCGTGAAATCCGGTGCGGCACTAGCCATGGGCATCGAACATCCCGCCTACTCCCATTCCGTCGAGAAGCTGCCGGACGAGGTGCGCGCAGCACTCGCGCGCGATTTATCCGGCTGACGCTTTGTGCGCGGCACGCTATAATGCGCCGCCAATGACAGAAGCCAAGCTGTTTATCGTGGTACCTAGAGCATGCGGGCAGCTGGTCGCAGACCGGTCGCGCATACATCCGCGGCATTCCGTTTATTTCGGCAGCGTTTCCGCTTCCGGCACACCCCTTCCGGTCCGATGAGCCAATCCTACGACGCGTCTGCAATCGAGGTACTCACCGGCCTCGAGCCCGTGCGCAAGCGCCCCGGGATGTACACTGATACGCAGCGCCCGAATCACCTTGCCCAGGAGGTCATCGACAACTCGGTGGACGAGGCAATTTCCGGTCACGCTAAGCGCATAGACGTGGTGCTGCACAGCGACGGCTCGCTGGCGGTGACTGACGACGGCCGTGGTATGCCGGTGGACAGGCACAAAGGCGAAGGCGTTTCAGGGGTGGAGGTGATTCTTACACGCCTGCATGCCGGCGGGAAGTTCTCGAACAGGAACTATGATTTTTCCGGCGGATTGCATGGTGTTGGCGTGTCAGTGGTCAATGCCCTGTCGAAGAAGCTCGAGGTGTACGTCCGGCGCTCAGGCAAGGAATACAAGATGACGTTCGCCAATGGGCAAAAGACCGCGGAGTTGAAGGCGACCGGATCGGTAGGTGCGCGCACGACTGGCACCACCGTGCGCTTCTGGCCGGATGAAAGGTTCTTCGACAGCCCGAAGTTTCACGTCCCGAAACTCAAGCACGTGTTACGTGCCAAGGCGGTGCTGTGTCCCGGGTTGAGGATCACATTTTCCGACGAGTCCGATCCCGCGAACAGCGAGCAGTGGTGTTACGAAGACGGACTGAGGGATTACCTGCTCAGCGAAGCGGGTGGGCAGGAACTGATTCCGGCCGAACCGTTCGTCGGCCAATTCAAGGACAATGACGCCGAACTCGACTGGGCGATCGTCTGGGTGCCGGAGAATGACCGGCCCCTGATGGACAGCTATGTCAATCTGATTCCGACTCCACAGGACGGAACGCATGTGAACGGCTTCCGCCAGGGCCTGACCGATGCGCTGCGCGAATTCTGCGAATTCCGCAATCTGCTGCCACGCGGAGTGCGGCTTGCGCCTGAGGACGTCTGGGGGCAGACCGCCTACGTGCTTTCTTGCAAGCTGCGTGATCCGCAATTCTCCGGGCAGACCAAGGAGCGCCTGACCTCGCGCGATGCCGCCGCCCTGGTCGGCTCTGTCGTCAAGGACGCGTTCGCCCAATGGCTCATGCAGCATGTCGCGGACGCGCAGCGGATCGCCAACCTCGCGATAGATTCGGCGCAGGAACGGCAGCGCACCGCAAAACGGGCCGGCCCTGCCTGGCAAACTCGCCGACTGCCTCTCCACAGACCTGGCCATGACTGAGCTTTTTCTGGTCGAAGGCGACTCCGCCGGAGGGTCGGCCAAGCAGGCACGTGACCGGAACTTTCAGGCAATCATGCCGCTGCGCGGGAAGATACTGAATACCTGGGAGGTGGATCCTGCACAGGTACTTGCTTCTCAGGAAGTGCATGACATTGCGGTGGCGCTCGGCGTGGATCCGGGTTCAAGCGACCTCGGCGGCCTGCGTTACGGAAAGGTTTGCATTCTGGCGGATGCCGATAGCGACGGAGCGCATATCGCGACGCTGCTGTGCGCGCTGTTCGTGCGGCACTT
>JAJYEK010000172.1 GCA_021785795.1 Pseudomonadota bacterium
CACCGGATTCAAGCACTCGCTCGAACACCACCCGCTCGAGGCGCCCTGGTTCTACGGCGTGTACACCGCCATCATCGTTGCTGGTGCCCTGGCCGTGGTGCTGATTCCCAACCTGGTGACGCTGGACATCACGGTGGAAGTGATGAATGCGTTTCTGCTGCCCATGGTGCTGGGCTTTCTGGTGGCGCTGGCCGTCAAGGCCCTTCCCAAGGGACACCGGATCAGCGGCGGGTATTTCTGGCTGGTCACCGCCATCGCAACGCTTTCGGCCGGGCTGGGCGTGTACGGCGCGTTGACGACCTTGCCGGGATTCTGACCGGAATTCCCGCCTGCCCCGTACGGGGCGGTTTGTTCCGCGACCGGGTCAGGAATGCCGGCACGCTCCGGCGCTGATGCGCCGCATCGAGCGGGTGGCTGCGGCTAAGAATTGTCGGAATCCGCCGGCACTGCCGCAGCCCCGAGCACGGCACGACGCACCGGCGCCGCCAGCAGCGGCAAAAGGACCAGGCGATTCAAAGCCGAGACCAGACGATCTGGCTCCTCATCGAACAGGTCCGTCTTCTCAAGCACAAGTCCTTCGGCAGAACCAGTGAACACTTAAGCCCCAACCAGCTCGCAATGCTCTTCAATGAAGTCGAGGCTGCGAGTTCCGCACAGGCATCTGCGGCCGACAGCGCGGCCGGAGCCGAAGTCGCCGGCAACGCACCCATCACCGACACGGTCACCCGCCGCAAACCGGGCGGCCGACGCAGCCTGTCACCGGCACTGCCGCGCGTCACCGTGACCCGCGATCTTCCCGAGGCCGAGAGGGTGTGTCCGAAGGATGGAAATGCCCTGCACCGCATCGGTGAAGTGGTGAGCGAGCAGCTCGACATCGTCCCGATACCGATTCGGGTCATCCGCCATGTGCGGCATTCCTAATATGACGACCGCCGTATCCTTGCCACCGGTTGACTTCTGCACAGCGCCGGATAGCTCCGTTCCTTTGCGGCGAAATAGATCATGAACAGGACTGCCCCGACCGCTATCGGTCCAGAATGTGCGGTCGTTGGTGACAAATAAGCAAAACCCTCTATTGGCGAATTTCTCCTGTACAATCGCTTCGACAAAAGCGATGTCGTTGCAAAAGTCGTAAAGTGTCTCAGGGTGACGCCCATTGAGCGGCACCTTTAGCTCCATGGCGACAGTCTCACCGTCCATCTGCACAATAAGATCGAGGTTGGATTTCGCCTTGCATGTTGCGCCGGGCAGCGGAGTTATGCGGTATGGACGTTCAAACTCCACATGTGCACCCACCTGCCGAAAGTAATAGGCGAGTTCGAGCTGCAAAGACCGTTCGTTGTAGATCGCGCCACAGCTATCGGGCGGGCGCTGGAAGAATGCTTCGATCAGTGGTCTCATGTGATGGCAAACCGTTCCCGCATTTCCCCGGCTTTCGCCCATTCGGCGCCGGGTATCCGGTCGATTAGTTCCTTCATCACCCTGACGAAGGCTGCGTTAAGTGCTTCGTCGGTTAACGCCTTTGCGCGATCTGTCGCAAGCAGCGGGCGCATGTCGGTGAAGAAAGTCGGGTTGACGAGTTTCTGGAACGTGCGCTGCTGCGCCTCGGCCCTCGAAATCGTTTGCTCTGCTTTTTCAATGTAGAGCCGAAAACATTCGACGACCCTGGCCGCGTTCAGCCCCTCGAACACAGTGAGCGCATAATCGAGGTCGAAAAGATCGCGGCCTTTGTTGCGTTGAAGCAAGGCCCGGAGCTTGGTTGCCAGCATTTCTTCCCGCGAGAAAGTCGGGATTGCGGCTTCGTCGATGAACCACGGATTTTGGACACCGAACCAAATTTCGATGGGGGGATCGTACGCTTCGCGTTCACGCGTGTTGATTTCAATCTTGAGCTTTATCGGGGCAGGTGAAGCCTTGTCTTCGGCTTCAACAGCGTACTTGAGCTTGGGCGCAACCGGGCTTTGATTGAAGTGCGGCTTGCCCAGCCACGGATCAAGAACGTCATGCACGCGATCCAGTATCGGACTGATGGGACCGGCGGTCGTCCGCACAAGGTCGATGTCTTCCGAATAGCGCAGCGGCGTCGGAAAATGCAGCTTGTGCAGCGCCGTGCCGCCGCGGAAGCGCAGTTCGCCGCGCAGGAACGGATCGGAGAAGATGGCGACGAGCGCGCGGCTGATGATGAGGTCTTGTTCGACTTGCCTCTGGATCGCCCACGGCACCACGCTGTTCCAGGCGGTGATGTAATCCTGCGGGATCATTCGTCGATCTCCGGCGGACGCCGAACGATCACGCGCCAGCGTTCATCGCGTTCGGAGGATGGAGGCGACAAGTCGGGATCGCCCGCCTGTTTGGGATCGAGTTCGACCCACGGCAACGGCCCGCGTACCGATAGTGCCGCGAACATCGCTATTGCTGTCTGCGGGTGCCCCAGCCTTTCGAGCAGATGCCCAAGGCGTTGCACGACCGTCTTCTCGAAAGCGCCTGACAGGGAGGCAAGCTTTTTGGGTTGCAGCCGTTCGGCAAGTTCGGAAAGCACCGTTGCAATGTTATCCAGACCCGCGCCGGAATGTGGATAGCGCACTAGATCGAGCGCCGTTAGTTCCGGTGAGGACAACTTCAAATAGCCCGATTGCGTCTTGCGATCCTCGATTCCCGCCGACACCGCCGCCATGTCTTTGCGGTATGAAAAAACGATACGTGTCCGGCCGGCCTCAACGTCCGGCATGAGTTTGTCCGTGACAACCTGAAACGCCATAACGGCTTGGTGGGACGCGCCATGCGCCGCCGCCGCCGTCAGCAGCCCTGCATAATAGGGCCGCTTTTCGTAACGCATCAGGGCGTCGATATACCACTCCGGCGGTGGCGCCCCCGTCGTGGCGTATTGGGGTGGCACGACCACATAGAAACCGCGTCGGGGCCGGATAAGCTGGCCGCGCCGCTGCAGGCGCTCGGCGGCATCGAGGAATGCGCCCCGGCTGACGCCGATCTCCTTCTGTGCTTCATCCGCGGAAAAGACACCGCGGCCCGTGGCTAGCAGGCCAAAGGCATAGGATGACAGGGCTGATCGCTTGATTCGTTCCATACTTGATTATCCGCGTTTAGAGCGGACTTATCAATATGATATGATCATAGGATCGTGCTCAAAAATCCGCGCCTGGTGCGGAATTTTCGATATGACTCTGTGAAGATTTTGGCTTTTTCCGCCTCCGCTCTCCAACAGGGTGAAAAATTACGGGTATCCGCATTTCGTGATTGATCGTAGCGCCATGTTTAGTGGATACAAAACCGCAATATGTGATTGACGGAACCGATGCCACAGGCTACAGTCGGGTTCAAACATGAATGGGGACTCTGCGCATGAAACCCTCCATTGCAGTTCAGCAGCACCGGGAGGCCATCCGGCTGATCGTTGCGCGTCATCGCGCCAGAAACGCCCGCGTCTTCGGCTCCGTGCTCCACGGCGAGGACACTGAGGACAGCGATTTGGACATCCTCATCGACACCACCGAGGAAACCTCTCTCTTCGACATTGGGGCTATCCAGGCGGAATTGACGGAACTCCTTGGGGTGGATGTCGATGTGTTGACCCCAGGGGCGTTGCCCGACAGGTGGAAAATGGACGTGCTGAATGAGGCGCGGGCCATATGAATCGGCGGGACAGGCTGGCGCTGAGAGACTACCTGGAGCACATCCAGCAGGCCATCGGTCGTATCCAGCGGTATCTGGCCGATATCGACCGCGCCGGATTCCTCGCCAACGAAGAGAAGCAGGACGCCGTGATCCGCAACCTAGAGATCATCGGAGAAGCGGCGGCCAACATCCAGCGGCACTTCCCGGACTTCTCCACGCAGTACCCAGACTTTCCCCTCAAGGCCGCTTATGGAACACGCAATGCGTTGGCCCATGGCCTACTTCAAGGTTGACCTGAATATCGTCTGGAAGACCGTTGAACGGGACCTGCAGGTGCTTGAAGAGCAGGTAGACGATGTGCTCCAGGCACTCAGTCGCGATGGGGCATCGACATCGTCATAAAGAAGGACAGCGAGCCAAGCGCAACTGGCGACCGTAATCATGCCTCGTAACATCCTCAACCTCTCATCCTACGCCATTGCGCGCATCGAGGAAGACGAACACGACTACCACATCTGGGCCGAGGCGGCGGCGCACCCCTCGACCTGCCAGCGCTGCGGCCACGGGGAAGTCGTAGGGTTCGGCCGACGCGAGCAGCTTGTCCGCGACCTCCCCATGCACGGCAAGCGGGTAGGCATCTGCGTCGATACCCGGCGTTACCGTTGCAGGCAGTGCGGCAAAACCTTCTACGAACGGCTGCCGGCCGTTGACGAGCGTCGGATGATGACTACGCGCCTGATCGAGTGGGTCGGCAAGCAGTCCGTTAAGCGTCTGTTCGCCCACTTGGCGGAAGAGGTCGGCCTGGCCGAGAACACGGTCAAGAATGTCTTCCGCGACTACATCAACGAACTGGAACGGACCGTCCGGTTCGAGGTGCCCCGGTGGTTGGGGATCGACGAAATCCATATCATCCGCAAGCCGCGCTGCATCATCTCGAATATCGAGCACAACACGGCTGTCGAGGTACTGCCCGACCGGGCCAAGCGGACCGTGATGACCTACTTCCAGGGCCTCAAGGGCCGGGAGAAGGTCCGTTACGTGGCCATGGACATGTGGAATCCGTACCGGGAGTCCGTTCAGACCCTCATACCACAGGCGACCATCGTGATCGACAAATTCCATGTGGTCCGGATGGCGAATGAGGCGCTGGAAAGCGTCCGCAAGGCGCAGCGGGCCGAGCTATCCACCCGCCAGCGCCGAGGTCTAATGCACGATCGTTTCGTGCTGCTCAAGCGTCGCGCCGACCTGACCGATGAGGAATACTTGAAGCTCACCGGCTGGACGGCCAACTATCCCGCCCTGGGCGCAGCCTACGACGCCAAAGAGGCGTTCTACGGCATTTGGGACATGGAGAACCGTCCAGAGGCGGAGCGAGCCTATAACGTATGGAAGAGCGGCCTGACAGCGGATATGAGGGAGGCGTTCCACCCGTTGATCAGGGCGGTCGATAACTGGCATCCGCATATCTTCGCCTACTTCGACCATCGGGTGACCGATGCCTATACCGAATCGCTCAACAATCTGATTCGGGTGATGAACCGGTTAGGACGCGGCTACAGCTTTGAGGCCCTGAGAGCAAAAATCCTCTTCTCTGAGGGCGCGCACAAGGTCAAGCGACCCTCTTTCCAGCGCTGCAACCAGACGCCAGCGATGGGCGATTCCATGATGGAGAGTTGGGACCGCATGGAAACCTTTGCGCAAATGAGCAATGACGAGCCAATCAATTATGGTGCCGAAATATCAGCACTGGTGCGGATGATAGGAGAAGGGGTTATTTGACCGCTGATCAATCACGAAATGCGGATACCCAAAATATGTTGCCAGGGCTAAGCGGGCGGGGCCATCGCTTTGTTGACCGAATACGACTAGTTTCGTCCCGGTTGCCGGCGCGGGGTCGAATTGATTAACGTGTGCCGGCACTCATATCAGGCGGCCATCGTTCGGTGTACGGCCGCTTTTGCTCCGATAGCGGCCAACCACCGAACATACGATCTCGCCTTCCAACCTTGGCTTGCACAAAACGGCGAATATTTTCAACCGAGATTTCCCATTAGGCCCGATGCTTTAATGGCAGCCATTGGCCCAAGTACATGATTTTCTGACTTCCACGACTCGGGAGGAGGCGCGATGGAGGCCGATCTTGAGTTCACCGAGAAGGAAATCAGCCCCTGGGGCGGCATGGGGTTGATGAAACGGCTGCTCGATCGGATCGGGTTTGAGCAAGCCCTTCGCGGCTGCGGGCTGCCACAGCCCGGCAGAGCAGCCGCGGCTATGCGGCTGAGCAGCGCATGACGCAGTTCCTGCTGTCGGTGTGGTGCGGGGCGAACCGCTTCGAGCACCAGGAGGTGACGCGTTTTGATCTGGTATTACAGTGCCTCTTTTGGATGGAAGAAGAGGGCAAACTTCAATGATCGGGTGTGTTTCCGGTGGCCATGCGGACGGGCTCTGGCCGTCGCCGGAACGGCTGCCGGAGTCCGGTTACAGCGGGTCGATTGAGATGAACGATGACGCGAAATCGTGCGCCTCTGAAGCCGGCCATGCGTCGGCATTTTTTACAAGGGCGCCCTTGTCGGCAGGATGGGTAACGCATTGATTATAGGTCCAACCGGATATCCGACACCCAAAATTGGCCGAAATGCTTGGGAATCGTCCCGTCGGTTTGTTTTACAGCGGCGCCCAAAATCTCCTCGAACCGGAGGACGGAAGAAAAAATATATCCAATATAACAGGCGCTTATTGAAGCGCACCGCGGCTGGCACGGATCATGCTTAATTTAGAATCAGAATTAGACGTGGAATTAAAATAGCGGGTTTATAACGGGACAGCGATCCTGAATAGAAGAACGGCCGCATACCGCCGGACTGGTCCCGGTAGCGCGATGCGGCACACCCCGGGCGCCTATCCGACGTGCGCCCGCACAGGAGGGGGTAGCATGGAATTTATCCGCAGGCCGGGTATTGGCGTCATCCTGATTGCCGCATTGGCCGCTTTGGGCGTCTCGACCGCCGCGAGTGCGAGCGTTGTCGGGAACACGGTGACCGTTAATCTGTGCGGCGGCAGCGGGAGCTGCTGGAATAACACGTGGGTGGTGGGCAGCACTTCCAGTTGGTCCAACATCACCGCCAACGGGTCCGACTGGAACGCGGTGATCAACACGCTGCAGGCGGGCTTGGATCCCTCCGTCACCAACAACTTCTCGCTCACCAACACCAGCGCGTCGACCCAGACCTACACGATGACGACCAGCCTGACCACCGGCCCGATCGGTCCTGCCACGGTCACGAGCGGTAGCGTCGGCGCAACGGCGACGTCGAACGGCAACAGCGCAGCCACCGTCAGCACCTCCGGTAGCAACGCCATCTATACGGCGCTGATCGATGGCAGCAGCTTCCAGTCTCTCTTTTACCCGCCTTTCAGCCAGAGCACGCCTTACCCGACGGGCGGCGGCAGTCTGACGTTCTCCTCTGCATTCGGATTGCCCGGCAACACCGTCCCCGGTCCCGCCGTCGGCTCCGGCATCGGCATCCAGATCGAGTTCGCGCTGACGCCCGGCGACAGTGTGGGCTTCACCAGCAACTTCCAGGTCCAGCCGGTTCCCCTGCCCGCGTCGCTCATCCTGTTCGGCTCGGGCCTCATCGGCCTCATGGGGCTGATCGGCATCGCGCGCCGCCGCGCCCCGCGCTAGCGGGGATGACGGCCGCCTCGGGCGCGCCGTAACCGCGCAGCCGGCGGAGCATTTCCTGCAGTCGAGGCAGCCAACACTTCCTGTCCCAGGGCGGGCGCCCGCATGCGGCGACGCCCCAGGGATGCCCGCCGCACAGTCCAGCGTTTGGAATGGGTCATCGTCCAGCCAGGGGATCGGCCGGTTCGCAACCCGCTTGGGGGATCACGGCGCGGTGACGGCGAGTCGGTATCGCGTCGCGCGGGGATTTTCCAGAGCGCAGTCCGCCGGCGCTATCGTGATCGCAACGATAGCGCAGACCGGACCCGGCGACAGACTGTCCCGGGGCCTCAAGGGCGATCCCCCGCCGCGGCGAGTATCGCGCGCCGCACCAGGGTCGACAGCAGCGGCAGTTTGTAGGCATTTTGCGACAAGGGTGTGGCGCCCGTGAGCGCCGCTTCGGCGGCGGCCGCGGCCACATTCCCGTCGATACGGACCCCGGCCAGAACGGCTTCGGCCGCATGC
>JAJYEK010000029.1:0-22865 GCA_021785795.1 Pseudomonadota bacterium
TGATGATGCAAGGCGGCATGTTCGTCGCGGCCGAGTCTTTTGCCGCGGAGCTTTGCGCCGGTCTGTTCACCCATTATAAGCGGGAAGAAGACGCGACGATGGAGCAGGGGAAGCTCGACGAGGAGCTGGCGAGAATGAGCGAAATCGTCGAGCGCCTTTCACCAAATTCGATGCTGCTCTGCAACGAATCATTCGCCGCCACCAACGATCGCGAAGGGTCGGAAATCGCGAGACAGATCGTTCGCGCCTTGCTGGAAAGCCGCGTCAAGATCTTCTTTGTGACGCATCTTTATGAATTCGCGCACGACCTGTTTGACACGAAAACGCCGGACGCCCTTTTCTTGCGCGCCGAAAGACGGGCCGACGGGGCGCGAACCTTCAGGCTCGTCGAGGGCGAACCATTGGAGACTAGTTATGGCGAAGACTTGTACCGGGAGATATTCCCGATCGAAACAGAGAGTTGAGCTCGGGATGACTTTCAAACCGATCGGCACCATGGCCGAGGCTATCGAAACCGATCGCGATGCTACCGCCGCGGCATTCGGCGCGCCCGCGCGGGTTCGGACGGCGCCATGACGACGGTCGAGACGGCGCCCAGCCCGCAGGCCTTGCTGGGCGAGCTGGCGCTGTGTCTGGCGGCTGTAAACGGGCAACCGGGACTGGTGGAGCAACCATGGCGCGAGGTGCAGGAGAAGATCGCCGCGCAGACCTTCAATCTGGTGGTGGCGGGCCAGTTCAAGCGCGGCAAGAGCAGCGTCATCAATGCGCTCCTCGGCGGTGAGTTGTTGCCCGTGGGCGTGGTGCCGCTGACCTCGGTGGTCACGATCCTGTCCGCGGGTGACGCGACGCGGGTCGAGGTGGTGTTCGAAGATGGCCACGCTGAAACGGTGGCGGCGGAGCGTCTGGGAGAGTACGTGACGGAGAAGGACAATCCGAGGAACGCCAAGGCGGTGCGCGAGGTGCATATCTACCATCCGTCGCCGTGGCTCCACGGCGGCGTGCGGCTCATCGACACGCCGGGCATCGGCTCGGTATACCGGCACAACACCGACGTGGCGTACGGTTTCGTGCCCAAGGCCGACGCCGTGTTGCTAGTGCTCTCAGTGGATCAGCCGCTTAGTCAGGCCGAGCACGATTTCCTGAAGGAGATCGCCGGTTACGCCGCGCGCGTCTTCGTGCTGCTCAACAAGACCGATCTGCTGTCGAGCGACGAGCGGCAGGAATCGCTACAGTTTACCGTCGGCGTGCTCGCCGAACTGCTGGACGGAACGGTCCGGCTGTTTCCGGTGTCCGCACGCGAGGCGCTGTTGGGCGCGACTTCCGGCGCGGCCGAACGGTTCCAGCACAGCGGTTTTCCGGAATTCACGCATGCACTCGAAAAGTTCCTGATGGAGGAGAAGGGCACGGCGCTCGCCGGCTCGGTAGCGCGCAATCTCGCGCGTCTGGTGGCGCAGGCGCGGTTCAACGTCGAGCTTGAGTGTGAGTCGCTGGCGACACCGCTCGGTGAGCTGCGGCGCAAGCTGGAACGCTTCGAGGACAAGAAGCAGGAGGCGCTGCGCGCGCGGCAGGACTATGTCGTCTTGGTCGAGAGTGAGGGCCGGCGGCTGCTGCGCGAAACCGTGGAACCGGATCTCGAGGCATTCCAACAGCAACTCGCGCGGCAGGTCGGCGACAAGCTCGAGCGTCACCTCCCGGAACAGCGTGGCCTGTCGACCCGGCGGCTGCACGAGACGCTCGAACAGCTGGTGGTCGAGGAGATCAAGGTGGGTTACGAGGACTGGCACGCCACGGAGGACGACAAGATCGCCCATGCCTTCGATGCGCTGTGTCGGCGGTTCACGAACGGGATCAACGCGACGGTCGATGAGCTCCTGCGCTTTGCGGCCGACCTCTTTGCGGTTCCCTTCAATCCGGTTCCGGCGGAATCGCTGTGGCGATCCAAATCTGGTTTTTATTATAAGTTCTGGACCGAGCCGCCGAGTATCGAAATCCTGGTGTCGTCGGCGGTGCTATCGCTGCCACGGTTTCTTGGCGAACGCCTGGTGTGCCGCCGGATCGAACGTCGCGTCGCCGAACTCATCGAGATCCACGCCGGCCGGTTGCGGTACGACTATTCCCGGCGGCTCGAGCGCGGCGCACGGGAGTTTCAGGCGCTGATCGTCGAGAAAATCGATGCCGCGATCGTCGGCATCGAGGCCGCCGTGCGCAAGGGCCTGGACGTCGGACGCGACACGGAGCGCGAAGCCAAGGCGCGCCGCGAACAACTGTTCGCTGCCCAGCGGACGCTCGACGAAGTAGGATCCAGGGTCGCGCGCGTCCTGGCCGCGGTGTCGGGGGCGTCCGGCCTTGCGAAATCTGGGGGTGTCGGAAGTGATCCGGCCCGACCGGGGTCATGAGGGGCATCGATGAGCGGGCTCGGTGAACTCCACAAGCGCAAACTGCTTTTGACCTTCGCGCATATCGACAGCCTGTTGGCGGAGGCGCTGCGTGACCTCGATCCGGGCCCGGTGCAATCGCCGTTTTCCCGGATCGTCCCTGATGCCGAGCCGGTGCAGCAGCAGGTGATCATGGACTATGCGGCGCGCTTGCGCAGCCGCATGCGCACAATGCTCGAACGCCTTCAGATTGCGCCGCAGGAACGTCAAGTGAGCGCCATCTGGTCGGCGCGCACCGCCGTTACGATGGCGGAAGTGGCGCTGGATGAGCTGAGGCCGCAAGGCCTGCGCGGGTACGGCGAACTGTCCGTGGAGGGCGCGGACCAGGTGAACGGCATGATCGCCGAACTTTATGAACTCCTCAGTAGCATGAATGCGTACCTCGCCGCGGGGACGTCGCACGACCTGCGCGCGCGTTTGGAGCGTATCGATCAATCTGCTCCCGACATACGGTTGCTGCGGGAGCTTGAACGCGTCATTACCACGCGTGGTCTGGTGCCGTTGCGGCCAACCCTGGACATACTGGTCAAGCGGTTGGAGTCGCGCGTCCTGGAGGTCGTCCTGTTCGGCCGGGTCAACAGTGGGTAGTCCTCCCTGTTGAATTACTTGTTGGGGACCGAGGTATTGCCGGTGGGCGTCACGCCAATTACCGCCGTGCCGACGCGCATCCGTGCCGGTTCGGGACCGATAGCGCGGATTTGGTTTGCCGAGGCGGCGCCGGAGACGGTCGAGCCGGCGCGGCTAGCCGAATTCGTCACCGAACAGGAGAATCCGTCGAACGCGAAGCGCGTGACTCGCATTGAAATGGAACTCGTCTCACCGGTGCTGGACGAGGGCGTCGTTTTTGTGGATACGCCCGGGTTCGGGTCGCTCGCCGCCGCTTGCGCCGCCGCGTCCCTAGCGTACCTGCCGCGTTGCGATCTGGGTCTCGTGCTGGTGGATGCCGCCTCCGCCCTTGCTCCGGATGATGTCGCGTTAGTTGACGCCCTGCATCGTGCCGGCGCGGGCGTCATGGCGCTGCTCACCAAGGCCAACTTGCTGCTTCCGCCGGACCGCGAACGAACCATGCAGTACATCTGGCAACAACTCGCTGCCACGCTCGGCATGGAGGTCTCCGTCCACGTCGTCAGCGTCCGGGGCACCGAGGCCGCGCTGTGCGATCGCTGGGCCGCGGACGCGCTGCGACCGGCGTTGCGCGATCGGCAACACCTTGCCGACCTGTCGCGCGGCCGCAAGATCGAGACGCTGCGCCGGACCGCAGTCGCGGTACTCGAGCGGCGGTTATCGGTGACATTGAAACCGTCACCGGATGGCGAAGCCCGGAAATGGCGCAAGGCCGATCACCGGCTGGACGCGGCGCTGGTACGGCTCGGCCTGGCCGAAGGCGCGGGACTGGACGATTCGAATCGGGTCAAGGGCGGAATCAAGGACGTGCTCGATGAGGTGGCTAACCATGCGGCGGCGCAATGGTACGATCGCCGTACGCCGACGCTGGATGTCAGTGAATGGTTGCGCGCCGCCGTCGACCAGAGCGCCGTGCGGAGCGCCTCCCTATTGTTTCAGAACCTGCTGTGGCTTCGGACCGAACTGATCGTGGCGCTGAACGAGGCCTGTGCGCGGGTCCATTTGAGCCCGATGGAGGCGGATGCCATCCGACCGCCAGCCGGGTTACCGGTATTGAGCAGCCAGACCCTGGCGCCGCCGGTCCTCTTGAACCGCCCCGTGCTCAGAATTCCGGGACTGAAGATATGGAATAGAAACGCCCGCCGGCAATTGGAGGCGCAGGCGGGGGCGCAGATCGGTTCGATTTTCGGACAATACGCGCGCCAGTTGACCGAGTGGCGCCGGCAGATGCTCACCGACATGCGGCGCGATTTCATCGCCGGCAGCGAATCCATCCGCGCACATGTTGGAACGATGGGCAGCCCGGTAGCCGATGTCGAGGACTGGAGGCGCGATATCGAGGCACTGTCGCGTTATGACCGATCGGAAGGATAACGGCCTCCCGCCAAGGGGCGCGGATTGAGTCTGGCGACGTCACCGATGGGACGGGGGATTCCATAAAATATAGGTATTGCGCTGCTCGCTGGACCGCACACGTAGGGACGGCCCTATTTAAAGTGGCGCTGTGACAAACACGCACTGAAGGCAGACATGACAATTCAGGATGACTGGCGGCGGGTATCGTTCGTCGAGGTGCGACGTGACAAACCGCCGGCGCCGGACTTCTGTCTGACAAACTTGCCGGCCGGCAGCGTTGGCGTCGTGGCCGCTCCCGCGGGCATCGGCAAGACGTCGTTGCTGATGCAGCTTGGCGCCGCGGTGGGGCTGGCATGCCGGTGGACGGTAATCTGCCGCCGGCGCCGGCGACCATGGGGCGGGTGGTGTTCCTCGCGACCGAGGATCCACCGGCGATTATGCGTAACCTAAGGAGACGAAGCGCGCCGCCTGAGGCGGGGCGCCTGTCTTCATGAACTCGGAGAGCACGCAAGCGGTCAGTGGCTGGGGCGGCACACGGCAAAGGAGAATCCTCGTGACCCCCTATGCGACACGCCTTCCCGGCTCGGTCCGCGACGTTAGTCCGAGGCAGCTCCCGACGAATCACGACCCTGATGGCGGGTGTTCGCACTCGATCCACGAATATCAGAGTGATCAACCGTGGCGACTCGCTGCCCCGGCTACTGACTGCTTGAGCCTAGCGGAGCAGGAAACGTGAGACAAGACCGAAAACACGATCACTTGACAGGTTGTTCCATATCAGGGGGAAGAAGATTAAGATGTCCTTGCCGGAGCGTGATTTCGGTGTCGACGCAAAGCAGTGACGCTTGGAGTATCAAGTCACGCCAATATCGTCTTTGAGACATCAGGCGGGTGCATTCCACGATCCAGCCCAGCCGGCCGCGCGCGGCGCGTATGATCTGGCGCTCCTGATTCGGAGGGATGGGCGGTATCCGGTAGTCCGCGCAATAATCCCGGAACAGCTCTTGCAGCCGTCGCGTCGAGGCCGACGGCATCGGCAATGAGAACGTACCCAAATTCCTATGCCGCAGGCGTTGCCCGTCGATCTCCTTGTCGACATCGACGGCCAGCAGCACGCCAGCGATGCCGCCCCGCAGTCGGCGCAGAAATCCGATCATCGCTGTGCTGACATCGGTCACGTGGTCTAGGAGCAGGACGCCCTCGTTGGCGTCGGCGGCCATTCTCAGCCGCGCCCGTGCTTTCCGTCTCGGCATATTGGCCGTATCCACGTAAGGATACGCGCGGGCGAACACGCGCGTAATGTCATCGAGATGTGCGGTGGCGGTCGACAGCGCGCACGGAATTCCGGCGCGCGCGAAGCGCGTATGCAGTTTGCCGAGCAATGTGGATTTACCGCTGCCGCGTGGCCCGTACAGAACGAGATGTTCGCCGCGTTGCAGGCGCGTCATCATCTCGGTCTCGAAATGTTTCCCGGACAATGGCATCGTCCGCTCAGCTGAGTGTCATGGCCGGCAGCACGGGCGTAATGACCAAGTTCGGTTATCTGGCATGGTGCCTTGCCTTTGCCGGCAAAAACATGTGCGCCGTGTCCGACGGGGAGACCACGAAAGGGTTTTGCCCCCGGTGATACCCCGGGCAAACAAAGCCGCTACGTGCTGAACGGCGAGCTGGGCGTGGCATGTCTGCATTCTCATAGCGCAGACTCCTGGCCGGAATGTGTTCGACTATCCGGGCGGGAACGGTGGCGAGCGATGCGCGGGGAGGGTGACAACCGGATCGATGCCGCCGCGTCCGTGACCGGGACGAGCAGGCATCATCAGCCTTGGCGGCGGTTATTTGGAGGAATGCCATCTCCAACAGCGTCCCTAATGTTAATCCTGGCGATCGCAGCAGGCAACTTTCCTTGGAAGGCGCGGTGGGTGTCCATCGTGGAAATACAAGTCATGCTACCTGACATATAAAACCCATGGTGACTCTGTTGTCATCGGATGCCGGACTCGGGCCAGACCCAGGCGAGTCCACCCCAAAGGGGTCATCCCGCGAATCGGGCAGGCTCTACAGACGGCGCATTGAGCACAATGAGAACGCGGTGCGCGTTTGGGCCCACGCGGTGCCCTTGTCCGATATTTTAGTCATCATGGAACGACCGGCCCCCGATTCGCAGACCGTGGGTTATGCTGCGGATCGGGGAACGAACCGTGGCACAGAGCCACATACGAATGGAGGCCGGCGCTGAACAACGTACGATTTATCGGATTGGATGTCCATGCGGAAACAATCGCGGTAGCGGTGGCGGAGACGGGAGGCGAAGTGCGCGCCCTCGGCGTGATCCCCAACCGCCCGGAGTCGGTGAATAGGCTCGTGAAGAAGCTGGGGCAACCCGAGCAGTTGCGGGTCTGCTACGAGGCCGGCCCCCACGGGCTATGTGCTGTACTGGCAGCTCATGAAGCTCGGCGTGCACTGCGCGGTGGTCGCACCCACCTTGGTGCCGGTCAAGAGCGGGGACCGAGTCAAGACCGATCGGCGCGATGCCGAGAAACTCGCGCGATGCTACCGGGGCGGGGATCTCACGCCCGTGTGGGTGCCCGATGCCGCCCACGAGGCCTTGCGGGATCTCGTGCGCGCGCGGTTGGCGGCGAAGCGCGATGAGTTGCGCGCGCGGCATCGGCTGTCGAAGTTCCTGCTGCGCCAGGGGAGGCGGTGCTCCGAGGGCATAACCGCCTGGACGGGCAAGTACATGGCTTGGGTCAAGCAGCAGCACTTCACGCATCCCGCTCAAGAGGCGACCTTCCTCGACTACCTGCACGAGGTCGAGCACATGGCCGATTGGGACCAGGACGACCCGAGCCATATGTTCAAGTGGACTTTCGCGCTTGGGGTGCCTGCTGCTCCTGCAATTGTTTTCCGTCTCGGTCCCCGCCTTGTTCATTGGCTCATTGCTCTAGGCCTTACGCGGAGGGTTTAGTCGTAAAAAAATGAAAACACGCGAGTCCATCTCAATGCCGGGTGCGGGTCGATTGTTCGCGTCGGTCGAATCGGAGAGCAGCCGCTCAGCGCAATATCGGCGGCGGCATCGGCTATTTCGATTACTGGGGCGACGCCGATATATTGAAGTACGGCATGGGCGGCATGCCGAGCGCCATGGGCAATACCAGCGGCAGCCCGGATACGCGAGGGTGGATCGTCGAAGGGGATTGGCTGCCGCTTCCAAAACCAGCAGAACTTGAAGTTCGGATTGCGCTACACCGCGTACACCAAGTTCAACGGTGCCGCCGACAACTACAATGGCTTCGGACGAAACGCATCCGACCATAACGAATGGTTCGCCTACCCGTGGCTGCTGTATTGAGGCGACCCCGTGGCGCGCGAACCTGACCAATCCAAAGAGGAGTATGCGACATGAAGTTAACGAGCATGGGTCTCGGGTTCCGTAAATCAACGATGTCGAAGTTGATCGGTATCGCCCTGGCCGTGGTGCTGGCGGTCGGCACCGCGACAGCCTGGGCCGCAGATGCCGATGAGACGTCGGGCGGATACGGTCCGGGTTACGGCATGATGGGTGGATACGGTGGCTATATAGCAGCCTGTTAAGGTTTCGGCCGCTCGCGGGAAATCCCGCCGCGGTGGAGCTTCGCCTCCAAGGACTTGGCGGCGTCGAAACGCGGGTGTTACGCTGGCAACTCAGATGAAGGACAACTTGAACGATGGCAAAGGGCATTCGACATGGGCAACTGGGGTTGGAACCACATGGGTAGCGGCGGGGGGTGGGGCATGGGCTTTGGCGGCGGTCTTTTCATGATTTTGTTCTGGGTCGTGATCATCGCGGCGGTCGTGGTCCTGGCGAGATGGCTGTTCGGCGGCTCGTCGCGCATCGATCTGCCGCGCGGCAAATCCGCGCTCGATATCCTCAAGGAACGCTACGCGCGCGGCGAGATCGGCAAAGAGGAGTTCGAGTCGAAGAAGCGCGATCTTGAATAAGCGCAGGCATTGAAAACGGAAAAGACGTCCGTCATTTTGCAGGACGGTACGGAGGCGGACCTGTGTCATCTGATATTGCTGTTGCCGGTGCTGGGCCTGGCCGTGTTCTGGCTGTGGTCGCGCCGGCGTACGCGGGCATCCTTGCGATATACCTGGCGTTTTATTAGCTCATCACTCAGGCCATGCACCGGCCGGCGATGACCGGCGCGGAGGAGATTCGCCGCAAGACGGGCAAGGTGATCGAAGTGCGCGGACGCAAGATGCTCATCCGGGTACTGGACGAGATCTGGAATTCCGAATAATCGGACCGCATCGGTGACGACGTCAGGATCACGGATTTGGATGGCCTCGTGTTTCGGGTGCGGCGACTGGACGTCGCGACGCCGGCGGATGCCACGTCGGTCGTCTCCAGCTGGCCATATTATTCATGTCTATCGGAAACCGTTCGGGCGCTTATACGGGTGTGGTCCCCAAAGCTCGGTACCTTGTGTCCGGCGTTTCCCAGCCTCTGAACCTTTGCTAGACTCCAACGATGAAATACACGCAGTACTTTCAGAGTATGCGTCAGCGACCGGACCGGGCGGCGATTCAATTGGAGTGGATCGAGCGGGTTGTGATGCAGCCGATTAAGGAAGCGATACAGCAGGATGGACGCATTCGGCGATGGGCACCC
This sequence comes from Pseudomonadota bacterium, assembly GCA_021785795.1. Next base: position 9,067 of record JAJYEK010000029.1, read on the forward strand.
ATTCCGGAGGCCGGGGACAGAATGTTGCGCGTCATCTTGCTGCCGGATGGAGAAACGATTCATAACCGTTTTTTGATCTAGGGTACGTACCATGAAGATCCGCTACTTTCAAGAAACGGATACGCTCTATATCGAGTTCCGTGTAGCCAGTGTCGTCGAAACGAAGGACCTGGATGAAAATACCATCCTGGATCTGGACGCCCAGGGCCAGACCTGCGGCCTGACCATTGAGCATGCGAGCGAGCGCGCTGACATCCCCCATTTCTCGTATGAGCAGGTCGCCGCTTAAGCGCTCGGCGCCGATAGCCCACGCTCCGAGCCTTGCGGGACTTTTGCGGGGATCAGTCGTGCATCGTCCTGCAAAGTCCCGCAAAATGCGCAATGGGCGTCCCGTATTGGTTGAATAAAAACAATCGTTTACCAATTCACGGACTAACTACGAACCAGGTGGTCGGGAGTTCGAATCTCTCCGGGCGCGCCATTTATCAATGACTTACGTTACCCCGCGGCCTACGTCTGTCTAATAAACTGCCGAGTGTCTAATTGAGATGCGTGCTGGCACCTCAGAGGGATAACCGCTACGACTGAGTGAGTTGGGGGATCGGGGATCTTCGCGGTCCCGTTACCTCGTGGGCTTGATTCGGTCCGGACGCCGGCGGTAAACCCTCTGCGTGATCCTGCTGTCCGCATGCGCCAGGAGCTGCCTGGCGCGCTCGAGGCTCTCTGCATCGCTTGCCACTTTTGCCCGCAAATCGTGCTCCGTGAAGCGCTCCTTGATGGCGGTCTCCTTTAGCAGGCGCGCCATGAATCGCTGCCACATGCTGGACCATCCCCGCGCATCGCCTGTGTATGGCGAATTCCTAGTCATGCCGCCATCAGCGCGTCTGAAATGTCTCGTGACAGTGCGATAGCCGAGCAAACTGATCCAGCGTGGCAGAGGTGATAGGCTCGCTAGCGTATATTTGTTCAAGAGAGGTTATGATAAGCGAATATCAATTTAGCCTTGGACCCCAAAGCGGATGCCGCCTAAGGTAAGAGATCTGGTCGCAGACTTGGAGAAGGTAGGGTTTGTCAATCGTGGCGGGAAAGGAAGCCATCGTAACTTTGTTCACCCGAAGGGCCAGAAACCCGTGACAATTTCGGGTAAACTTGGGGATGATGCGAAACACTACCAAGTCCGGGCCGTGCGCCTGGCCTTGGAGGAGTTAAAGAAATGAAAGACAGCGCGAAATACGCAAAAATTGTGGAATGGTCGGAAGAAGATCAGTGCTATGTCGGAAGTGCGCCCGGACTGGTTCTTGGCGGGTGTCACGGCAATGACGAGAAACAGGTCTTTGAAGAACTTTGCCAGATTGTCGAGGAAGCGATAGAACTGTATCGACAGGACAACAAGCCTTTGCCGCCCGCGACCTCGGGCCGAGACTTGGCCAATCGCCTGCAGAATGTCGCGTAACACGTTATACGATCTGATAGCGGGTGCGTTGCTTATGAGCGGCAAGCGTGTGAATTGCGAATTCATAGTCACGTCGCCAGCGGCATCTGCTCGGGACGGGGCGCCAGCAGACCAGATTACTTTGCCAATTTTTTGCCACATTATTCTCGGGTAACGTCAATTTCCGTAGGTTTTCGTGGGACTGGCAGACTTAGGGGCGCTGCAAGGCATTGGTTTCCCGGATTATGTTACCGGTAACATAATCCGGCTTATGTGCCCGACACCGTTATGTGGCCGATGACACCTCATCGCCGATGGTTGTGGGCGGATCGCGAATGCTTGGCCACATAATCAGCTAAAGGGTATTCAGCCAATCGAGCAGCGCCTTATCGTCCTTCCAGACGGCGCGAACGCGGGTAGCCGCAGAAGTCCCGCAATTGACCTCGCATTCGCGCAACGCCTCCGCTTTGGCGCGCAGCGTCAACTCGGCATAACGGTTGGTGGTGTCCAGACTCACGTGCCCGAGCCAGCCGCGAATCACATTGACCTCGACCCCCGATTCCAGCAGATGCACGGCCGCGGTGTGGCGAAAAAGATGCGGGCTGACACGGCGTGGCTCAGTGGTGCTCGTATCCCATGCACTCGCGTGTCGGCGCACGATCTTGTAGATCCCAAAGCGCGTGAGCGGGCGATGTCGGTGCGCACAAAACACGGGCTCGCTCGGTGCCAGCGTGACTCCGCGCTCCGCGAGCAGTCGCTCAAGATGTTTTACCGTCTCGTCCCAGAGCGGACAGATCCGCCATTTATCCCCCTTGCCGTGCAGATGCACCTTGGCCGGCGCTTTGAGATCGAGGTGTTCGATACGCAGATCCACGACCTCCTGCGCCCGTGCGCCGGTGTTGTAGAGAAAGAGAAACAACGTTCGATCGCGCAGCGCATGACAACCCTCGCGCGGGAGCGACCGAAAGAGCGCCGTCATCTCCTCAGCAGCTCCTGCGCTACTGCCAGAGCGAGCACATCACCTTCACGCGGGGGCGGGCGTACAAGAAGAACGATGGCTGCTTCATCGAGCAGAAAAACTACACCGTGGTGCGCCGGGCGGTGGGCTATGCCCGCTACGCGGGAGCCTCCCATCTGGCCCTGCTCAACCGGCTCTACGAGCGGCTGCGCCTCTACACCAACTACTTCCAGCCGGTGATGAAGCTCATCAAGAAAGAACGCCGCGGGGCCAAAGTGAAAAAGACCTACGATCGTCCGCAAACTCCCTATCAGCGGCTGCTGAGAAGCCCCAGTGTTTCACCCAAGGCCAGGCAGCGCCTGAAGGCCGAATATGCCACGCTTAATCCCGCCGCCCTGAAGCGGGAAATCAGTCAACTGCAACGGGTGCTATACAACCGTGCCAAAAAGGATCGACAATATCCCCCGATGCATCCTTCCAAGGGAAGAGTCTCTGTGCAGCAGGACAGAAGCGTTTGACTCAGATTTCTTACGTGAGGCAACGAATCGTGTTTCACTCAGATTTTTAGGTGAGGCAACAGGGCCCCGTCTCGGAATCGTAGGTCTGCCCCGGATAGCGCAGCGTCACGTCCACCGGGCTCGGGGGCCCGAGCGGGGTATTCCCGAAGACCCCCTCCCAGCGCCAGAGGATGGTCCCGCTCGGGTTGGTCGCAAGCCTCGGGGTGTTGTCGTAGTCGGTGTGCAGATACGTGACGGTTTCCGTCCCCGTCGTCGGGTCTTTGGTGATCATCGCAATCGGGGTGTTGTCCGCCCAGACGTAGTCGCGCACGAGCGTCCCGTCGGCATGGGTTTCCTCGATGAGGTGGCCCTGGGCGTCGTAGTGGTACCAGGTGGAGCCGTTGGCGGAGAACTTGTTGGCCCGGCGGTTGTGGGCATCGTAGCTGTATTCTCCAAGCACCCCGTAGGCGGAGGTCACCTGAATCAGGCGCCCGGCGGCATCGTAGGCGAAGGATTGCCCTTGCGGGTTGGCGGTGATGTCCCCAATCTTGTTGATGTTGACCGCACTGCCCCCGACACCCGTAAGCCGGTTGCTGTCCGGAACATAGGCATAGGGGATGGTCGTGGTCCCCGTGGTTTTGCTGAGGCGGTTGCCGTTGGCGTCATAGGTATAGGTGATCCCGGGGGTCGACGGCGGGCAGGACGCCCCGAAGGCGGTGAGGACGGTGTCCTGGGTGAGCCGATCGAGCACATCGTAGCCGAAGCAGTCGACCTGCGGGATGGTCTGCAGGCTCGTCAGGTTGCCGTCGGGGTCATACCCACACTTTGTAGGCCTCAGGCAGCGTGTGGCCGAGAAAAAACCACGATTTCCCATCCCACAGGTGCCGGAGGTCGCGCGGAGGCAGGTAATAATATGCACCGTGCTGTAACTTCCAGCGTGCCGGCAATCCGCGATTCTCAGGCAGGCGTTTTCGGGGCACGTTCAAGGGCTCCGGGTAAGGGCGTTGAAATCCGGCTCGGTTTTTCGGAGTGTACCATCTGGGATTGCCTTACCGCCCAGAAGCCGCTCCACATGGGCCCGCAGCACGGCCACAGAGCCATCCGGCCGCACGCGGTGTTCGATGCCCAGGCAGCGCAGCGCAATCCCCTGCGCTGGGCGTCGTTTTCGGCGCGTGAGTGCCACGATTTCCTCAGGTGTGAGAAACATCAGGCTCTTTTCCCTCCTATCCCATTGGAAGAGGCTACCGCTTGACCTTTATCGTCACGGCACCTATACGTTAAGCGTGTCCTTCCGGTGAGCATGCGTGACCGGAGATACCGTACGCCGGTGTGAACCGTACGAGAAGATTGAAGCCACGTACAACAACGGACGAAGGGGATTCACATGTTCGATTTGTCGCTGATGCGTGCGACTCGTATTCTTCCATGCGTATCCCTCGCGTTGTTGGTATCGGCATGCGCGACACCTACAGTCGTTGCGCCCGCTGTCGGCGCTACACAGTTGATTCAATCGGAAAATCTGACCTCTCTGGTTTGTACTGCCCACTCTGCCAATGGGCTCGCCCCCGTGCATCTGCGTTTTCATGTGAACCGAAAGGTGGTTTCCATCAGTCAACAATACGATAATCCATCCTGGGGAGCAGATCCTGCTTCAACCGTCAAAGCGACTTACTACTTTGTAGACAGTGGAAACCACGTAAATTGGAACATGCCTGATCCGCGTACTCAGCGTTCGGAACTTGTCGGGTTCTTTCCCCAGACTATGCAGCTTTGGTTTTCCGAGCACCACCAGCATCTTCTTCTCAAGAATGGTACTTGGCGACCCAGCCGCCACGGAATCCGGACCGTGACGCCCAACGATTATGGACCCGGCTGGTCGAATGCACGCTACGACTGCAGTCGTTAACTACTGAAACACGTTGTCCGGGCGCCATGAATCGCGCGCGCCCCGACTCGCCCACCGCGTCGGTCGTTCGTCGCAAGCGACGCCCGCTGCCGTGGACAAGTCTGCACCGTCCCCGCCCGCCCGGAGTCCACTTATAGATCGGGGAATGCTGTTCAAACAACCGGGGCCACTTCTCTCTTCTGTGCCACCGACCTTCTTCCCTTGGATTGCTAAGTGATGTTTCGGCGGGGGCTGACGCACGCCTACAAAGTTTGCTCATCACTTTGTGATAACAACTTCCAAATATTCCCCTGCTACAAGCAGTGAACTGGACCCTCCCGTATTCAGGCGCCTCAGTAGGGCGACGATGTCTTCAGTCAGGTGCGCACGGCGCTCGGAATCCAAAACCTCGCATGCCTTATACAAAGGTCCGTAGTAATTCGTAAACATTTCGATCCAATGTTCCGCAGAGTGATAGCGAAAGTTGAAATGGCGTCGCACGCACTTTATGTCGGTTGATTGGCTACCGAACAATTCAACGATGCGTGGCTCGCTTCCCCAGAGCAGTGGCGAAGATATGCCAGCGGGCGGCGGCACGTAGCTGGCGATCAGGCCAAGCAGTTCGCCAAGGAAACCCTCCGGGGTCCAGCTTGCCATGCCAATGCGGCCGCCTTTGCGAACCACGCGCATCAACTCCTGAGCCACGCGGGGCTGATTGGGGGCGAACATGGCTCCGAAGGTGGACAGTACCACGTCGAACGACTCATCCTCGAAGCGCAAATCCTCGACATCCTCAGTCTGGAACCGGACATCAAATCCTTCAGCCTTCGCCCGCACAGCGCCCTTTTCAAGTAGATGGGGCACGTAGTCCGTAGAAGTTACATGGGCAAAGCGCCGGGCAGCCGCCAGGGTGGCATTGCCGTTACCCGCGGCAACATCCAATACCTGCTCACCAGCCCGAACGTCCGCTGCCTCAGCCAGCATTTCACCGACGATCTGCAGGGTGATGCCGATCGTGGCATAGTCCCCGCTAGACCAGATGGCCTTTTGGCGTTGCTTTATTGCGGCGTAATCGATATTGGCTGGCGATGGAGCCGCGGGTTTGCTCGGGTCGAGATTCGTACACATATTCGTCGAATTCATGTCAGATCTCCTTTCATCCGGTATGTATCGGGCTAGCGGTTCACCGGGCAGGGTCATTGTTCCTCTTATGCATCGTTGACACTTCGCTTGGCGTCCATATAACTTGCTCATTCATCCGGGAATGAAGGGGACGCAATTGATTGGCGGGCACCCTCCAAAGGCGAGGTAACATTGAGCCGGGATACTCTTTCTGATCTGTTACGCAGCGTCCGATTGCGCGGCGCGGTGTTCTATTACGTCAGCTTTCGTGACCAATGGTCAGCCGAGGCACCCCCCGGTAGCGAGATCACCGAGGCCGTAATGCCGGGCTGCGAACACGTCATGGAATATCACATGCTCGCCAAGGGCAGTGGCTGGGCGGCGATTTCTGGCCAACCCCCTGTCAAACTGTCTGCCGGCGACATTGTGATGTTCCCGCACGGTGATCCGCATGTGTTGTCCAGCGCTCCGGGGATAGAACCCTTCCGGTTGAGCACTGAATGGGTCTTCTCGACAAGAAATGTGCCGAAGCCGCTGCCCATCTCCTACCATCATGGCGTGCTCGAACCAGGCACACCCATGCCCATCGAGGAAGCCAGCACGGTCGCTGTGTGCGGATTCTTCGGGTGCGACCTCAAGCCATTCAACCCGCTCATCTCGGCCTTGCCCAGGATCCTGCATCTGCCTGCCACACAGGCAGGTGGCTGGGTTTCCCGGGTGATCGACCAGGCCGTCGTGGAGTCCAACGACCCGAGGCCAGGCGGGGACGCCGTGCTGGAAAGGCTTTCAGAAATGATGTTTGTCGATGCGGCTCGCCGGTATCTCGACAGGTTGCCTGAGGACGCCACCGGGTGGCTGGCGGGGCTTCGAGACCGCTTCGTTGGCAAGGCCTTGGCACTCATCCATGAACGACCCGATCACGACTGGACTGTTGACAACCTGGCCCGGGAGGTGGGCCTCTCGCGATCGGCGTTGCATGACCGATTCGCGGGCTTTCTTGGTCAGCCTCCCATGCAATACCTGGCCAACTGGCGGATTCAGTGCGCCACTCGACTATTGCGGGAAACCAACCGTAATGTGGCGACCGTCGCACTCGACGTCGGCTATGAGTCCGAAGCGGCGTTCTCGCGTGCATTCAAACGGTTGGTTGGCATGCCGCCAGCGGCGTGGAGGAAGGCACAGAACTCTCCTTGAGTGGCTGCATTCTGGAAGGGCTGCCGATGGCCGGAATCGGCCATTCCGGATTGTAGCGAACGTGCTCCAAAGCAGACGATCAGATTTTATTGACAATATTTTCTCTACGACTTGGTCGGAAGCAATCATGATCGACAAGACATGCGTTGCGATGTCTCTGGCGGAGCGACCCAAGGGTGCCTTACGGCTCTCTTTGCGACATCAGTCCCCAAGCTTCGGGGTTCGATCTCAATAGCATCATTGGAGTCTTGCGCGCGATCTAGGCCGCGTGCTTTGAACTCGGCCACGGCCTAATTTTTGCGAGCGTCTTGGCGAGCGTCTCCTTCGCCAGTTCAGTGTCATAATCGGCCTGCAGACGCAGCCACCAGCCATCCGAAAGCCCAAAGAACCGGCACAGCCGCAGATCGGTATTTGCCGTAATCGAGCGCTTTCCGTTTACGATCTCGCCGATCCGCCGCTGCGGTACACCGATCTCTTTGGCCAGTCGATATTGAGTGATCCCCATCGGTTTGAGAAATTCCTCGAGCAACATTTCTCCCGGCGAAACCGGGGTCAGTTTGGTTCTCTTCGCCATGTTGCACTCCTTTCAGTGGTAATCGACGATCTCCACGTCTTCTGCTGCTCCATCTACCCAACGGAAACAGATCCGGAACTGGTCATTGATCCGTACGCTCCACTGACCTGTCCGCTTGCCGGAAAGCTTTTCCAGTCGGTTGGCGGGCGGAGCCCGCAGATCGTCAAGGTGCCGTGCCAAGTCAAGTTGCTTGAGTTTGCGCAAAGCCGGGCGTTCGATATTGACAAATCTTCGGACACGTCCGAGCCGGAATAGGGTTTCGGTGTCTGCATCCTTGAACGACCGGATCATGGTTAAATACTAACGTATGGCGGTAGTAATGTAAAGCGTTACTATAATTAGTACGGAGCTATGTTGGGCGTGGCGAATTCATAATCACGCCGCCACCGGTGTCTGGAAGAGCCCGCGGCAATGGGATTTCCACGAGAACCGGTCGAGCCGAGCAGGGAGAATCGACGCACCGGCATTGCATTGATGCGGCGTCTGACCATCGATGGAGCTATGGAAGCGCTATCCGTTGTAATAATCCCGGAATTCCTGAAGCTTCCGCTCCAAGTCCGAGACATTCCAGAACAGCGGCTGATCGGGATACTCACGCCGGATCGTCCCAATCAGGCGTTCAATGTAGGGATTGGAAAAGGGGCGTGTAGGGAATGGGCTTGATTTCCTCAATGCCCAGAACGCGCCGATGCGCCCGCCATCGATGGAAGCTGAAGAGCCGATCGTAACCGGAGCTTAAGATATCCCGCAGTGCCGCAGCCGGAGAGGGCTTGGTTGAACCTCCAGCACCGCCAGTGGCCGGGGAGTATGTTCCAGAATTCTTCCTACCGTAAGTCGCAAGGAAGCTTGTCTGGGATTGTACCGACTCGATCCACATTTGAAGCAATTGTCCTATGGATATGCCAAACTCAAAGTCTGGCGTAAATTTTACTCACGGCGGAAAAAGTGGCTAAGGTAACCCCAAGCAAAGGACGCGCAACAATATCCACCGGTCCGAAGGGACTCGAAGTTATTATTCCATCGAGAAAACACTTATTTCTGATTCTGTTTCTTCCCGCATGGCTTGTTGCATGGGCAACCGGTGAAATAATGGTACCTGCAACGTTCTTTCACGGCGACAAACCTGTGGGACCTGTGATTTTCACCGTGGCTTGGCTCGTCGCATGGACGGTCGGCGGTGCATTCGCGATTTTTGTTTGGCTATGGAATGTTGCCGGAAAAGAACGAATCAGGATCAACAGCATGAACCTGACCATCAAGCGGGAACTGTTTGGCCGTGGCCCGGAAAAAGAATATGAAACTGCCCACGTCTCTAATCTCAGGGTCTCGCCACAGCCATTCAACCCATTCAACTTCTCAGCGAGTCTTCAATTCTGGGGCGTAGGGGGTGGCGTGCTGGTATTTGACTACGGTTCCAGAACTTATCGGTTCGGCAACGGCCTCGACGAGGCGGAAGCTAACCAGATCATCGGAAAAATCAGAGAGCAATATCGGTTTTGAGTTTTCATTACATGACATGTGGCCCGATCGACTTGAATAAGCTGCTCGTGGGGAGGCCCTTGTGGGTTTCCGAGGATACACTGATTAAAATGTCCGTCTATTATCTACGAGGACAGTAAGAGTATGAAGCAGAAGTTTGATCCAGGGCTAATGTCTCGGTGCCCCTACTGCTTTTTCGATTTCGGTGGCAGGGACCAGATCAACGCGTGGAGGTTCATGTTTACTTGTCCGAACTGTAAGCACCGATTCGTTAGAGGAAAGATCGGCTATGAAAGGATCAGCGAGGCCGTTTTGCCATTAGTTCTCCTTACCATCCTCGCGCTTATCGCCTGGCTCGTTTACGCTGGACGTAATTCACTATGAAACGGAACGAGTGAAAGATGGAGACCTAACGAACCCGTGAATCCGATGCCGGCAACGCATGCGGTGCTCCGTGGAAAGCGCGTGGCCGAGAAAAGTGTCCGTGGCGAATTGCTAATTACGCTTCCACCGGCGTGTGAAAGAGCCAGCGACGGGAGAGATGGGGTAGTCACCGCTCTTTTTGTCTGGAGATGAGAACGCGGCCCACGCGGTGTCCCTGTCCGATATATTTCCGGCACTGATTCAATCCTTCCGGAAGGTCGGCGAAGGCCCTGCGGTGTGTTTTGCCTGCCCATCCGAGCCCGCACCAGCCCCTCGGACATTGTGCGCCCGGGCGCTAAATTTCATCAAGAGACGGAGACCCGTTACGGGGTCTGACGACTCCTTGTCCTATGTGTCCATCCGAAACTGGCCGAGGGCGCGCTCAGCACCCCCTCGACGAACGTCCGCGCCCGAAAAGTTGAACCGATGCCCTCGACCGGGAGCAGTGCTCCGGAGTGCGCCACCACCCGACGGGCTGCCCTTCCATTGCCGGGCTCGTCCCGTCAGCGGTCCCGGTGCAGATCCATCACCAGAAACTGCGCCGGCGTGCCGTTGAAGGTTTTGCAGCATTCTCCCCGTTTGAGATATCCGAGCCGTTCGTATAAGCGGATCGCCCGGGGGTTGTTCTGGCGCACCACGAGGTGGATGCGGGACAGGCCGAGCTCGCCAAAGCCCACAGACAGCGTTTCGGAGGCAAGCGTCCTTCCCAGCCCGGAGCCCACCCGGTCGGCCCGCAGCGCCATGCGGAACTCGGCCTCCGCGTCCCCGGTCCTGGCAAGAATCGTAAAGCCGACCGGCTCGCCCGATTCCTCCGCGACGAAGGAGAGCGCACCGGGCTGGTCCCGGAACGTATCGAGCCAGCCGTTCGGCCGCAGCGCATAGTCGAGGTCTTCGAATTCGCGCGGATAGGCCGGCCAGCGGGCGATGCGCGCGGCATCCTCTGCCCTGAGGCGGCGAAGCCGCGGGGAGGGCGGCGAGGCGGCGGGCGTTTCCACCGGCACCCGCCCCCGCGCGCGCTCGGCGGAGGCGTAGATCGTGTCGCGCGCCAAGGCGGCGCCGGCCGGCAACGCCGCGATCCACTCATCGGTGCTCGCGACGGCCGCAAAACGCGATTGCAGGACCACGCAGAACACCCGATGGAGCTCCTCGGCGCTCGCCCTGCCGGCGCGGTTCTCGTAGGACAGTGCCCCGGCCGCATCGGCCAGAAACTCCACCGCGAACCCCTCCTGCATCGCCTGCTTGATGGTGGAATCGTCGCAGTTATGCGTCATGTAGCCCACTACCGTCAGCGTGTCGATCCGGCGCTGCCTCAGCCACCGGCCAAGGTCGGTGCCAACGAAGGCGCTGGGCGATGACTTCTCGAGGGAGTAGTCGCAGGGACGGGTGCGCACCGTCTCATGCAAGGCCCAGCCCGCGGTGTTCCGTGCGAACACCGGCGAATCCGGGGGCGAGGTGTGCTGGACCACGATCACCGGAATGGCCGCGGCGCGCGCGGCGTCCATCGCCCGCCCGATATGGGACAGCGAGTGACGGACATCCGGATATTCGATGGGTAGGGCGCCCTCGATGTAGTCGTTCTGCACATCGATGACGATCAGGGCGCGTCGGGGCTTAGGCATCGGGTCTCCTCGCGGCAGCGGTGGTTGTGCCCTCGGGCACGGGGACGGGTTCGCAGAGTGTGGTCGGCTTCGAAGACCCCCGATAGTGGCTCAGGTGCCAATCTTCGATAGAATCAGGCCATCTCGAACGCACCGGGCCGCCCTGCCATGCAAAACCGGATCATCGCCGTGGTCGCCTTTCACGGCATCAGCCCCTTTCATCTATCGATTCCCTCCCTGATCTTCGGGGAAGACCGCACTGCGGGCGGGGTTCCGCGGTTCGACGTGCGGGTATGCGCCGCCGAGCGCGGTCCGCTGTCGACTTCCGCGGGCATGAGCCTGACTACGCGCTTCGGGCTCGAGCAGCTCAAACGGGCCGATACCGTCATTGTGCCGAGCTGGCGGGATCCCGGGGAAACGCCGCCCGCGCCGCTGCTCAACGCATTGCGCCAGGCCGAGCAGCGCGGCGCGTGTCTGGTGGGGCTCTGTCTGGGCGCCTTTGTGCTGGCCGCGGCCGGTGTGCTGGACGGCCGGCCGGCCACGACCCATTGGCTCGCGGCGGAGGCGTTCGCCCGCCGCTACCCGGGGGTGCGCCTCAACCCCGATGTGCTGTACGTCGAGGATGGCAATGTACTGACCTCGGCGGGGGCTGCGGCCGGCATCGACTGCTGCCTCCATTTGCTGCGCACCTGGTGTGGCGCCAAGGTGGCCGGCTACGTGGCCCGCCGCCTCGTCGTCCCGCTGCACCGTCAGGGCGGCCAGGCGCAGTACATCGAACACCCGCTGCCGGCGCCCGCAGAGGGTGCGCGGCTATCGGGAGTTCTCGACTGGGCGCAACGAAACCTCGACAAACCGCTCGGGTTGGACCGGCTCGCAGAGCGCGCCCGCATGAGCCGACGCACCTTCACGCGCCAGTTCCGCAAAGTCACCGGCACGACCGCCGGCCAGTGGTTGCTCAATCAGCGGCTCGCCCTGGCGCAGCAGCTGCTGGAGACGACCGGCCGGCCCATCGAGGTGATCGCCGAACGCGCGGGATTCGGGTCGGCGGTATCGCTGCGCCAGCACTTCAGGGTGGCATTCGGGATTTCGCCGTCGACTTATCGTCGGGGATTCCGGGGACATTGATCGGCCATACGTGTGGCTACACATATGGCCGAGGAAGCGACGGTTGGACACGCAGTCGGCGGGTTTTCGGCCTTACCGCCAGTGGCATTGGCTTAGTTGAATGACCGGTATCGTGGCTACCTGCCGTTCGAATTTCCTTGAAGTGGACGTTCATCGCCCACCATGCGGCGCGAGTCGCCCATGTCGTGTCCTCTCATACGAGATGACTCGTATCGACAAACCAACGAGCCCGTTTATCGGTTTTTCCAGCGGCGTGGATTTCGGCTTCCATGCATAATTGCGATCACGATTATCGACGGGCTGTCTGCGTGGAAATAGACACTGAACGGAAACCGGTGAATAACAGCACGCCTTGTGTTCCGATGCACGCTTGGGAACATCAACGGGGTTTCTGCAATACTTGATAACGTCGCCTCGACTTCGTCCAGGAATTCATGCCCCAGTCCGGGCCGCTGTTCTTCGTACCGCGGCCGCATCGGCCAAGTCCTGTTCGGATTCCGGCCGGAGCCGGATCTCACGCATTACAGCTTGCGGCGAATATCAGAGATCGATTCGCCCGCCAAACGGCCCTGGTTTCCGTCGGCCTCATAGGCATCGAGACGTCTGTCGAGCTCGGCTTTTTGTTCGTTCGTCAGGGGCAGTGCCTTCTGATCCGCGGCGATGCTATCCCATAATTCCTCCACGAGCTTGATACGCTCCCCGATCGGAAGTCTGCTTAGCCTCGTATTCATCGCGATGCCCTCAAATTTCTGTTCTCTTAGTTTAGCCGAGAGAGCTGAACTCTGTACAAAACCGTGGACCGTGTACGGTTAACGGAACAAAACGAACCCATTGAGAAAAATGACCAAAGGCCCCGGCAAGCCTCTATGACCAAACCCCGCAACCCCAAGACCAATTCCGACCCGATCCAGCCGCCGGTCACCTGTTTTTCAGGGCAACTGCTTGAACTGCCGCGCCGCCCGAAACCGGCCTCATGGCCTGCGCGAGCAATTCGGCCATTGCTGCCATTGACGATGACTCAGTCGAATCACCGGTATCACCCAGGTTGTGGACATTGATGCAGCACGGGATCCGAGCGACCTTTGCGTTCGTCCTCGGCATATGACAGCACCGACCCGCAGCTGGCAACCGTGCCACGCCATGGCAAGAGTCAGTCCACTATCGTCGAGAAAATCGATATTCAATTGGGGCAAGAAAAGTCTCGCGGCTTCAGCAACATTCCCATACCGTTGCGCTGACCCGAGCGGCCGGCCGGATTTTTGTTGCCGTGTCTTCTCGCCGTTCTCCCCTTGGGGTTCCTATCTCGGACGGCCAAGCGTCCGGCCGAGAAAGCGGTACTCGTGCCACGTGAGGGCGATTACCACAAGATCGACCACGGTGATGAGCAGGAGCCACGGGGAATGAGTCGAGTCGAAGCGGTATAGCTGATAAAGGATGAAGAGGCCGAAGACGACGAGCGCCGTGGGGTAGTACCAAAGCCGCTCCCGCAGGAGCCCGACTATGAGCCAGAGC
>JAJYEK010000029.1:22875-36255 GCA_021785795.1 Pseudomonadota bacterium
AAGTGCTGTGTGCTTATCGAGAGGTGCTCCGCGGAGTGAAGGAGGAAATTCGCGATGAGATCATGCGGGTCTTCGGCGAGCTCCCCCTGGGTGATCGCGCTCGCGACACCCACGAGGAATTGCCGTCTGACGAAGAACGCGGCCACGCCACCCGCAATCTCCGTGAGCGCGAAAAGGCCCTTGACCCAGAGGGTCATCCGAAAGGCGAAGTGGATTGTCCTTTCGCTGAGGAATCTATTAGCGGTTGCACGCATTGGGCTATGTTGCCACAGGCCGGGCCTTGGCACAGGGCATCTGGTTCCGACTGACCGATTAGAGTGAGGATACGTGAGCGTTCACCCGTGGCCAACTGCTGTCCTTTGTCTTTGTGCCCGTGTTGCCAGTCGAAGGGCTGGTTTGCGCTGCGCGCTGCCAAATGGCCGGTGCGCACAGGTCGGCCTTTGCTGCCGCTCGAACATCGGGAGATCAGCGACTGCTAACAGGGTCAAACCTGCCGGATGGCTGCGTGCTATGGCGGCTCAGTGTGTGGATAGCTGCCATTCCCTTGAAGCCTGCAACGGGCGCCAGATGGGCCGATTCATCGGAGATTTTCTACGCCATCACATCACGCGCCACCGAAGGCGGTCGCGTGGATGGAACTGTTAGGTTGCAGCGGCTTCTCGTATGGGTACACGCGCAACAGACCAAATAGCGACTTCTCGGCGCCAGCGGGTATGTAACCCAGCGCCTCGTAGAACTTGCACGCGAACAGCGTGCTTTCCAGCCGCAGCTTCGGCAAGCCTAGGGACAGTGCGTGACTTTCGAGGGCCGAGTGGATGCGGCGCCCGAGGCCCCGATGCTGATAGCCAGGGGATACGTAAAACAGGCGTACCTCGCCGCTGCAATGGAGGAGCCCAACTCCTCTCACGACCCCTTCACTTTCCGCGACCACGCAGAAGTTGTCAGGGTTGGCGATCCACGATTCGAATGATGCTGGCTTCTTGTTTGCGAGCCATCGATCCAACGTAGCCCCATCGTTCTTATGGTCGGCCTCGCATAACACCATGATTGATTGACGCACGACTTCAATTGCGGGTGCCGCATCTTGGGCGGTAGCGGGGCGAACCATCTCGATCTTCTGCAACGTTCAAGGTAACCGGCGCTGCGCGGCTTTATCGCGCAGCGTCCCCTGCACCGCAGGGTTGGGCCTTACGCTTCGGGCAGCAACTGTGGGTTCCACGCAACCTCCCAAAGATGATGATCGGGGTCTTGAAAGTAGCCAGCGTAACCACCCCAAACGGTTTTCCGTGCTGGTTTGACGATAACGGCACCTGCACTCTTTGCCTGCTCCATAACAGCGTTGACTTCGGCAGTGGAAGACACGTTATGGCCGATAGAGAGTTCGGTGGGACTTGAGGTACCCATCGGAATTCCCGCATCGTGAGCGAGACTATTACGCGGCCAAACTGCGAGTTTCAATCCAGGCTGCAAATCGAAGAAGGCGACCGCCCCATACTCAAATTCTTTGCCAATGATGCCTTGCGTCGGCAGGCCGAGACCCTCACGGTAGAAATGTACTGCCCGTTCTAGGTCGTCAACGCAGAGGGTAATAACTGTAATGCGTGGTTTCATGGAATGACTCCTTCGACCAGTGAAGACGTGACGACTTGGTTGAGTGAGGCCAACGTGTTGTTGGGCGGCTGACGCTTGCTGCCATTTCGATGGTGGTAGTCAGGCATTTCTAGGTCGGGTTGAAGAAAGGGGAATATTCGACTGCGCTAAGCACGCGGCCGGTCGCCCGTAACACAGGCTCACCGATCTCGGTTGACATCTTCTTCTTGATGTCAATCCACTCACCATCAGCGAGAAAGAGCTTCCACTGGCGCTCCATGGTCTCCACGTCTGGCCACTGCAGAATATAGATGAACTCAAAGTCGACCACGGAAGAACTCTCCCAAAGTGCAACGACTTCGAAGCCATAGCGCTTCATGATTCGAAGCGCGTGATTCTGAAATCGATTGTGGAAGGCTGCTCTCCTTTCGGGAGAAACTTCATATATCCGAAGTTGGTATATGCGGGGGGTATATGCAGCCGGATTTAACTTGTTGCTGTGTCATGTGGGTACTCTATGCGGGAAGCGGGGAGGAAGACAACTGGTCCCGCCCGACGTAAAGTTGAGGGGCGCGTCCCGCTCGAACGCTATGTTGGGCGTCATTGGTTGCTCAACCCCGAGACACGAGTTTCTTTTTCCCGCTCAAGCGCGGCAGACTGAACAGCAGTTTTGAGTAAGAGCAGCACCGCAAGTAAGGCAGACTTGATATCTGGATGCTGAACGATATCGTCTTCGCTGAGGCCAGAACCGAGTATAGGAACTGTAATACATGCCTCATCGATAATACGCGCCGACATGGTAGACACGGTTTCGCGCAATGCGGATTGCGCATGTGTTGCGCGCGGCGACGCATTCAGCAATGCAACTGGCTTGTTAACAAAGGTTTCGTTACCGACCATCCAGTCCAATGCATTTTTGATCGCGCCCGTGACGCCGTGTGCGTATTCCGGGCTGGCAATGAGCAGTGCGTCGGAAGCCAGGATTTGTTCACGGAGAGCGCCCACGGGAGCCGGTTCAGTCGCCTCAATGTCTGGATTGAACAAAGGTAGGTCGCCGAGACCGCGATATAGTGCAACTTCGATTCCGGGCGGTGCAATGCGTGTTACCGCACGAAGCAAAGTCGTATTTAGCGATGCTTTCCGAAGGCTACCCGAGATTGCGAGGACTTTCATGACGCCTAACGACAAGTTCAGCGAGGGCCGAAGGCCATCCGCTGGAACACCAGGTTAGGTTGCACTGTATACACTCTGATCTTCGAACAGAAACATTTGCACGTCCTTGTCATCAGGCGCCAAAATTCGGCGATCCGCCGCACAAGCGCGCCCGCACTCGCTTGCAAAGGCCTCTTTGATCGCGGCGAGAGAGTCAAAGTGCAGAGTTCCAACAAGATAAGGATCGGCTGCACCTGCTAGGGCTACGATTGAGCCTTTGCTGACCTCGTACCTTTTGAGGCCAGGTAACTTCTTAGCCAATGGAATGTGAACATCAAAATAGTGTTTATCAAATGCTGCTGGATCTGCCGGTGTTCTGTAAATAACGATCATGCGTGCCATACAACTCTCCTATGCAAGCTTGAACAATTCGCGACTGTGCAACCTAAACGTGCGCGCTCAGGGGCGCGCCGCTGGTGGCGCGTCCCGCTGGAGTGCCTTGTTGGGCGCAAGGTGCTCGAAGAAGTGGAAGCCAATCAATGACATGCCTTCACGCTCATAGAACCGGTGTGCATCTTTCCTTTGGGCCCCTGAATCTAGGTGTATTTGCTCGCAACCCTGTATTGTCGCCTGTTCTTTGAGCCAAGAAAGCAACTTGGCACCGTAGCCCTTTGAGCGATACTCGGAACGGGTAACAAGGTCATCGACGTACAGAAAATTGCCCCATGACAGACTTTCTCCGGCTCGAAATCCTGCAACGGCGACTACGCGATCTTGTTCTTGCACATAGGCGATCCGATAGCCCGCACGTTCTTGACGCCGTACCTGAGAGAGAAATTGTTCTTCTCCAATGTTAGGGCGCAGCTCCCGCATGACGGGATAGCAAGCTGCAAGTTCTGCATTGGTTGTGGCAATGTGAATGTTCATGGTGTTCCTCTACGACGCCCAACAGTTATTCAAGAGACCCATGGGTCCGGACACTTATTAGTATAGAGACGCATCATAATGATTCAATTTTCGTCCATGCGCTCAGACACCCGTTCGCAACGCACTTGCCGGCATCAGGGACGGACATCCGCACGATCCAGCTCTTGCTCGGCCACCGAAGTTTGCAAATGACCATGATCTATACGCATGTGATCCAAGTCACAAAATCTGTGACAAGCCCATTTGGCGGCGCGAAGCCGCCTCCCGTGCTCTCCGCCACGGAGTAACGATTATCCCGCTATGCCCGCGTAGAACAGTGCTCATGTTATTGCCTGGTGTCCAACAGGCAGGGGGGTGTGCCTTCGACGTGCGAGGATGCGGCGAATACCATTTATGACCGTGTCGATCCGGACTGAGACGAGCGCGTGGTACTCCCGGTGATATTCGATCACCATCCCGGCTAGCAGTGCGCTTCCCGCTGGGTCGCGCGCATAGGATTCCGCTGAAGTGAAGTCGCCCGAATCGAGCAGCGCCCCGCCGCTAAGCCCACGGGGTCCGAACGTGTTTTCGCATGCGCCGTCTCCGGCGAAGGAACGTTTTTCGAACCGAAGAAAATTAGTGGTCGCAGCCGGTAACACGGAGTTTAGAAGCCAGTTCCGGCATTCCGTCCACATGGGCAGCATACATCGACACGCGGGTTGAGATTGAGCACGCCACGTGATCTACGGCCTTCTTGTTCCGGGATACCGGATAACCAAGTGCTGTGTACAGTCTGCCGGACGATGGTTTTCGGATGGGCGAGATCCGTGAGTTGTTCAGGAACGTGACGGCGCCAAGTCTCTTGACCGCCTGATCAGGGGG
This sequence comes from Pseudomonadota bacterium, assembly GCA_021785795.1. Next base: position 27,406 of record JAJYEK010000029.1, read on the forward strand.
TATCCACATAGCGGTGTCGAAATGATCCGAAGTTCGACCCTCCTCCCGCTTGAGCGCGGACGCGGTCACACCGCCCAGTACGGGCACCGGCCTGGTTCCTGGAAGTCCTGCGATATAGAGCGTGTATTCGGTGCGCTGGTCCATGATATGCGCGGCGGTTACAACAATCGGTACGCCGTCGATTTTCAGAAGGAGGCAGCTACCGATGTGCTCAGGTCGTGGATTAGATTCACTATTGCGGTAGACCGGCCGTACCGAAGCTCGAAATTCCCGTTCCGCTTGCCGCGTGAACCGGTCTCGTGGATCAAGGGACTCAATCTTCGGCATGGCGATCCCAGCTCCCGATGCATGGGTTTCCGACAGCAAGGGAATCATCGCGCAACGGTGGATCGTGTACAACATTGAGCGTCTTCACCGTTCCTTGGGTAATGGCGATACCGCAGAGCGGTCGTTGCGCGTGGCGGCAATGGGTCGGGAGTGGTATTCTCGAAACGGAAATGGCCGGTATGTCGCGCTGAACAGACACTCAGGTAAGGTAGCTCGGCTGACAGCTTCGGCCGAGGACCGGAAGCTGGCTGGCCGCGTGAAACATCGTACAGTGAAACATCGTACCCTTGAGCGCCGGTGCGATGTCATTTATATTGATAGAAGAATGGCGATTTGCCTCACGTTAGCGAGCGAGAGGAGCGGAAGCGCAAGTGAAATGCCCTAGATGCAGTGTCGATATGCTGCCAACGGAGCGGCACAAGCTGAAAGTCAACTACTGTCAGTCCTGTAAGGGAATGTGGTTCGAACACGCGGAACTGGGAGAGCTGGAAGACGAAGTCTTCGACTTCGGTGATCACTGGAAAGGAACTTTAGTTTTGAGTTCAGCCGCTACGACTGATAAGTGCCCAGAATGCGCCGCACTCTTACAGAGGTTTCAGTACAGGCTTTTTGATCTAGAGATGGAATTCTGTCCGAACCAACATGGCTACTGGCTGGAGGATGACGAGGACACAAGAGTACTGGAACTCATGAGACGAGAAGAAACGGATCTCGAACGAAAATTGCTTGCAGAGGATAAGTGGTCAGCGGCGCTGAGACATATGCACTCTCGCTCGTTTTTCAGTAAGATGCGGGATCTGTTCCAGAGATAGCCTTCGAACGACTTGCCGTACCCTGTCGACGGACGTATCGTGCATTCGATGGGCAGTTCCCATCCATAGTGGATGACGGTCGGGTTGTGCGACACTTCGTCCATGCTTCCCGCATTTAAATCATTCATCGCCCCATCGAAAGCATGTTTCTATCGAAACGAGCAGCAGCAATCGGCCATGACCGGACTGTCGCATTGTCCCAATACCTGCCGTGTGCACTAAAGCAAGCAGACATCCCAGTCAACTCAATCGGATCATGAGCAGGGCGGTACTGCAAGGTTCAGACGCCAGACTAAAGACACAAGCCAGAAGAAGCAGATAAGAACAACAGCCGGCGATTACACTGGCGCTTATAAGCATGGAGCGTAGTTCTAAGCCGACGACGACTACGTTAGATAAATACCGCCGGCGAGACACCGAAACGCTTGGCGAGCTGCTTGATCTGTCGCGCGTTCCGTTCGCGCTTGCCCGCCAATATCTCGGAGACCACGCCCTGGCTGCCGATCTCCGGCAGATCCGATTGCCGCAAGCCGTGTTCGCGCATCAGAAACTTTAGTGCCGCCGATGGCTTGGCAGGTGGAATTGGCACATGCTCGGTCTCGTGCTTATCGATAAAGATGCTTATCGCGTCGGCGAGTTCCGCCATGGGATGCTTTTCGTCTTCCCCGATCTCATCGAGAATCGCATCCAACATTTCGACCGCGCGCGTGGTCCTTCTTCGTGCGCAGCGTGCCAAGCGGTACCAAGGCGTGCAGACGGCGATAATCGCGAATGGCCTGATCAAACCGATGAGCTTGCATAATCCTCCTTCCACTTCTCACTGAACCGCCCCGGTTTTGAACTGACCCCCAAGAGTTGGACACAATCTTGCAGGTTTCATGAGGATGTTCGACGTCAGGTTCAAAAAGAAAGTGGTCCGGGAGTATCTTTCTGGCCAGGGAGGATACAAAATCCTCGCCGCAAGGTACGACATCGCTGACAGTCTGGTCAGGAGATGGGTCGGGGCGGACCACCGGCACGCAGGAAGCTCTTATTGCCATTATCCAGGAATGCATGACGCTTGCAGTTGAGGACGATGGCATGCGCTACGATCCGGAAAGCATCACGACTGAAGCCCTTACGCTTGATGCCGATTACCAGGGTTGGCGTATCCGTTTTCGGGGACTGCTCGGTAATGCCCGGGTGCCGATGCAAGTCCATGTTGGCATCGGCAATGTGGTCTACTCTCGACCGGTGATCAAGAGCCGCCCTCCGGCGGCGTCCCACCGGTGCGCCTCCTCGCGCAGCATCCGCTGCCCGTCGCCATCGAGGTAGGCGATATCCTCGAGGTGCAGGTGCAGGGTGTCCCGGAATCCGCTGCGCTCTCCCTGCGCACGCAGCAGCCGGACGACCGCCGGTACGCTGCCGAAAAACAGAGCCCCATCGAGGTGCGCATGGGTCTCGCCTTCGCGTTCCTCCAACCGCAACACCGGGTGCGCCATGTGTCGCAGATACAGCGCGACGGGGATGGCAAGCCCCACGAAGACCGCAAACGTCAGGCTGATCACGACTCCCGACAGCGCGACGACTAAAAAGATCACCTGCTGCTCCCGGTCCTCCAGCAGAACGCGAATCCGGCGGAGGTCGATCAGATTGACCCCGACGAGGACCAGCACGCCCGCCATGACGGCGTAGGGAATCCAGGCGATGGCGCGGGGCATCGCGAGCGCAAGCGCGCCGAGGATCACCGCCGAGAAGATGGCGGCGAGTGGAGTGCGTGCGCCGGCTTCCTGGTGCGCCTTCGTCCGATTGAACGACCCGCCGCCGGCGAAGCCGCCGAGGCAGGCGACCGCAAGATTGCCTAAGCCCTGTGCGCGAATATCCTGGTTGATGTCCACGGGTTGCCCGGATTCATCGGCCGCCGCGCGGCTGATTACGACGGTCTGCAGGAGCCCCAGGAACGCGAGCGCCAGGATGTCCGGCACGGCGTGTTCCATCGCCGAGCGCGCCAGCGGGTCCAGGACGGGCGGCGCCGCGAAGGGCCACAGATGGATTGGGGCATCCCCCAGCAGATAGACGCCGAGGTTCCCCGCGCCGAAGAGCTTTCCGAGCAGCCAGGACACCGCTGTGCCCGCGATGAGCGCGACCGCCAGATACGCCCGGGCGACGAACCCCCGCCCAAACCGGCGCGCCAGGAATCCCGCGGCAAGCGTGACGGCGAACAGGGCAACGCTCACCGGATGGAGATTATGCGCGCCCAGCAGCACGACCCAGGTCTCCTTCCAGGCCGGATAACCCGGTACTGGAGTGAGCCCCGCAATCGGCATCGCCTGGGACAGCAGGAGGGTCGCGGCCACCGCGACGGTGATCCCCTCGATCGCCGAGGCGGGGATGAAATTGAGGATCCCTCCGGCGCGCACCGCGCCGAGCAGGAGTTGCAGTGCGCCCACGGACAGGGTGAGCACGGCGACATAGCCCAGGTATTCCGGACTGCCGGCCGCCGCGAACGGCGCCATCGCAACGCCGATCATCATGGCCATCGCGGTGTTCGGCCCGGAGAGCAGATGCCGGGAGGAGCCGAAGAGGGCGGCGACCGCTGCCAGGAAGATCGCCGTGTAGAGGCCTGCCTGCGGTGGCATGCCGGCAAGGCGTGAGAAGGCGAGCGCCTGCGGCAGCACGATCACCGCCGAAATCCCTCCGGCGGCAAGATCGTGGCGCAGCCCTTCCCGGTCGCGCAGCGCCGCCGGGGCCCATTCGAGGAACGGCAGGGCGCGGGGAAACCTCATGGCAGCCACCCGAGCAGTCCTTTGCGCGGATTGGGCGGGCGCACCTGCAGGTCCACCCAGGCGGCCACGTCGCGGGACTGTTGGGGCGTAAGCGTCTGGATAGAGTTATAAGGCATGGTCGCCCATACGTAGCGCGCGAGCACCGAGGGGCGGCTCAGCCCCGCGCCAGAGGGATAGGAACTGCTCCCCCAGAGCGGCGGGACGGCGCCAGGCTGACCTTGTCCGGCCGAACCATGGCAGGACGCGCACTGATTGGTGTAGATCGTGCGGCCTGCCACCGGGTCGGCCTGGCGCGGGGTCTTCGGGAGCACTGGCAATCCGGCGCCGGGCAGGAGGGTCTGCATCGGCGCGCCCGTGCCGAGCCACGCGATGTACGCCTCGAGCGCGAGTAGCGTCTGGCTGTCGCGGGTCGGGGCCGTGCCATTCAAGCTGTAAATGAAACACTGCTGCAGCCGTTGGCCCAGCGTGATCACCTGCTGCGAGCGCGATCGGAATTGCGGGTACATGCCGGCCGATCCCCACATCGGGATTGCGTCGGGTCTGCGCCCCCGGTCGAGATGGCAGCTTCCGCAGGAGAGGGCATTGCCATCATAACGCCCCGCGTACTTCGGCGTATCGTGGAAGATGCGCTCGCCCTGGCGCACGAGCTCGCCGAACTTCCCGCCGGGGAGGGTGCTCTCGGCGGGCGGGGAGAACGTGGTCCGGGCAACGTAATGGGGAGGGGTCAGGGCGAACGAAAGCGCTGTGCCGGCGACCGTGATCAACATTGCAAGGGTTACGCGAACTCGCATAGGTTTTGTCTCCCGTTCGTTCAGTTCGGACTGTGGGTCGTTCCGTAGACCCGCACCTGGTAGAGTTCCGAGGATAACGCGTCTTCGATGGTGCGATACTCCCGCCAAAGCGGGTGGCGGCGAAATACCCGGAAGAATCCCGCGCCGCTACCAATATAAGCGACCGGCACGCCGGACCCTAGCGTGACACCGAGTTCGATCAAGGTGCCCTTGAGGACCTCGCCGGGCTCGCTGTAGAGCAACCCCAGATTCTTCCCTGTGACTTCCCGGACGCAGCGCCCGGCAAGCTCGGCGTAATCGGCGCATTGTCCCTCGCCGGCTTCGTCGACCCAGGAGGCCACGATCCGATAACCGGCATCCCGGAGTGCGCGCCACTTTGGAGCGTGTGCCGTCTTGGCGGCGGTGTAGACGCGGAATGTCGGGTCAACCCTTTGGTGGATGCTATCGGGATGGGTGCGCACGGCATCTCCGGGTGGAAAAAGAAAGGCCCTTCATGCGGACCGGTCGGCAGAATCAAAAGCCGGGAGAAGAGTCTTCAGCCTCTTCCTGCTGCAGGTGTTATGACACCACCACTGTCCAAGCGGCCACGTCTTGCCTGAATTAATGGAATGGTCGCCCCCTCCCTGAACGGCATCGAAAGTGCCAGAGTGAAGCTGTGGATGTTTCACTCAACCCAGAGAGGAGGCGACACATGAAGATTACGACAGTTGGTATCGACCTGGCAAAGAACCTGTTTGTGCGACCTGAAAGTCGCGTGAGTCTCTGTTTCACAGGAGCCACAATGACCTGATGAAACCGGTTGCTCCATCAACCGTTCCCTACCCAGACATGCGGAGCCGGTAGCGTTCCCGATCCGCTGCCCCCAGCAGTTTCTGCCTTGGCTCTATCAAACAGATGGATTGGGTAGGACGAAATCTATTTGCTACGCGAAGAAGTACTGCCTGGTCAGAATTAGGATTAGCTGTTCATGGACGTTTTCTGCACGGTTGCTGAGCCGTAACGGGCTTTTGCAACGCGGTTGCACAATACGAACACGCACCCTACGATGCAATCGCGATGTTGAAGCGCAAGGACGTGGCCAGCAGCCCGTTGCGGAAATAGAAGCGATGCCCCAGCAAGTTGGACAGCGGTGTATCCAAAACCAGCTTTCGACAACCCAGATCAAGCGCTTCCTGCTTAAGTCGTGACATCATCCGCCCCCCATGGCCGCAGCTCCGCGAAGTCTCGTCGGTCACCAGATCGTCTACGTAGAGGTGGCGACCGTACACCAGGTTCTCCTGTACCCGAAAACCGGCCAGGGCGATCACTCGCGGACCATCGAATAGGGCCAGCAAGCGATAACCGTCAGCCACCTGGCGGCGCCAGCGGACGACAAACTCGTTTTCGGAGGCCAAGTGTGGTCGCAACTGCGCCATGATCGCGTAGCAGTGGCGGACACCGTTCTCGTCATCGACGTATTGCGGGACGTCCATCGGAGCACTCATCGTGAAACTCTTGGTGCGAATTGTTCCGAATGTATCGGCGGGTCGAAATGCAACGCGCCGGCGATCCGGTTCCAGGCGTTGATTGCAGCCACCGCAGCGGTCAAAAAGGCGATTTCCGGCTCGGCGAACTGCGCCTGCATTTCGGCGTAAGCCGCGTCGGAGACGCTCTGCGCGGCCATGAACGTCAACGCTTCCGTCCACGCCAACGCGGCACGTTCCCGTGCGGAGAACACGCCCGCCTCGTTCCATGCGGAAACCAGATCGAGCTTGACGGCGGAGACCCCGAGCCGGCGCGCCGCATTGAGGTGGTACTGGATGCAGAACGCGCAGCGATTGAGCTGCGAGGCACGCAGTTTGATCAGCTCGGTCAGCGGCTTGTCGAGGCCCGAGTCGTCCACGGCCTGGCTGAGCGCCCGCAGTGCGGCAATCACGGCGGGCGCAATGCGGTCGAAGCCATTCCGGCCCATGCGGGGGCGGTGGTCAAAAGGTGTCATCATGGTCCTTTCCAGGTCGAGACTGTAATATATGAGTTCTGACATTATATTCGAGTTCTTATAACATGGGAAAGAACCCACACAAACTTACCGTGCCCGGCGTCGGCGAGGGCAAGCGGGGGGAACAAGGCCACATTGGCTATCTGCTGCGACAGGCGAATGCCACCCATCGCCTGCGCATGGAGCGTGCGCTGGCGGAACTGGGCGTCACGCTGCCGCAGTTCTCAGTGTTAACCATGCTCACGGCCTATCCCGGTGCATCCGGCGCGGATCTGGCGCGCCTGTCTTTACTGACGCCGCAAACGATGAGTGTTATCGTGGCAAACCTGGAGCGCGCAGGTGCTGTCTCACGCCATCCGCATGCGGTGCATGGGCGCATTCAACACATCGAAGTCACCAAGGGCGGCCGACGGTTGCTGGCCAAGTGCCGCACAAGGGTCAAAGCAGTGGAAGAAGAGCTGCTGGCCGGAGTCTGTCGGGCCGATGAACGAGTGATCAGGCGCTGGCTTGTCAATGCGGCGTTGCACAACAGTGCCGGCTGAGGGCTGCCGAGTGCCTGCTCTGGAGTAGTGAATTTTCCATCCACTTCTGACTGAGAAGCTGCATTGACCAGCGTTCGCTTTGGCCTAGGAAGCAACTGTTGGGCGCACAGTCGACAGGTTGTCGGCCTATCCCACCATTCGAAACCTGTCGACAATGTGATCAGCGCCGCCACTTCGGGTGTCTGCTTCCAGAAAAGATGAGCTGGTATCATCGACCCGGTGGCAGTCCGGGACGTTGGATGTTTAAAATCAGAGCATTGACGCATGTTAGCAAATATGATAACACGCGTTTTAGACATGGCCTATTCCGTTGAATACTTTCATGCCCGAGTGCAGGCCGCGATTGAGGCTTGGCCTGTGGATGTGGTCGCCGACTACGCAAGAATGGTCGCACTCCTTATCGAGCACGGCCCGAACTTGCGCTTACCCCATTCACGCGCCTTGGGTCGTGGGTTGTTTGAGCTGCGCCCACGCGGCAAATCGGGCATAGGAAGAGCGCTCTCTGCTTTCTTGCTGGACAACGCGTGGTGGTACTGCACGCTTTCATCAAGAAGTCGCAGCAGACACCAGAGCCAGAACTCAAGATTGCGCGTAACCGAATGAAGGAGATATGAAATGCCTCAACTTAAATACAACCCCGTACCGCACAGTCAAAGCGCTTTTCTTGAAAAGGCATCGAAGCGCCCTGGTTTCCGTAAAGCCTATGATGCCCTGGAAGCCGAGTATGCGCTCGCACACGAAATGCTGTCCGCACGCACGCGCGCCGGTCTGACCCAAGAAGCTGTCGCTGACCGTATGGGCACCACCAAGAGCGCCGTCTCGCGACTGGAAGGTGCTCACAAACATGCCCCGTCTGTGGCCTCACTCAAGAAATACGCGGACGCGGTGGGCTGTACGCTTAAAATTGCCTTGGTACCGCGGCGAGTGAAACGATCCGCCACCCGATCTCGTATTCGAGGAGGTGCGCCAAAAACAGTCCGCCGTGCAACCTGAACATTGAGCGTCCGCCCCGGAGGAGCGCGGTCGGCTTGTCTGGGTCGCAGCTTACCTCCGTCCAGAAATAATCAGCCAGAGTGGTAGCCATGAAGGCCTGCTGCTCGGCCAAAGCAGATGCCGAAGTGTTGTGTTAAAGTGACTGTTATTGACCAGAAGCGGCCGTCCTTTCAGATACCGGCAAGGGACACTTCTTTAAGACGACCCCAGCTAGCAGCAATTCATGCCCCTACAATATGTGGCAGTTCGAGCGCGACGATGGAATCCCGCATTGATCGATAACCTTGACGGCGCATATGAGGAGCTCCGCTAAGAACGATGGTTTCCGCAACAGCGTCAGGGGCCAGAGGCGAAAAGGAGGCCAAATGTCTCGGGTAACACTTAAAGGCAGCTGTTTATGCGGTGCCGTAAAATATGAAGTGACCGGTGATCCACAGCGTTTTTATCATTGTCACTGTTCACGATGTCGGAAGTCTTCCGGAACAGGACATGCCTCCAATATCATGATGACGAGCGCAACGCTCGTATTTAGTCATGGAGAATCACGGCTCAAACAATTCAAACTGCCAGAGGCTAAGCGGTTTTCCAGACAATTCTGCACCGAATGTGGTAGTCCGGTGGTACGCTTCGTCCCCGAATTGA
>JAJYEK010000002.1 GCA_021785795.1 Pseudomonadota bacterium
GAGCTGCGGCCCCTTCTGCTTGATGATCTCCTTCGTGAGCAGCGGAAAATGCCGAAGATCTTCCAGCGAAAAGGCCGCCGAAGGCTTCAGGCCAAGATCCCTGCATAGGTCCCTGTAATACGGAGACGTATCGCACGCATGAATTACGATGTTTCGGACCTGGACCTCTGTGTCGCGCGCAAGCATGTCCGCGCTCTTCCGCAGACGCCGCCTGAAGTCACGGCGGGCGGCCTTCCAGCCGGACAGGCCGTCACGACGGCGAAAGACGTCAAAGGCGAGCGACCTTAGACTTCGGTCAAGCACTTCCAACGGGTCGCGACTCACCGTGCAGTCTCCCCGACCGATCCGGGAATCCGCTTTCCGGGCCCCGCCATCTTGCCTCCCATCTAGCGCCTCCCGCGCTCAAAAGCGGGGCGCAGCACCAGCACCACCTTGCGCCTCATACCGCCCATCAGGTTTCTCACGAATTGCCGCTCCCCTGCTTCCAGACCGATAAACCATGCTGCGGTCAGGTACACCGCACCCCCTGCAAGCCCATACAGCACGATCTGCCCGTACCCTCTGGGATACGCAACCTCGCGCAGCCCAATGAGCACTGCCGCCATCATAACCAGCGGGCCAACAAGGCGCAGCGCCGTCTCGCGGAAGTACTTCGGCAGACTCATGTCGAGCACCTTGCATGTCAAGGTGACCTCAAGCCCGGCAAGCACAATGAAGAATCCGGCAACGGCGGCCGCCACACCCTTGATACCCCACAGGTACCCGAGAACGATGCTCACACCAAACGACCCGAGCGCGAGGCCGCTTGTCAGCAGCGCCAGGCGCCCGTGCCTGCCGAGGCTGACCAGCAGACGCTCCCGATTTGCCGCAACGCCCTGCACGAACAGTCCCGCACAGAGTATGTAGAGAATCCACCGTCCGCGGACAGCATATTCCGGACCTATCCAGACCCTTATGAAGGGTTCTCCGAGAATCGCCAGCGCCACGGGTACTCCCAGCGTCACGACCTGGAGAATGCGCGAGGTCTGGACCCAGGCCGTGCGCACCGCATCGAATTCGCCCCTGCCGGCCAGATCGGCGAAGTACGGAGTCAGGGGAAATCCTGCCTGCGAAACGAGAGTGCGCGTGTAGTCCACGAGACGGTTCGGCATCACGAAGTAAACAATTTGCCCAACCCCGGCGGTATAGGCGATAACGACGCTGACCACCCGATCCACAAGCGCCAGAGAACTTCCGATTGCGGCGTTCTTTATCCCGAATCCGAGTAGTTCTTTCAGCATTTTCATGCTGAAAGAAGACACGGCGATCCGTATCCTGCGGTCCACGACGCCGATCCAGACGGACATCAGGAGGACCTGGGCGATCGTGCCAGAGAGCATGGCCAGAGACATCCAGAACAGCGGGGACGGCACTCCCGTGGTCAGGATGTGATACATGGCGAATGTCACGCCCAGGGTTGCGATCAGTACGATCCCGTTCATGATCCGGTGCGCCTGCAGGCCCAGCAAATATGCCGAAAGCGCAACGCGCGGCAGGTAGACCGCAAGATTTATTCCGAATATGAAAAGCACCGGGGTCAGCGAGGCATCGCCCTTCGTGTCGATCCCAAGCGGCAGCCCGGGAATACTCACACCGAGCAGCACAACGAGCAGCCCGAACGCGCCCAAGGCCGCCAGTCCGAACAGGCCCGTATTTACAATACGCTCCAGGGCATCGCGATCCTCGCGCGACTTGGCATCGGCGATGAACCGCACCAGGGCGCTTCCCAATCCCAGTTCCAGCGCACCCAGATAGCCGACCAGCGTTATGATCACTTCCCAGACTCCGTAGCGCCGGTTTCCGAGACTGTGGATCATGATGGGACTCATCACGAACGCGATCGCGGTATTGGCCGAGAACAATGCCACGCCTGACAGGGAATTCAGAAGGACGGCGCGCTTGGTCATGGTTTCCGAGCCGTCCGCGGCTTCTTTGCGATGAGGCGTGAAAAAAGCGCATCCACCTCCTGCGCGGTGCGCCCCGCATCAAAACGCACCCGGGCTTCACTTGTGTATGCGCGCGCCTCGCACGTTCCGGGATCCGCGATTCTCTCTGCCAAAGCGGCAGCCAGTCCGCGGGCGTCACGCGGAGATACCGGGGTGGCAGGAGTTCCCTTGATAATTTCCTCAAGACCCCTGCAAGTAGACGCCACTAGCGGCACGCCGGTAACCAGTGCTTCCATGGCCAGGAGACTCGCCGCCTCCCACAAGGACGGCATTGCCACCAGATCGAGCCCCCGCAACACCGGTCCGACATCGGGCGTAAAGGGAAGAAAACGGAAGTGCTCGGCGAGGCCCTTGCGGCGCAGGTAAGCGGTGTCTTCTCGGATGAATCCGCCACCGCCGAATGCGAGCACCACGGGCATCTTCGATACCTGCGGCATACGGCGCAGCTCGTCGATCGCATCGATGAGATAGACAAACCCCTTCGCCGACATGAACCGTCCGAGGAACCCGACGAGAAACACGTCGGATGGCAGCCCCAGCTCGGAACGGAAGTCGCGCGAATCGCCGGAATCGAATTGCCCGACGTCAATCCCATTCCTGATCGTCACAAGCTTGTCTTGCTGCCGCCGCATTCGCGGGAAAAATTCCAGGATATTGTCCTGGGCGTGTCCCGCTACGGAATACACCGCATCAGCCATTGGAAGGCCTGCGGAGAGAATGGCCTTTCTCAGCCTCCCCTTCAGCCCTTCGAACTGGTCGGCGTTGAACACCTCGTGCAGCGTCACCACATGCGGTGTCCGCGACATGACCGCGGGCACCGCTGAACACATGCCTGCGGTGGCGCCATGAGAATGGATCAGGTCATACTTTCCGCGCAATATGCTGACGGCAACGATGCGCGTGAACGCCGCCATGTCCGCTTCACCGCCGGTGAGGACGGTTCCCGGATGCAGATCCTTGAGGTCATCCCGCAGTACCCGCAACTCCTCCACATCCGGTCCGATGATCGTGAAATCGTACCGCTCCGGGTCCAGCCGTCCATAAACGTAGCGCAGATACGTACGGATTCCGCCAACCGGCCAACGCACTACCGCCAATATCCGTTTCCGCATCACGTATGACGCCCGCAATCCACTGCCCAGTGCCCGTTCCTGCCCGCAGCTCCCATACCACCTTTCCGGTGGGCAGTAGCATCATTGCTGCGGCATGAGGCGCCCGCATCCGCCGCACCCGATCCCGAGTCGCAGGCAATCAACGAGGATCGGACCGCGCAGCCGATTTCCGGGTGACCGCAGCCTTCCTCCCGTCGCAACCGGCCACCTGCCGCCGGGTCCTGAGATGCCAGGCCCGATCGCGCGGCGAACCCGCGTCCGGCTATCCCGACTGCCATTCGACCTCGCTTGCCGATCCGGCCGCCTCCGGACTGACGGCGCACCGTTTGGCGACCAGACGCCGGACCACCAATGCGAGGCCGCCGATCAAGTACCAGTCAAACGTCGACAGTCCATATGTCGCCAGGCTCGTCACCAGATACATCCAGACCCAGATATGCATTGCATTCGTCGCCGAACTGAGAATGTCCGGCGACTCCAGTGCCTTGCCCAGGTCGCGCACACTCGCGCGCACGTTCTTGAATATGGACCAGAGGTAAGACAGGAAAATGACCAGTCCGACTCCACCGAGCTCCTCAAATGTCTCCGTATAGACGTCATGCGACGGCTGCCAGTCTCCGAGCGCGTGGCCGTTGGCTTCCTCGGACGTTCCCAGGCCATGGCCGAAGATCGGCGCCTGCAGGCCCACTTTGAAGGTCTTGATCACCCCCTGGACCCGCCCTTCCGCGGTCGCCCCGCCGTCCACGTGATGGTCAACGGTCGACAAGTACCGGTCCCGCTGCAGCGGACTCATCATGCTCGGGACTGCGATGATCGCAGCGAGCACAATGAGCGCGGCCAGAAACCGGTACCGGCCCTTCCAAATCACCATCCATACAAACACCGTCAACCCCACCAGACCGGTACGGGATTCCGTCAGCGCAAGCGCGTACATCAGGATGCCGAATACCGCGAAATACAGCATCAGCTTCCAGGCCGACCGTCCCGTCAGGAAATAGTGCAGGAAGGGCAATGTCGACAGGATTACATAGGCAAGGCCGTTCGGATTGATGATGTCCACCGGCGCCCCGGACAGGCGGTTCAGAAAGAGGTCGGGGCCCATATAGGTCGAACCTCCCCAGTAGCCGCTGGTCACGTGCATGTACAGCGGCTCGGCAACACGAAACAGCTGTCCCCCTACAAAGCAGGCAATCAGAAGGGCCAGCTTTTTTTCGCTGTCCACGAGATATGCCGTGAAGAAAAAAAACACGATGGACTTCGTCAGGCCCGGAATTCCCGTATGCAATACGCTGCCCGGCCATTTCACGAGAAACAATGTCGCCAGCACGTACGCGATGAGCAGCCACAGGATGCCCTCGGAATTTCCTTCAACCTGTTGCCGCTCCCCTGCGCTGCCGCGCGTCGCGATCGCCAGGGTGATTGCCGCCATCAGGAGAAGATCCGATCTGATCTCCGCCAGCGGCAAGAATCGCGCCGGAAGATGCAGAAGAAAACTGGCCATAAAGACCAGGTATAGCCTGAATCCCACGTTATCCATTGCGTTGCCCACTTCGTTACCCGCTGTGTAACCGGACCCTACCGCTGTCGACCCTGGCTGGCCAGGACACGACGATAGACCGAAAGATACCCCTCCGCCATGCGCTCGCTCGTGTACGATGCAGCAAATGCGCGATGCGCAGAGTCCGCCATCGCCGAGGCCTGCTCTGGATCGTTCATCACCTTGGCGACCGCGCGCGCAAGCAGTTCGGGCTCCGCCGGCTGCACAAGCAATGCTTCCCGTCCGTTCCGAAGTACACCGGGAATGGCACCCACGGACGTCGCTACAATGGGCGTTCTCGCCCGTGCCGCCTCCAGCAGACTCATCGGCAGCCCCTCGGTCAGCGAACTGATGACAAAGACGTCAAATAGACCCAGAAATCTTTCGGCTCCGCGACGGTAACCCGCCAATCGCACGCTGTCCTGCAATTCCAGGCGGTTGGCCTGCGCCTGCAGATTCGCGCGCTCCGGCCCCTCGCCGATGATTATCAGCCGGATCCTTCTGCCTTCTGACCGCAGAACGGCCATAGCCTCCAGAAGGTGATGATATGCCTTTTCCGGTGACAGCCGGCCGATGGCGCCAATCGTGAATCCGCCACCGCTGAATTCCGCCAGATCCCCCACCTCGTCGGCTTCCGGCATTCCCGCGTCAGCCACCGCCGGAATGCCGTTCGGAATCACCGTCATCCGCTGACGGACGGCATTGGCGATGCGGCGGTCCTCGAGCATCTGTGCGCTGACGGCGACAATGGCATCGTGAAACCGCAGGCTTATCCGGTCCATCCGTTCATACAGGCGCAGCGCGCCTTGCGCGCTGGTGGCAGTCCAGCCATGCAGGGTGCTAACCAGTGGTATGTGACGCACATATGCCGGGACCCCGCCGACAAGAATGTTCCCCTTGTAACCGTGCGAATGGAGCACATCGAAGCCTTGCCGTTTCGCGTACCGGAGGATTCCCAGGGCTCCGGAGAAATTCAGGCCGCGCCGCATGCGGACACGGCAAACCGGAATCCCGAGCTCTTCGGCGGCTCCTTCCAGTTCCTTGTGGGCAATATGAGGTTCCGCGATGCTGCAGATCACTGGCGCGATGCCTTGCGCCTGTTGGGCCTTCGCCAGGTGCAGGAGCATCGTTTCGGCACCGTACAGCCCGCCGCTGTCGATAACATGAAGCACTCTCACTGCGGCGGTCCTTCCGCGACGGGCTAGAATTCGAACCCAACGCGCGGCGCGTCGGCACGGCTCCAGCTGTCGAAAGCGCCCCGGAACGAGAGCACGATCTGAAACTCACGCATGTCGCACCCGATCGAGTATCGCCCCACTTCGAAGCGGTCCGCGGTTCCCGCCTCGGGAAACGCCACCGCCGCCGTCTGGTAACCGGCGCTATCGACCATACGCTTCACCCGTATGTCATAGTCGTACCTACCGCCGTTTGGATACGAAAACGAAAGCACCGGCTGTCCGATCATTTCTTCGATCCTGCGCTTACATCCCACGATCTCATCCGCAAGCTGCGCTTCGGGGATCTTGACGAGCCTCGCGTGCGTGACCGTGTGGGCACCGATCTCGATGCCTGACTGGCTCATCTCCCGCAGCTGCTGCCATGAAACCGGCGCGTAGTCACCGGGCGGCTCCTCCGGCGTTCTGACGTCCAGGCGCTGCGCCAGGTCGGCGAGGAAACGATTCTTCTCCTGTTCGCCGAGCGAAAGGCAGTACTGACAGATTTCGACCCATAGCTTCCGCCTTCCCTCCATATCCGCGGAACTGCAGTAGCGTTCGCGCCCCTCGATACTGAGCGGCCACTGACTGAGTCCTGTGTTTTCCAGCACGTACGCCACCTTGTCGGGCCACAGCCACAATTTCCGGTCCACAAATCCGGTGGTTACGTAAAACGTCGCCGGGACGTTGTGCCTGCTCAACACCGGAAACGCCTGCGTATAGAAGTCCCGATATCCGTCATCCACTGTAATGACGGCGGCGTTGTCCGGGATCCGGTTTCCAGCCCGCAGCATCTCGCCGAGCTCGGCCATCGCCATAACATGGCAATGGCGCTTGAGAAACATCACCTGCTGCTCGAACGCGTCGGCGCTGGTTCTTCGCCCCTCGCTGTCCGATCCGAAACGGTGATACAGCAGAATCCTCGGAATGCGCCTCGTCATCCAGCGGACCACGCGCAACCCGCCGACCGCACAGAACGCATCAGCGGCCCGGCGTTTCAGACCTGAACGTCCGGCTTTTGCCTCACTTTTAGTGTCACATTCGTCCATCCCCCCCCCTTCTTTGCAGCTAAGCTTCTCCCCCCAAGTCTAGTCGGTTCCTTAAAGCAAATCGTCCGGGTCGGCGACACTCGTTCCTGACCCTGCTCCCGCACAGGTCCCGCACCCGGCACGCATGGCCTGTCCCCCATCCGTCCCGTCAGGCCGCCTAGGGCACACCGCGCAGTCCGTGGCGGGTGCCGCTCCCGGTTGGACGCCGCGCAAGCCCCGGCCCCTAAATATCGCGATGCCGACGCAAGGCAGGTTGACGCATCCACAGGGCTTGGCGAGAGGATCCCGCGCGTGAAACGCCCCGAGCAGACCCCGGGCAAGACCGAGGCAACCCGGGCCTTGCACGGGAGCCGCCTGACCCGCTTTGTCAAGGTCTTTGCCAGCCAGGCACCGGGGCGCTCCGCAGCAGGGCGCCGCTCCGGCATCGCAATCTGCCCGCCCGACATCGGGTTCAGCGTGGCAACCTCCTCATGCGGTCAGACGGGCATACAGCTCTTCATGCGCGGCGACCATCTGGCGCATGTCATATCTGTCGGTTGCCGTCCTGTGGGCATTTTCTCCGAAGGTTCTCGCAAGGCCCGGGTCGCCCAATAGGCGCATGATGCGCTCCGCAAGCGCCGCGATGTCACCGGGCGGCACCAGAAACCCGCTGTATCCGTCCGCCACCATTTCAGCGTTTCCGCCGACGTTGGTGCACACCACCGGCTTTCCGGATCCCATGTATTCAAGAATTGCATTTGAAAACCCTTCCGATTCCGAACAGAGGACTCCGACCGTGAACTCCCGCACGATCGGCGTCGCATCCGCCACCTGGCCGGCAAATACCACGCGGTCAGCGACGCCGCTGTCCCGCGCCAGTTCCCGCAACTCGTTCTCGAGTTTCCCGCCACCAACAATGACGAGCCACGCTCCCGCATAGGTGCCGCGCACCCGCACAAACGCCCGGATGAGGTCACCGATTCTCTTGATCGCCCGCAGATTGGCCACGATTCCGATAATGGGGCCTTCGTCCCCGACCCCGAGCGCTCTGCGGACCCCCTCCGGCGACAGGTCCTCTCTCTGCGCCCGACGGCAGCCGTTGTAGATCACCGCGACCCGCCCGTCCGGGTAGCCCTCATTGGCGCGCACCGAAGCCTTCACGGCGTGGCTGTTGGCGATTACCCGGTCGACGAAGAGGCGATTTGCCCTCAATAGCCGCCGGTTCACGGGGCTGTACCAGAATCCCATGTCCCGCCTGGAGACCACCACCTTCAATCCGCTCAGCTTGAGAAACGGTGGCGCAATGATCGACGCGTCGTTGAAAAATATGTGCGCGATCGCAAACTCGCCCTTCCGCAGCGTTCTAGTGTACCGGTACAGCCGCAGCATGCTCGATGCGCTTGCGATCTTGTCAATGCCGAGCACCTCGACCGGGCAGTCGAATTCATTCCCCGACCGGAGGTACTGGCTGTCGCGGAAGACGGCAACGTGCGGCGTGAACCGGCTTCGGTCCAGGCTGCGGATGAGCTCCAGCATCTGCTGCTCCGTACCGGCACGGGGGTGCTCGTACGTGTCCATCAGATAGAGCACCTTGGTCGGCGCGCGATTCATTAACCGGTGCGCGGCTCCCAGATGACCTTCTTCTGCCGCATTACGAACTTGACCACCGCGTGCGCGGATGCAATATTGAGCAGGGCGAAATAATACGCGAAGGTGCTGATCCTGTTCTGCGTCCGTCGACCTTCGAATATCCTGCCCGTCAACGCCAGAAGCCACAGGGCGGATTGAGCCCAGAAGAACCCCTCGAAAAAGACGCCGGGAGCGCCTCCCAGGAGGACAGCATTGGATACGAACAGTGCCACCAAGGGGAGGAAAGCGGCGTAACGCAGCGCCTTGTGGGAGAGGAGCTGCCAGGCATAGATTCCATGCTTCAAGGGATTGAAGAGCTCGCGGACGTCGAACATCGCCCAGAGGGCACGCAGTGCGACCCTGACCCGCATCGCATACTCATCGGTCCCGGATCGCAACGCATCCTCCGTCAGGATCGCCGACGGTTCGTAGACAGCCCGATATCCACGGGCCACGACGCTTAGCGGCAGCACGAAGTCCGGCAACTGGTCCGGACGCATGCGGACGTACAGCGACTTGCGGACCGCATCGATTCCGCCGTCCACGCCCACCACGGATCCGAGCCGGCTTTCCTGCCTGCGGATGAAGTTTTCGTACCTCATAAATGTCGTACAGCCATCCCCGATCGACGATCCATCCGGATTGCCATAGATCATCTTCCCCGTCACGTATCCCACCGCCGGATCCAGGAAATTGCGCACCAATTGCCGGATCGAGTCCGGACGATAGATCGAATTGGCATCGGAAAACACAATGATTTCCCCTCTGGCTTGTGGCACCGCCATGTTAAGCGCGCTGGTTTTTCCGGCGCGAGGGGTCTGCCTGAGCAGCTTCACTGACTGGGATTCGCCCGCGTAGCCCATCACCACCTCATCGGTACCGTCCGAAGAGCCGTCCGAAACCACGATGATTTCAAGCTTATCCCTGGGGTAATCCTGCGACAGCTTGTTCTCGATGGTGGCCCCGATGTGACGTTGTTCGTTATATGCCGCTATCACAACGGTGACGTCGGGAACATAGTCACCCATTCGCACCGGTGCCGTGCGAAACCGCGCAAGGACATACGCCAGCGCCGGATATCCGGCGTAGACATAGACAACGAGACCCGCTGCAATCCAGAAAATGCTCTCTGCCATACTTTCTTCAGCCGTCGAAAACCGCGATCGCTTCCCATCCCGGCCGTGTCTTCCGGCCGTATCGGTGATCCGCCGGGCCCTTAGCGCCTCTCTATCCGGAAAATGGTCGTGTCGCCTCGATACAGCCGGAACAGCTCCCGGCTGCTGCAGATTTGCACACGCCCGTGCGCGCCCATCTTCGGGCCGGATGCCGTCACTTTGCGACGGATCCCGTTCCGCAATCGACCGCGCCCCGCAACAGGCCGAGCCTCGCCAGGCCGTCTGAGACCGTGTCGAAACGAAAATCGGACAGCAGCCTGCACAGACGGCCCTCGCACTTGTCGATATTTGTGTAATGCCGGAATCTCGACAGACGCCCGGCCGGTATGCGCGGCTGAGCCGGGTCGATTTCCCAGGGATGCAGGTAGAATATGAACGGCCGGTCTTCCCGTCTGTTGATGGCCCCCAGGGCAGCACGCGACAGCCAGTAAGGCATCAGGCGGAAATAGCCTCCGCCGCCAACTGGCAATCTGTACTTCAGAAGATTTACGGTCGACAGCGGCCATTCCGCGATCGACCCCCCATTAGGGGCGGATAGACGGTGCGGGAGCCTCTCGGCATCCGGTATGCCGTAGTTGTCGTGAATCACCGGGAAGATACTCGAATCGTACTCGAACCCCAGCTCCACCAGCACATCGAGCGCCCAGACCGACTGCCGCACAATCGAGTAGCTCGCTGCCCGGTATCCAATCACCGGCGCTCCCAGAATGTCTTCCAATAACGCCTTGGCGCGTTCCGTTTCCTTGCGAAACACGTCGGGCGCCTGCTGATAGATCAGCCGATGCGAGTATCCGTGGCACGCGACTTCATGCCCGCGCGACTGGATCTCCCGCACCAGACCAGGCCGCCTCTCCCCTTCCCATCCCAGGACGAAAAAGGTCGCACGTACGCCGAAGCGTTCGAAAATGTCGAGGAGCGTGCGCACGTTTGCCGTCACCCGGGATTCCCGACTGTCCCAGCTGGAGCGATCGATGCGGCCGGCGAATGCCTGAACGTGGAAATAATCCTCCACGTCGACGGACATTGCGTTGCACGGTCCTGAAGAGTTCATGACGCTGGCACGAGCCATCGCATTTTCCCGAAGCCACCTTGTAAATCTGCCGTGTCCGCCCTGCGCCATTCCACGCTGAACAGCAGGCACGCTACCGCCTGCAAAGCAGCGCTTCGCATTGCAAGCAGGCAACCCACCGCGCCCAAAAAAGGGGCCTGCGGCTGCCTTGCGCTTTCAGCGCCGCCCTTGGCCGCCTTCCGAGGGCATCCCGTCACGCCGGACGCAGCGCCATCGCTCTGTTCCGCCACTCCAAGGCCGCAACGGCGCCGACTTCCGCCGCATCCGGCCTGCCTCTCCATAGACCGGCACGCGGACGGTTCCGGAGCTCAGATCGACACGGACGGAAACTGGTCGGGACTGACGCACCTGAACCAGCCGCTTCCGTGTGCCGCGCGGACCCGACAGCAATGCTCGTGGCGACCTGGAATTCCACGGGGACTATGGTACGGACAGCCAGGGTACGCTGGCATAGAATATGGTGAACAGGATGCGGTTGTCGGCGTATGATTCCCCCGGAGCGGTACTGGTCTGCACCGTCCGGCTCACCTCGATGGCTGCCGAAACGCGGGGTGAGAGATAGTACTGCACCCGCATGCCTCCCGTGCGGTCACGGTCGGTGCGCAACGGAACGAGCGCGGGAAACCTGTTGCGCACATAGTCCGCATACGCGGTCACTGAAAAAGTCGTGCCGCCGAAGTAGCTGCCCTCGACATGCCCCCCCTCCTGCTGCGTGGAGAGGGAAGGGACGGACTCATAGTCCGAATCACTGTGAAACGCGCTGACGCCTCCGCCTAGCTCCCCTACACGCACGGCGTAATATCCGTCTATCTGTTTCAGATAAAACGTGCTGCCGTTCGCTACATAGGTCATCGGAACCGTCGGCGTCGGGACTGTGCCGAACGAGGGAGCGGCGGCTTGCGCCATGATCTGCGCACCCGGAGTCGAATATTCCGCCTGGTAGTTCAACCCAGTCTTGGAGTTCGATGTCGGCAAATACCGCCACTCCGCCTCCAGCACCGGCCTGTTGCGGGCGGCACCCAGCACGGGGTTGTAGCGCGTACTGCCCGCCTCGAGTCTCAGGCGCGAGCTCGGGTCGCGACGCTCGATCCCCGCAGTAACCATTTGCAGCCCGTAGTCGACATTGTTCACTTCGTCGCGAAAATGCACTGTCGAGCCGAAATATCCGAACGACAGCCTGGTAGTCGTCGACAGATCATGCAGCCAGTCGACGTAACCCCCATAACTCTGGTTGTCCGTCGGCTGTCCCTGAGCCACGTAATTGCCGTACCTTGCGCCCAGAACGAAGGTGTCGATTCCCTCCCGTAGAGAAAGACTGGGTCCGGTGCTGAATGCATTGACGCCGACGACATTACCGGGAGTTCCCGGGACCGTCAGTGTCGGTTGCAGTTCCCGGTATTGATCGTCTGCAGCCCAGGTGAGACTTCTGTGAAAGAAACCGAGGAGGCCCGTCGCATCAGCGTAATACAGGGGTCCGTTCGGATAGACGTTGTCCCAGTAATTGTTGTACTGTCCGAACGCTACGATGTTTGTTGACAAGTCCGACCCGCTCTGGCGGTATCCAAGACCCAACAGAGGGCTATTTACGGAATCCGGCCGCGGGTCAGAAGAGGAAAGCGTAAGGTTCGAGTCACGCTCGAAGCTGTATCCGATGCCGTAGCCTGCCTCTGCCGCACGCGCGCTGCGTGTTGCGCCAAATCCGCAAACGGCGGCGCAGCTCACGGCCACCGACCCCCAACAAACCAATCTCAGGGCCCGGCGGGACATCCGGGTCACGTCGTTTCGCCGTCCGCTGACGCGGACAGCCCGCGCTTTGCACGCCGCAAACCCAGCGCATCTCGTAACATTTGGCGCCAGTCAAGCGGAGGAAGGTCGGGCTTGTTGTTGAAGACGAACCCGAGAAACTTCTTGCGGTCGATCACCTTCACCGCGTTCACTGCCTGCGCTTCGGTCACCTTGCCGTAGGGCAACACGACCGCCGCAAAATCGCACAATTCCGCAAGAATATGCGCGTCGGCGGATTCCGTCAGAGGTGGCGCATCGATGATGATGAATCGATCAGAAAAACGCTCCGCCAGGTCGTGCAGCATAGCCTTCATGCCCGCCGAGCTGAAATGCTCGGCCGGTCCGTCCCCGCCCCTTCCAAGCGGTATGACCCTCAGGCGCGGGATGCCGACCGGATGGATGATCTTCGACAGGCCGATTTCGGGGTTTTCAAGATAGTCCGCAAGCCCGAGCGGATCCTGTCCGCGCACAAGGCGGTAAACCCACGGATGGTGCACGCTGCAATCTACCAGCAGTGCGGTCTTGCTGGGATCACGCGCGAACGCCGCCGCCAGGTTGGTCGCGACATAGCTGCTCCCGCATTCCCTGGACAGACCGCTCACCATGACACAACAGCTGCGTCCGTTGGTGTGCTGGACGATCTTCGTCCGCAGCTCCCGGAACGCCTTCACGACGCTGTCTTCTTCCCTCAGCCCGTGAATGATGCCCAGATTCGCGAGGCTCTGGATCGTCAACGGGTCTACTTCGTTCATGCGGGCAATGTCCCCGCGCGCCTGCTGCAACTCACCGCGATGCGCGACCACCGATATGGGCTGCCCGTCGCTGCCTTGACGGCTCTCCCGCGACAGGGATTCCCCCGGCACCATGCCTTCCTGAGGCTTGCGCTGCGCCTTTTGCAGCGCCTGCTCGATCTTGCTCCTGATCTTGCTCATCGGTAGAGCACCAGCAGAAGATGAAGCACTCCAGCGAGACCCACCACCACAATCGTAAACGCGATCACCCAGACGTAGCGAATAAGCTCGCGCCGCACCGACACCAGGGCTACCGGAGTCCATGCATGGGGAACCGTCGCCAGCACCGGTAGCTTGGTCTGCGCCCCGAAAACTTCCGGAACACGCACCCTGGGCCGCAGCTGCAGGCCCGCATATAGCAGACCGAGGGGCAACGCAATGCCCAGACTGATGCCGCCAAGCATGAACTGGATGAACCGGGGTCCGGTCGGCTCCAGTGGCAGGGTGGCCGGATTCTGGATCCTGAATGTCGGACCCTCTTTCTTCAGGTTCAAATTCATCGAGATACGGGCCTCCTCGCGGCGGCGTACCAGACTCTGATATATGCCGTGGTAAACGTTGTAATCACGCGTCAGCTCCGCCAGGGTTGCATCGCTTCCCTGAATCCGCTTGCCCTGGGCCTCCTCTGCCGCGAACTCCTGTTTCGTATCGGCTAAGCGGACCTTAAGCATGTCCACCCGGGTCTGCGCCTTGGACAGATTGTCCCGGAGACGGACATACACCGGATTTGCCGTCGCGATCCCGCCGCTTGTCCGCGCACCCTGATTACTGCGCGTGGCAGCCTCCCGCTGTTCCGACGCGAGCGCCTCCTTGAGATCCCGGATCTGGTTCCTGATGCTGACGATATCCGGATACTTGTCGTGATAGCTCAGGCGCAGCGTGGCCAGGCGCTGCTCCAGTTCTGCGATGCGCTGCAGATAAAGCCCTTCGCGCGACATCGTCACCACCGAGCTTGCCTCGCCGGAAAGCTGCTGCTCGAGCGAACGCTCAGCCGCCTTGGCCTGCTGCAGTTCCTGCGTGGTCTTCTCGATCCGGTCCTGCAGCACCTGAAGGCGGCTGGTCACGTCGCCTCCTGTTCCCGGGGCCGCGTCGATGTTCGCCGCGCGGAAGGCCTGCAGCCGGCGGTCTGCGTCGCTCAGCTTCTTGTGATAGTACTTGGCCTCGGCATCGATGAAATCGAATGCCTGCTGGCTCTCCTCGATCTTGGATGCAGCGCTCTCCGTGATGAACAGCTTCGCAAGATCGCGGGTGACCAGGTAGGCACGCTGCGCGTTTTCGTCGCGGTATTGAATCTGGATCAGATTGTGCCCCACGTCGCTAACCTTGGTTTGGGCACGCAGTCCATCGGCGATACGTTGCTCCGCGAGCGGGCTCGTCCCATGCCTGAGCAAGCCCACATCCTTCATGACGGCATGGATGGTTTTATGGCTGAATATTAGCTGCTGTGCGATCCTTGCCCGATCGGTAATGCTGGTCGGCACCGCAGTGCCCTGCATCAGCGGTTGAATGATGCTTCTGTCCTGGACCAAAATACTCGTCTTTGCGACGTAGTACGCCGGCCACAGGAGTCCCACCAGGACGACCAGGAGGGCGGTGCCGGCGAACATGCCGACCACGAGCTTGCGATGCAGGAAGGCCTCACGGGCAAGGAGTCGCACAAGCTGTTCGAGAGACAAGTTCATGTCGGCTTCAACTCAGCTGCAAATACGGCCCCGTCGGCACCGTACCGGCCTAGAACAGGCGCTCCGGCACAGTAATCACGTCCCCTGGCTGGAGCAGCATGTTGCTTTGTAGATCGCCCCTTTTCAGGATGTCACCCAGATCTATGTGGAAGGTCTCGACCTTTTCGCCGTCGCGGCGGTAGAGCTTCGTTCCGTCGGGCGACGCAAAGCTGTTGGTCCCTCCGGCTTCGAGAACCGCATCAAGCACAGTCATGCCGGGCCGGTACGGAATGGTGATGGGCTTGTTGACTGCACCCGTCACACGGATACGTGACAGAAACTCGTTGCTACGCAGTTTGACGACGATAACCGTAACGTTCGGATCGCGAATATAAGCGGAGAGGTCTGTGCGGATTTCCCTTGCCACGGCCATCGGCGTCTTGCCGCCCGCCTGGACATCGCCCACAAGCGGCACCGTGATCTTGCCGTCGGGTCTTACTGGTTCGCGCACGGACAAGTCGGGGTTTTTCCAGACATCTATCTGCAGGACGTCGTCGACGCCGATCCTGTAGGTACCCTGGACGGACGTGATCACCGGTCTCTCAAATCCTGCCGGACTTGCCGCAACCGACGGCGAATGCGTCGCGCAGGACGCGAGTCCGACCGCGAACACCAGAACCAGCAACCAGCGCATTGCGTTCATCACAGGCCTCTTATGGCTGAGTGTTCCACTCCGCGACTGCAGCGGCGAGCGGTCTCGCCCTGCCGGGCATGCACATGCCCCACAACCGAGACGGCTTCCGCACGCAGACAGAAGTAGCGCCGGACGAAGAGACCGGGATCTTCAGAGACATAAGAGGAGCGGGAACGGCAACACCGTATACCATCCCTGCCGCCACGAGCGGCTGGCAGCGGTGACCGGCAGCAGAAGCGCCGTCGTCGCACGCAGTGGCGTGCTTACCGCCACGATCGCCTCCCCAGGCAACCTTGGAACCACCCCTCTTTCGCCCTGTATTCGGGTCTCTGTGTCATAGCTTCTTGTTCTTGCCTTTCCAAGGCGAATTTTCCCATTTATTTAAATACATTTTAACAGCGGGGACCGTTCAGGCGCAACTTGATGCGATCCCGGAAAATTGCTGTTGAAATCCCAACATGTAGGGCGCCCGCAGCCGAATTTCGGTCGTATTACCATGTTGTGGAGCGCACCCAGGCGTTGCGCTACGCACGGACCCGATATCGGTGAATACCTCGCGCGTGGCCCGATCATTGACCATCCTCTGGTGAGGACCGGGACTCCGGCTGGGACCGGGATCCGACGGCACCAGGCTTCGGCACCGGGCGATGCACCAGGCCTTTCATGCCGACCCAGACCCTCTTGGCGGCCGCATGCAGCGCCGGATGGCGGCGCAGAGTCTCCCTGCTTCTATCCACAAATGTGCCGGCTGCATATCGCGCCATCGCAACGGGCGTCCGGTTGTACAGCCGCACACGGAGCAGCGGCTGGGCGGTTTGCGTCCACTCCTCCTTCCAAGCATCGCGCGCGCCCAGAAGATCGTAGGTCCGATGTGATCCCTTA
Organism: Pseudomonadota bacterium; assembly: GCA_021785795.1. The sequence goes on from JAJYEK010000002.1 coordinate 16,563, forward strand.
TGGAAGAGCCCACGCAGCACGCTCTTGCGCAATACCCGGCCCGGAGAATTCTTTGCGTAGGCAGGATTGTAACCCGTCTTCAGGACATTGAACGTCTCCCGGTACGGGAGACAGTAGTCAAAAGCAATCCTTGCTCCGTTGAGGCTGAGGAAATAAAGCCGGAAATTGTCGCGCGCACCCATTGCCCGCGCCAGATCCAGATAGAAGCTCGCCGCAGCGGAAGTCCTGTTTATTGCAGAACCTGCCGCGCCCTTCCAGCTCGATTCTTCGATCTCGAAGGCTTCGATCACGGCCTGTTCCGCTCCTGCGCCGCCCGCGATTTCGATCAGGTCGACTGATCCCTCCTTTTGCATCCGCCGCTCGAAATAATCCCAGTTCTTTCTGACTTTGCCGTTCCGCGCGCCCAGGTAATCCTCCCATGTCCCGGCGATTTCCACATACGGACTTTCCATCTGAATCTCATCACGCATTCCGAACGCAACCTTTCCGCACGCTCGCTTGATGAACGGAATGCTGTCCGAACTGGCGGGCAGATGGGTCAGCTCCATCAAATCCCAGCCGCCATGCCGCGAGAGATGCCCCAGCATCGCCTCCAAGACATCGCTGCCACCTTCTTTCGGGAGAACAGGGCTGTACTTGCAGGTATGGGCGTTGGACATCGACCGCAGAACCGACTGCGTCCAGGGACCGATCCGGCGCCGTTCACGTAGAAGCGGCATGATCCCTCGGATGGCGTCCGCTTCCCGCGCGATGACGACACACAGGGAACCGGCTGGCGCAAAATTCCTGGCCCAGGCATAAAACCACTCGTAACTGAGAAAGATCGAATCGAAACCCGACGATTCGACCGCCCTGTTCCAGGCTGCCTGCAATGGGGCAAGCTGTTCCAGCTCCCGTATGACTTCGATTTCCACGTCCGACCCCGCCCCGCGCTACGCGGATACCGCGTTCAGCCCGCCGACCGCCGGTTCTGGGCAGCTCTCTTGTGATCCAGGGCTGCCTGGTAGGACAGGATGGTCTTCGCCGCCACCCGGTCCCAGCTAAGGTGCGATTCGGCGCGTTCACGACCTTTCTGGACGATCTCGAGACGTAACGCCTCATCTGAAAGCAGCTTCAGGATTGCGTCCGCCAATGATCCGGGATCGTTTTCTGGAATCCATACCGCGGCATCACCCAGGTGATCCGGCAGCCCCGCGCGGCGCGTAGCAATGACGGCCGCGCCGTTCGCCAGCGCATTGGCGGCCGCCAATCCGGCGAAACTGCCGGTATAAGGCAGAACACAAAGGAGCGCTTTTCCGTACGCCTCCGAGGTGGCCTGCGCATCTATCTGGTTGCGCCATTGCACGAGATCCTCAATTCCATTCTGCGCCGCGAGCTGCAATCCGTACTCCGGAGTCCTGTCGCCATAGTGGCCATGGATCACGAGACCAGGAGTCTTCTCACCCAATCGCGCCTTCACCATGGCCATGGCTTTGAAGAGCGAGTCGACTCCTTTACCGACATGGAGCCGGTGCGCCCCGTAGAATATGATGGTCTGCCTCGGGCCGTCGGGCATGGGCCGGACTTCCACCCCATGCTCCACCACGTCGATCCGTCCGCCGTCCACGCCCAATCCGATCAGACGCTCCTTCATGTCCGCGGCATGAACGATAATGCGGTCGGCGCGGTTGTAGGCCAGGTTGCTTTGCGGGTGCTCGGTTTGATGAGGATCCAGTTCGTGGACGGTGACGACCCGCGCCGCAACGGCTGGAAGGCGAAGCCAGTTGAACACCGCCACGGACCCATACGCATTGAGCGTTTGCTGGAAATGCACGACATCCGCATCGCCGTTGAAACTCAGATAGCGCTTCGCTCTTTGCAAGTAAATCAGCTGGCGGGCCTGCGTACGTAACCAATATTTGAGCGGGTTGTCCGACTTGAAATACCGGACATGCGGAAACTCAAAATATTCGCATCGCCGATCATGGAACCGTCTCTTGACTTCTTCCGGGTGTCCGCAGCCGCAGTTGGAGGCAATTACGCCGACTTCCGACCCCAGCCGCCGCTCCAGGGCCTGGCGGAGCCCGTCGGTATACTCGCCGTAGGAAGTGGCAAACCAGCAGGAAATGATCTTTATTTTCAATGGTTGAATCCCGTTAGTGATTTCTTCGGAGCACTGGCGCACCACGTGCGCTTCGCGTTCCATCCCGGTGCCGGATGATCAGGCGCCGAACCCCCTGCAAGGTTTTGCAAACTGCAACCTTACCTCACCGTTGAAAATACCTCGCACACTCCAGCTCGACGCGAACATCTGCTGCCAGCCTCCCTCAGCCGGCATAGCCGCATTGTGCCCTGGACTTCCCGGCCGGCGACACAGTCCGGCCGCTGCAACATAACCCTGGCCATATTCCTTCTCGGCCGCGCACCGAGCCGGATCATCGTCACGACCGAACTTGACCACCGTGTCCGCGCGGCCACGTGAGCGCCCCGCCTACCGCTACCTCGATCCCTTCCCGAAGACGATGACCTGCACGGTCTGCAGGATAACCACGATATCCAGAAACAGGCTGTGGTTCTTCACATAGTACAGGTCATACTGCAGCTTTTCGATTGCATCCTCCACCGATGCTCCGTAGGAGCATCGTATCTGCGCCCATCCCGTGATTCCCGGCTTGACATTATGGCGGCACATGAAGAAGGGGATCTGTCGCGAAAGCTGTTCGACGAAATATGGCCTTTCCGGACGCGGTCCGACAAAACTCATGTCCCCTTTTAGCACATTGAATATTTGCGGAAGCTCGTCGATGCGCAGCTTGCGTATGACCCGCCCGACGCGCGTAATGCGATCATCGTTCTCCATTGCCCAGCGCGGCTTTCCGTCCTTTTCGGCATCTGCGCGCATGCTGCGGAACTTCAGGACATTAAACGGCACGCCCCCCTGCCCCACACGCTCCTGCCGGTACAGCACGGGCCCCCGGCTATCGAGCTTGATGAGCACGGCCGTCAAGAGCATTACGGGCAGCGATATCGCCAGGAGTACGCCGCTCACCAAAATATCAAAGGTGCGCTTGATCGAATCCGTGAACGGCCCGCGGGGAAATCCGTCGGAGAATATCATCCAGCTCGGATTCAGCGACTGAAGATATACATGTCCGGTCTCGCGCTCGAAAAACGAGGGCAGATCTATGACGTCGATGCCGTTGAGCTTGCACATAAGCACATCGTCGATCGGAAGTCCGCCGCCGCGGCGGTCCCGGACGCCAACGACAATTTCGTCAATCTCGTGCTTCTTCGCGATCGCGCACAGGCTACCCTCCTCGGCAAGGACCTTGTCTTTGTTCACGAAGTGATGTCCGCCACCCAGCGGTAGGTATCCGACCACGCGGAATCCCTGCTGGCCGTTTCCGGAACGCTCGAGGGCATCTATTTTTGCCGCACGCGTGCCGGTACCAAGCACCAGGATGCGCCGCTTGTTGTTGCCAATCTCGCCCAGCGAGAGATAGACGGACCGCACCGCCACAATGCTGGCGAATGCAATAATATAGGCAATACCGAATGCGACCCGGCCGACAAACAGCTTCGGCACCGCATAGAAGATCAGGCTCATCGCGGCGAGCCCGACGACAAAACTCACGGCAATCCGCCCGTAGTGCCACACCCGCGGCTGGTACTCGCGCTGGTAGAGGCCCATGGCGACCATGATGGCCAGCATGGCTACCGCAAAAGTGAACGCCCTCGGAAGTACCATTCCCAGACCGGCGCGCGGAATTCCACCCTCGTCCTTCCAGAACCAGGCCGCCACGCCGGCGTAAATCGACAGGAAGAGCACGCCAGTCTCCATGATACCGAGCACCAGCAACGACGCCGGCATGTAATGCTTGAAAACTCGAATCATGCAGCGCGCTCCCAGACGCCGTGTGCTGCGTGACGGCAAAACCGTTTGAGCGGCCAATCCGTCTAGCAATTCTTCTTCCCGCCACCCACCCCGCATCTGCGCCGCAGATGCGAATCCGGGACTACCTTTTGTTACAGTTACTTCGAGATGGAGAAAAGCGCATTGACCCGTCGCAATTTCGCGACGTCATGCGCCAATTATTAGTTGCGGCATCGGATTTATTGGATGTTCCGGACCGGAAACACCGCCATATTGCCGCCAGGCCGTCACCGGCCTGCTCGCGAGCCCACCCGCAAGGAAATTTCCCTCATTTTAACATTAGTCCAGGTCTTCTCAATAGGCGCCGCCCTGCCATTATAGCTTTAATTTCTATGCAAAATTGTGGCACCAGACCATGGAGTGTATGCGGCCAACGGGCAGCCGCTCCGGGCGGCCCGGCTGATCGGGGTTTGCTGTGCGGCCCGCCCTGCGGCGGCCCGCATTGCCGCCGGTGATACCGGCCGAACGGGGTGAAATTCAGCGATCGAGCCGGCCTGCAGTACAATGTATAGGCGATATGTGGCAGCCCGCGCTGCGTGGACCTGGTCGCAACCACCAAACGAACGCGCGCCTGCTGGAACGTGGGTCGACTACATGCAATCGAATCAGGAGTGGCTGGAGTTTCTGAAGGCTGGGGGTGCCGTGCTGGCCGATGGCGAAGTCAGCCACTTCGGGAACACGGAGTCGGAACGCCGCCATGTTGCCGCGGGCGATGTCATGGCGGACCTGTCGCACCTGTCGCTGATCAGTGCCGCCGGAGAGGACGCCGGCAGCTTTCTGCAGGGCCAACTCAGCAACGATGTCTCGCTGGTCGCTGCCACCCGCAGTGAAATCGCGGCATACTGCAGCCCGCAGGGCCGCATGCTCGCCATTTTCCGGATATTCATGCGTGAAGGCACCTATTTTCTGCAGCTGCCCACAGGCCTGATGGAACCGACGCTCAAGCGCCTGCGGATGTTCGTGTTGCGCGCCAAGGTGAGGCTTGAGGATGTCGGCGCCGAATGGGTGCGCATCGGCGTCGCAGGGCCGAACACCCCGACGATGCTGTCGGAAGCGGGGATGCCTGCCCCTGACCGGGTCGATGCCTGCATGACTGCGGCAGAGGTCACCGTCCTGAGAGTTGCCGGACCCACGCCCCGCTTCGAACTCGTAGGCCGCGCGGCGGCGATGGTGCGTCTGTGGACGCAACTGCGTACGCGGCTTGTGCCGGTTGGTGCGGCTTCCTGGTCCTGGCTCGACCTCGCAGCCGCCATGCCGACGGTATTGCCGGGCACGACTGAACAGTTCGTCCCGCAGATGGCAAACCTCGATCTAGTCGGAGGAATCAGCTTCAACAAAGGCTGCTACCCGGGGCAGGAGATCGTGGCGCGCATGCACTATCTGGGTCGCCTCAAGCAGCGCATGATCCGGGCGCGGGTCCGGACTGGAACGCGTCCGCAACCCGGGGCGCCGGTCTATGCGCCGGATTTTGTGGGACAATCGGCGGGAACCGTGGTTGATGCCCAGCCGGGCCCTGAGGACGGATTCGATCTGCTCGCCGTAGTCCAGATCAGCAGCATCCGGAACGCGGAGCTGCATCTCGACAGCCCTTCCGGCCCAAGACTGCAACTGCTCGAGATGCCCTACCCGCTAGAACTCGAATCGGCGGCGGCCAGCGGCTGACGGAACGGTGCAGATGCGGTCACTGCCTGCGGCGCCCGGTCCTCAGCGCCGCGAGGCGCCGCTACCCTCCCCGTCCTGCTGGATGACCTGATAGAAGGTTTCATTCTTCTTCACCATGCCGAGCTGGGAGCGTGCGAGATCCTGCACCGATGCCAGCCCCTGCCGGAGATCGAGCACCTTGGCGTCGAGCGCCTGATCGCGTTCGTTTACCCGCGCATTCTGTGCCTTTTGAATCGCGATCTCGTGCTTCAGCCGCCACAGGCTGACCGCACCTCCGGTGCCAAACCACAGCGTGTACTGCAGCAGCACCAGCAGCAGCCCGGCAAGCAAGTAGGCCGCAATTCTCACCGCACCGTCATCCGACCCCAACCGGGGTAGACGGACCCCATGCCGCAGTGCATGTGGAGCGAACGCAAACCGAAACCGGGCGCGATCCGCCGCACCAGCCACATTCTGCACCTTCCGCCTCCTTCCGCCGTCTCGGCGTTCCATCAATGGACCCGAAAGTCCCTGACACCCAAGCCCTGCCTTTCCGTAGTATAGGCATTCGCCACCGGATTGCTGCTACCCCATCGCGCCATCACGTGACTCGGCGTGACTGCTCGCAGACGGCATCAGTCCGCCCGAGATGCCGCTCCGCTACCGCGCCCGAGCTTCGGGAATGCCGCCAGTCCGGGATACTGCGCCTCGGCGCCAAGCTCTTCCTCGATGCGCAGCAGACGGTTGTACTTCGCGATCCGGTCCGAGCGCGACATCGAGCCGGTCTTGATCTGGCCGATGCCGGTCGCGACCGCAAGATCCGCGATGAAAGTGTCTTCGGTCTCGCCGGAACGGTGCGATATCACCGCGGTGTACCCGGCGCCACGCGCCATCTCGATCGCCGCCAGCGTCTCGGTCAGGGTTCCGATCTGATTCAGCTTGATGAGCACGGAATTGGCAATGCCCTGTTCGATGCCCTGCTTCAGGATGGTTGTGTTCGTGACGAACACGTCATCCCCCACCAGCTGCACTTTAGCCCCCAGGGTCCGGGTAAGCAGCGCCCATCCCTGCCAGTCGTTCTCGCCCATGCCGTCTTCGATGGTAATGATCGGATACTTGTCCATCCAGGCAGCAAGCTTGTCTACGAACTGCGCCGGAGTGAGCTCGACATGTTCGGATGCGAGCACATACTTGCCATCTCTGTTGAACTCGGAACTGGCCGCGTCGATCCCCAGGAACAGGTCGACGCCTGGCCGGTAGCCGGCCGCCTCGATCCCCTGCAGAATCACCTGGATGGCCGCCTCGTTCGACGCCAGATTCGGCGCGAATCCGCCCTCGTCGCCTACGGCTGTGCTCAGGCCCATGCCCTGGAGGACCTTGCGCAGCGCGTGAAAGACTTCCGCCCCGTAGCGCAGCGCCTCAGAGAAGCTTGCGGCTCCGGCCGGTAGAATCATGTACTCCTGCAGGTCGACGCTGTTGTCGGCGTGCGCGCCCCCGTTGACCACATTCATCTGGGGTACCGGCATGACCGGACGGCGGCCGCCAGCCAGATAGCGGTACAGCGGCAGCCCCGAGTCCGTGGCCGCTGCCCGGGCACAGGCAAGCGACACCGCCAGGATCGCATTGGCGCCGAGCCGTCCCTTGTTCGGCGTGCCATCCAGATCGATCATGGCTCGGTCGATCGCCGACTGGTCGCGCGCATCCTTGCCGCACAGGATCTTGCGGATGTCCTCATTGACGTGCCCTACCGCCTTGCGCACGCCCTTGCCGCCATAGCGTCGGGGATCCCCGTCACGCAATTCCACCGCTTCACGTTCGCCGGTCGAGGCACCCGAGGGAACGGCTGCGCGACCGCGTACCCCAGAGGCCAAAACGACATCGGCCTCCACCGTAGGATTGCCGCGAGAATCGAGTATCTCGCGCGCATGGATTTCTGTGATTTTGGTCATTTCTTCTTCAGACAAGTTGCAATGCTTGATTTATCCCTGACTGTTGCGGCTGGGGCGCTCAGCCGCTCGGCAGGAGCGTTTCCACCAATCCGGAGCGCTTGACCGCAGCATCCAGTTCCTTGAGCGTGACGAGCAATCTCTCCATCTGGTCTAGCGGCCACGAATTGGGCCCATCGCTCAGCGCCCGCTCAGGATCGGGATGGGTCTCCATAAACAGGCCCGAGATGCCGGCGGCAACGGCGGCGCGGGCCAGCACCGGTACGTGCTCCCGCTGGCCACCCGAGCGCGTACCCTGGCCGCCCGGAAGCTGTACCGAATGGGTGGCATCGAAGACCACGGGGCAGCCGGTTTCACGCATGACCGCCAGCGCACGCATGTCCGACACCAGATTGTTGTAGCCAAACGATACGCCGCGCTCGCACACCATTATCCGCCCCTTCCCGCCCGCGGCATTGGCCTTTTCCACCACATTCTTCATGTCCCAGGGCGCAAGAAACTGGCCCTTCTTGATATTGACCGGCTTTCCGCTTGCCGCGACCGCCTCGATGAAGTCGGTCTGGCGGCACAGGAAAGCCGGGGTCTGCAATACGTCGACGACGGAAGCCGCCGCATCTATCTCGTCCGCAGCGTGCACGTCGGTAAGCACCGCAACCCCGATCTCCCGCCGGACGCGCTCGAGAATCTGCAGACCGCCGTCGATGCCGAGACCGCGGAACGATCGGGCCGAGCTGCGGTTCGCCTTGTCGTACGACGACTTGTAAATGAACGGGATTGCGAGACGATCTGTGATTTCCTTCAGACGTCCGGCTGTTTCCTGGGCCAGATCGAGCGACTCTACTACGCAGGGCCCGGCAATGAGAAACAGCGGCCGGTCCAACCCCGCGTCGAATCCGCACAGCTTCATCGCGCCGCCACCTGTTGAAGCGCCTGGGCAGTACGATGCGCCCGGGCAGCAAGCACGTATCCGCTGAACAGCGGATGCCCGTCGCGCGGATTTGAGGTGAACTCCGGATGGAACTGCACGCCGATGAACCAGGGATGATCCGCCAGCTCGACCACCTCGACCAGGCTGCCATCGGCCGAAAACCCGGAGAGCACGAGCCCGTGCTGCGCCAGGACATCGCGATAGCGATTGTTGAACTCGTAGCGATGACGGTGCCGCTCAATGATGACGTCCTTGCCATACAGCTCGCGGGCACGCGTACCTGCGACCAGATGGCATTCCTGTCCTCCCAGTCGCATCGTGCCGCCGAGATCGCTCGCTCCGCTTCGCGTCTCGACAGCGCCGTCCGCGCGCTTCCATTCGGTAATCAGGGCAATCACGGGCGCCGGTGTCCCGGGGTCGAACTCGGTGCTGTGTGCCCGTTCCAGGCCGGCCTTGTGGCGGGCAAATTCTATCACCGCAACCTGCATCCCTAGGCAGATTCCCAGATACGGAATTCGGTGCGTGCGGGCGTGACTGACCGCCGCAACCTTGCCCTCGATGCCCCGTTCTCCGAAACCTCCGGGAACCAGCACGGCGTCAACGCCCTGCAGCGCACCCACGCCGTCACGCTCAATCGTTTCTGAGTCGACATAGCGGATCCGCACGCGCGTGCGGGTGTGCAGTCCTGCGTGCGAAAGGGCCTCCGACAGCGACTTGTAAGACTCGGTAAGATGCACGTACTTGCCGACGATCGCTATCTCGACTTCGCCAGTCGGATGCTCCATCGCATCGACCACCTTGCGCCATTCGCCGAGGTCTGCCGGGTGGGCCTTGAGCCGGAGCTTCTCGACAACGATCTCGTCTAGCCCCTGCTCGTGCAGCAGCAGCGGAATCTTGTATATGTTTCCGACGTCCACGGCCGAGATCACGGCCCTGACCGGAACGTTCGTGAACAGTGCGATCTTGCGGCGTTCGTCTTCAGGTAGCCGGCGGTCGGCACGACACAGCAGCACGTCGGGCTGGATTCCGATCGAACGCAGCTCCTTGACCGAATGCTGCGTTGGCTTGGTCTTGATTTCGCCCGCCGCCACGATATACGGCACCAGGGTCAGGTGCATGTACGCGACGTTCTCGTGCCCGAGCTCCACACCCATCTGCCGGATAGCCTCGAGAAATGGCAGTGATTCAATGTCGCCTACCGTGCCACCGATTTCGACCATGGCGACATCCGCCGCATCTGCCCCCTGCACGATGCAGCGCTTGATCTCGTCGGTGATATGCGGAATGACCTGCACGGTGGCGCCGAGGTAGTCGCCGCGACGTTCCTTGCGTATCACGTTCTCGTAGATGCGTCCGGTGGTGAAGTTGTTGTTGCGCCCCATGATGGTGCGTACGAACCGCTCATAGTGGCCAAGATCAAGATCGGTTTCGGCGCCATCCTGGGTGACAAACACCTCCCCGTGCTGATACGGGCTCATGGTGCCAGGATCGACATTGATATAGGGATCGAGCTTCAGCAGTGTGACCTTGATGCCGCGCGCTTCCAGAATGGCAGCCAGGGAGGCTGACGCGATGCCCTTGCCGAGCGAGGACACGACGCCGCCGGTGACGAAGATGAATTTGGTCATGGAATCCGTTTTCGGGGGCTTCCTAAAAGGGTTTCCGGTGTCGCACCGGAGGAGCCCGAACGGAATCACAGGTTACCAGATGCCGGGTTCACGCACAATGAAAATGAGAATTGCACTGCCCATGGCAGCGGGAATGCCGACAGCACGCCCTAACAGGGCTCCCAGGCGAAGGCCACGCCGGGTTCCTGCGCCATCGCTGCGTACGGTTCGCACACCCACAGGTCGGCCACGGCCGCCAGCTCCCCGCCCACATACACCAAGGGAACGCGATCCCGCAGCCAGGGCTCCAGCCCGCAGCCCTGGAGCAGCTTCTTGAGCTTCTGGTGGTGCATCTTCCCGGGCAGGCGACAGGACTCCCCGCCACGGCGCAGCCGCACCTGCACCGGCCGGCCTGCAAGACGTGCGCGCGCAAGTCCCCGGCCGGAGGCTTCCAGCGGGCGCAGTCGATAGCCGGTTCCCGGAATGGCGAGCGGGGCGGCCAGGTCCCAGTCGAGCGCCAAATCGCTGGCGACCGCCGTCAAGGGCGCCATGACGTGCAGCTCGTCGCGGTAGCGCCAGACCTCGGCCTGCGGCCAGGCGATGCGCGCGTGCCGCGACTTCGGCAGGAGCGCCAGCCGGTCATCGATCTCATCCAGATGCACGGTGCTCGGCGCGAGAAACCCCCGCACCCTCATCCAGTGCCGCAGGACGTTCCGCCTCCGCGCCCGCGACAGGGCCGCAAGCGCCGCAACAGACAATGACGGCGGTCGCAACCGCCCGTCACCGTGGCGGTGGCGAGCGAGGCAGCATGCCAGGTCCTGGGCCCCGACCTCATCGAGCAGCTGCAGCGTCTCGGCGGCATGCGCAGCGCTGCGTGCCAGCACCGCGCGGACACTCGGCCAGTACTCCTCGAGCTGCGGGATCAGCTGCTGCCGCAAACGGTTGCGACGGTAGCCCGTATCCAGGTTGCTTGGATCCTCAATCCATTCCAGGCCCTGGTCCAGGGCATAGCTACGCAGCGCCGCTCGGCTGAAGCTGAGCAGCGGCCTGGCGATTTGCCCCGGCCCGAACGGCGCCAGCGCTGGCATGCCGGCAAGACCACGTATCCCCGTCCCGCGCAGCAGCTGCAACAGCACGGTTTCAGCCTGGTCGTCCTGCTGGTGTCCGGTCACCAGGACGTCGCCGCTGCGCTGTTGACGTGCGAAGGCGGCGTAACGCGCTGCGCGCGCGGCCGCCTCTATCCCCTCGCCGCGCATCGGCCGCACTTCCAGCCCCTCGACCCGGCACGGGACTTCCAGGCCGGCGCACACTTGCAGGCAGTGGCGCGACCACTCGGCCGACGCCGGATGCAACCCGTGATCGACGTGCATGGCCTCCAGGCGCAGCGGCGCAGCGGCGCGCAGCGCCGCCAGGGCGTGCAGCAGGGAGTGCGAATCGAGACCGCCACTGTACGCGACCCGGAACGAGGTATCGGCTGCGAGGCGCAGATCCCCGAACAGCACCTGCCCCAGGGAGGTTGCGGAGAAACGATGCTCAGGTCTCGTCAAACTTGCCGTACTGCATGAGTCGCGCGTACCGGGCCGTCACCAACTGCTCGGCCGGAACGCTGGCCAGGTTCTCCAGGCCCGACAACAAGGCCTGGCGCAGCGATGCGGCCATGGCATCAATGTCCCGGTGCGCGCCGCCAAGAGGTTCAGGCACCACCTCATCGATGAGCCCAAGCTTGAGCAAGCTGTCGGCGGTGATGCCCATCGCTTCCGCCGCCAGCGCCGCCTTGTCCGCGCTCTTCCACAGGATGGAGGCACATCCCTCCGGCGAAATCACCGAGTAGGTCGAGTACTGCAGCATCATGACACGGTCGGCGACCCCTATCGCCAGCGCTCCGCCCGACCCTCCTTCGCCGATCACGGTGGCGAGTATGGGGGTCCCGAGGGACGCCATCGTATACAGGTTGCGCGCAATGGCCTCGCTCTGCCCCCGCTCCTCGGCACCGACACCGGGGTAAGCCCCCGGCGTGTCGATGAACGTAACCACCGGCATCTGGAACCGTTCTGCCGTTTTCATCACGCGCATTGCCTTGCGGTAGCCTTCCGGCCGCGGCATTCCGAAATTTCGCCGCACCTTTTCGCGCGTGTCTCGGCCCTTCTGGTGGCCAATCACCGCCACCGAGTGGTCCTCGAGCCGCGCGATTCCGGCAACGATGGCGGGATCGTCGGCAAACGCGCGATCCCCGTGCAGTTCCTGAAAATCGGTGAATATGCGCCCGATATAGTCGAGGGTATAGGGCCGCTGCGGATGGCGGGCAAGCTGCGAGATCTGCCACGGCGTCAGGGAAGTGAATATGGACTCGGTTAGCTTGCGGCTCTTGAGCCGCAGACGGTTGATCTCTTCATTGATGTTCAGTTCGCTGTTCTTGTCGGCGAATCGCAATGCCTCGATCTTCGCCTCGAGATCGGCAATGGACTGCTCGAAATCCAGAAAATTGGGATTCATGACTAAACCTGGCGCGTCGCCCCGGCGTAGATTAAACGCACATGCTCTTGTCCTGCAAGCTGCCACAGGCGCTCCAGCACCGCACCGCTCGGTGTGATCCGCCACTCCTCGCCCAGAACGATCTGCGCCTCGGCGTCGGACCGGCGGTATTGAAGGTGCACCGGACACCGGCCGGGCGTCGCCGGTTTCAGAATCTCCTGCAGCTCGCGCGCGAACCCGTTTCCGGCCAGTTCCGCGTCCACGTCGATTTCCAGGCGGCTTGCCATGGCCGCGCGCGCCTGGTCGATGTCGTAGATCTTCTCCGCGCTCATCCGGAAACCGCCCGAGTATTCGTCCACGCTCACCTGTCCTTCGACGATCAGAAGGTTATCCTTGCCGAGCAGCTCTCGGTGGCGCTCGTACAGCTCCGAGAACACGGCCAGCTCAAGCTGGCCGGTGCGATCGTCCAGAGTCACGAACGCCATGCGGTCGCCACGGCGAGTGTTCATCGTGCGCATCCCGACAACCAGCCCCGCCACCACCACAGGGCGGTCCTCGACCGGCTTCAGTTCCGCCAGACAGTTGTCGGTGATGTGCCGCAGCTCGGCTTCATAGCGCCTGATGGGATGGCCGGTGAGGTACAGGCCGAGCGTATCCTTTTCGCCCTGCAGGCGCTGCTCCTCGGACCACGGCGCGACCTCGGCAAGGCGCGGCGCTTCTGCCGGGACGCTGGCCGCGGAAAACAGGTCAACCTGTCCTGCATCGCGGTTCTTGCTGTACTGCCCGGCGGCGGCGAGCACGGTGTTGAGCGACGCCATCATCGCGGCGCGGTCCGGGCCGAGCCCGTCCAGCGCCCCGGCGCGAATCAGCGACTCGAGCACCCGCCGGTTCACCCGCCGCAGATCGATGCGCCGGCAAAGGTCGAACAGATCACGGAATGGACCGCCACTGCGGCGCGCATCTAGGATGGCTTCGATGGCCGACTCGCCCAAGCCCTTGATGGCACCGAGACCGTACAGGATGGTGAGGCCGGGCTGCGGTTCGCCCTCTGCCGCCGGCGCGCTGGCAGCCCCGGGGTCAAGCGGCACAAAGGCGTAGTCGCAGCGATTGATATCAGGCGGCATAAGGCTTATGCCCATGCTGCGGCATTCGGCGATCATGGTTACGACCTTGTCGGTCTTGTCCATGTCCGCCGTCAGTACCGCCGCCATGAACGCTGCCGGATAGTGTGCCTTGAGCCAGGCAGTCTGATACGTGATGAGCGCATAGGCTGCGGAATGCGAGCGGTTGAAGCCATAACCGGCAAACTTCTCAATCAGGTTGAAAATGTCACCGGCGAGCTTACCGTCCACCTTGCGCGCCACCGCTCCGTTGACGAAGACATCGCGCTGCTTGGCCATCTCCTCGGGTTTCTTCTTGCCCATCGCGCGCCGCAGCAAGTCGGCGCTCCCGAGCGTGTATCCGGACAGCACCTGGGCAATCTGCATCACCTGCTCCTGGTACAGGATCACGCCGTATGTGGGCCTGAGGATGGGTTCGAGGCTCGGATGCGGATACCGGATGCGTTCGCGGCCGTGCTTGCGGTTGACGAAATCGTCAACCATGCCGGACTGCAGCGGGCCGGGGCGGAACAGCGCCACAAGCGCCACAATCTCTTCGAAGTTGTCGGGCTGCAGCCGCTGGATCAGATCCTTCATTCCGCGCGATTCGAGCTGGAACAGCGCGGTCGTGCGGCAGGACTTGAGCAGCGTAAAAGTCTCGGGGTCATCTATCGGTAGTCGTTCGATCACCAGCGGCGGCTCGCCGAGCCGCTCGCGCGTGGCGTTGACCGTTTTTACTGCCTTGTCGATGATGGTGAGATTGCGCAAGCCGAGAAAGTCGAACTTCACAAGCCCAATCGTCTCGACGTCCTTCATGTCCAACTGCGTCACGAACTGCGTGCTTCCCTGTTCACAGTATAGAGGCATGAAATCCGTGAGCGCGCTCGGAGCGATCACCACGCCGGCTGCGTGTTTGCCGGCCGAACGCGCCAGCCCCTCGAGGGCGCGTGCCGTGTCGAGAAGAGCGCGCACGTCCTCCCCGCTCTCGTAGCGCTCCCGCAGCATCGGTTCGCGCTCGATCGCCTTGTCGAGCGTCATGTCGAGCTCCATCGGTATAAGCTTGGCAAGCTTGTCCACGTAGCCGTACGGATGATCGAGCACGCGACCGACGTCGCGGACCACCGCCTTTGCCGCCATCGTGCCGTGGGTGATGATCTGGCACACCTTCTCCTTGCCGTAGCGCCTGGTGACGTAGTCAATCACGCGGTCGCGTCCCTCGATGCAGAAATCCACGTCGAAATCCGGCAGCGATACACGCTCTGGATTGAGGAATCGCTCGAACAGCAGGTCGTACTTGATCGGATCGAGCGCCGTGATGCCCATGGCGTAGGCAACGAGCGAGCCGGCGCCTGACCCGCGCCCCGGCCCGACCGGCACGCCGTGATCACGGGCCCACTGTATGAAGTCCGCGACAATCAGGAAATAGCCGGCGAACCCCATCTGCACGATGACGCCGAGCTCCAAATCGAGCCGCTTCTGGTACTCGTCCGCGCATGCTACGCGCGCCTCCTCGGGAAGGAGCTGCAGTCGTGCCTCCAGGCCGGTGCAGGCCTGCTGGCGCAGCATCTCGTCGACACTCTGGCCAGGGGGCAGCGGAAAATCCGGAAGATAATAGCGCCCGAACTCCAGGCGTAGGTTGCAGCGGCGGGCAATCTCCACCGAATTCTCGATCGCCTCGGGAAGATCCCGGAACAGGGCCGCCATTTCTGCGGCGGAACGGAAATACTGCTGTTCGGTATAGCGCCGCGGGCGGCGGCTGTCCGTGAGGATGCGCCCGTCCTGGATGCATACCCGCACCTCGTGCGCCTCGAAATCCTCGGGACGCAAAAACTGCACAGCGTTGGTCGCCACGACCGCCAGTCCGCGCCGCTGGGCCAGGCGCACGGCTGCGCTGTTGTACTCCTCCTGCAGTGGCTGTCCGGTTCGCTGAAGTTCCAGGTAATAGCGGTCACCGAAGGCCTGCTGATATTCCGCGACCAGGGCGTCGGTGAGCTCGCCGTTACCCGCCAGTAGCGCCTGGGCGAGGTCGCTGTCCAGGGCTCCGGACAGAGCCACAAGCCCGCCGCTGCGGGCCCACAGCCAGTCCTTCATGATGCGCGGCCTGCCGCCCGACTGGCCTTCCCCGTAGGCAAGGGTGAGCAGCTGGCACAGGTTCCGGTAGCCAGCCGTGTCCTGGCACAGAAGCACCAGCCGGCTCGGCTTGTTGCGGTCGGCCGGGTTCTCGACCCACAGATCGGCACCGATGATCGGCTTCAGGCCGGCCGCTACGGCGGCCTGGTAAAATTTTACCATGCCGAACACATTGGCCAGATCGGTGAGCGCTACCGCCGGCACGCCCTGGGCCACGGCACTCGCCACCAGTTCGTCGATACGAACAATGCCATCGACGAGCGAAAATTCCGAATGAACGTGCAGATGGACGAAAGGCGGGTTCACAGGGGATATTTCAGCGCAAAAACCGCAACCGGGAAAGGCGGGACGCACCGTGCCGGCCGGCATCGCTGAATCCCCGATCCCGGAGGCCTGGCAGCAGCCCGACCGAGCCCGCTGCCCGATCAGACGCGGGCATGCTGCGGTGCCAGCAGCCGGCGCACTGGGGCAAAGCTGCGCCGGTGCGCCGGACTGACGCCGATACGCTCCAGCGCAGACAGGTGCTGGGGCGTCGGATAGCCTTTGTGGCGGGCAAAATCATAGCCCGGATGGATTCCGTCCAGGGCGCACATCTCGGCATCGCGCGCCACCTTGGCGAGGATTGATGCGGCCGAAATTGCCGGCTCCGTGGCATCTCCCCGCACGATCGCGCGGGCAGCACACTGCAGGCGCGGCACCTGGTTGCCGTCGATAAGCGCCTGCGCGGGCGCCGGATCCAGGGCGGCAACCGCCCGGCTCATGGCCAGCAGGCTCGCCTGAAGGATATTCAGACGGTCTATTTCCTCGACCGAAGCGGAGGCTACGGCCCAGCCCAGGGCGCGAATACGGATTTCCGCGGCAAGCTCCTCGCGCCTCGCGGGCGCGACGATCTTCGAATCAGCGAGCCCTGCTATCGGATGACCGGGATCAAGAATCACCGCCGCCGCCATGACCGGACCCGCCAGGGGTCCGCGGCCGGCTTCGTCCACCCCGGCCACGAGCAAGACGCCGTGCCTGTCGCTCATGCCATCGCCCGGCCGAGCTCCTGCAGAACGGCCTCAGCCGCTCGCTCGCTGGCGCCACGTCGCAGCTGCTCGTGAATTTGTCCGAAGGCATCGAGCGTATCGCGCGCCGGACCCGGATGGGTGAGCTGGTATTCGATCTCGATCCCGAGCTTCCGGGGCACTGCGTCGTGCTGCAGCAGCTCCGGGACCAGCGCACGTCCGGCAAGATTATTAGGCATCGAGTAGCGGCGCACGTGCGACAACATCTTGATCAGCACATAACTCAGCCGCGACACGCGGTAGGTGACAACCATCAGCCGCTTGAGCAGAAGCGCCTCCAGCGTCGCAGTTCCAGACGCCACCAGGGCCACATCAGCAGCGCCCAGGGCATCGCGCGAATGGCCATGCAGGCGCGTGAGCGGCAGATCCCAGGCGCTGTTGCGTTTTACCGCATCCTCAAATATCTGCCGCGTCTCGCGGTTCACGAACGGCACGATGAACTGCATCTCGGGATGGCGGTTCTGCAGCCACAGCGCCGTCATCACGAAGATGTCGGCAAGCGCGTGCAGTTCACTCACGCGGCTACCGGGCAGGAGCGCAACGATGATCTTGTCCTGGGGCAGCTTCAGGCGCGCACGCACCTGGCGCATGTCCACTTGATCTGGAATCTCATCGGCCAGCGGGTGTCCGACGAACTCGACCGGGACGCCGTGTGTCCGGTAGAACTGCTCTTCGAAGGGAAACAGTGTCAGCATGCGGTTGACCGCCTTACGGATCTTGTGCACGCGGTAGCTGCGCCATGCCCATACCTGCGGACTGACATAGTGGACGGTGCGGATTCCGGCACGCCTGAGTGCATGCTCCAGGCCCAGATTGAATCCGGGTGAATCAATGCCGATGAACAGGTCCGGCGGGTTTTCCAGGAAATGGCGCCGCAGGCGGGCGCGTATGGCGCGCAGCTCGCGGTAACGGCCCAGCACCTCGGTCAGTCCGAGCACCGACAGCCTCTCCATGGGGAAAAGGCTGCGGCAGCCAAGCGCGACCATCTCCGGCCCCCCGATGCCTTCGAATTCAACCGCCGGGAGCCGTTTGCTCAGCGCCGCCATCAGGCGTGCGCCCAGCAGATCCCCGGACATCTCGCCAGCGACGACGCCGATGCGTACGGTCGTATTGGATTGCGGCATTTCTGTTCACATGCCCTAGCGTATGATGCCGCGATCCGACTGCCGGATGAAATCAGCGAGGTACCGGACTTCTTCGTGTTCCTGGGCCAGACTGTCCAGGCGTTCGAGGGCCTCGTCCAGCTTCAGTCCCGATCGGTAGATTATCTTATAAGCGCGCCGCAGCGAATCGATCGCGGTCTCCGAAAAGCCGCGCCGCTTCAGACCGCGCAGATTGAGCCCGTAGGGCCTGGCCGTGTTCCCGGATGCAAGGAGAAAGGGCGGCACATCCTTGAAAGTTATGGTCGCGATGCCCGTCATACAATGCGCTCCGACGCGGCAAAACTGGTGGATGCCGGTGAATCCGCCGAGAATCGCGTAGTCGCCGACGGACACGTGCCCTGCGAGGGTCGCACAGTTGGCGAATACCGTCTTGTTGCCGACCTGGCAGTCATGCGCAACGTGAACATACGCCATGAAAAGGTTGTCGTCACCGATGCGCGTGGTTCCGCCACCGCCTGCCGTCCCGCGGCTGAATGTGCAGTACTCACGCACAGTATTGCGGTCCCCGACTTCCAGGCGGGTCGATTCACCCGCGTACTTCAGGTCCTGCGGCACCTCACCGAGCGAGGAGAACTGATAGATCCGGTTCTGCTTTCCGATACGCGTCGGACCGTTTATGACCACGTGCGGACCGATCCAGGTGCCGTCGCCGATCTCCACCTCTGGGCCGATGACGGAGAACGGGCCGACATGCACGTTCTCTCCCAGACGCGCAGAGGGATCTATGATTGCCTGCTGATGAATCACCTACTCGAATTCCTTGTACGTGCACATCAGTTCCGCGCTGCAACACAGTTCGCCTTCCACCTTGGCGGTGGCATTATACTTGTATATGCCGTGCATCTTCCGGGTCAGCGATACCTGGATGTACAGCTGGTCACCGGGCTCCACCGGGCGTTTGAAGCGCGCCCTGTCAATCCCGACGAACAGATACACCGAGTTCTGTGTCGGAAGGGTCTGCGCCGACCTGAACGAGAGCACCCCGCAGGCCTGCGCCATGGCCTCGACCACAAGCACGCCCGGCATGACCGGACGGTTCGGAAAGTGCCCCTGGAAAAACGGCTCGTTGATGGTGACGTTCTTGATCGCCACCAGGGATTCGTCGGGTGTGAATTCCAGTACCCGGTCAATCAGCAGAAACGGATAGCGATGCGGGAGATGTTTCAGTACGCTGTAAATATCAAAACTAGTCAAGTTTTTCTCCCTCAATGAGCATCTGCACCTTGTGTTCCAGTTCTTTGACCCGACGCACGAGCGCATCCAGCTGGCGCAGTCTCGCCGCATTTTTTCGCCACGAACCAGCCTCTTCAGACGAGATCGCCGAAGAATAGACCCCTGGTTTCGTGATCGATCCGGATACCAGTGACGTGCCAGTTACATGCACATCGTCGGCAATTTCCAGATGCCCGGCGATTCCGGCCCGCCCGCCAAAGGTGCAGCGCTTGCCGATGACGACGCTTCCAGCGACACCCACGAACGCCGCCATTGCCGTATGTTCGCCGATTTGCACGTTGTGCGCAATTTGAATCAGATTGTCGAGCTTGACGCCATCCGCAATGACCGTATCGCCCAGCGCCCCCCGATCTATCGTGGTGTTGGATCCGACATCGACATCATCACCCAGCACTGCTCGTCCGAGCTGCGGCACCTTGATCCAGCGCGCACCATCGTGCGCATAGCCAAAACCGTCACTGCCTATGACCGCACCCGGATGAATGATGCAGCGCTTTCCCACGACGCATCCGCGGCATATCGTCACGTGCGCAACCAGGCGGCTGTCGGCTCCGATCGTGGCGTCGCGGTCGACGAAACATCCCGGTCCGATAAACACGTTGTCCGCGACAATAGCGCCCTCCGCCACCACCGAATGCGGACCGATCCAGGCCGTAGCCGAGACCTGCGCGCCGTGCGCGACAACGGCGCTAGGGTGAGTCCCCGGCTCCCAGGCCGGCTCCGGATTGAGCAGCCCGGCCACCCGCGCGAAACACAGATGCGGATTGTCGACAATCAGCGCGTTTCCCGCGAAATGCCGGACGTCATTCTCGGTCAGGATGACCGCCGCAGCGCGGGTGGTGGCGAGATATCGGTGAAAATTCGGATTGGCCAGGAACGCGATATCGTACGGCCCCGCGTCCGCCAGGGTCGCTACCCCACGGATTTCGCGCGCCCCATCGCCCCGCACCTGCCCGCGAAGTCGCCGTGCCAGCTCTTCTAGTGTGACCACCGCCATCGCCGATCCGGATTATCGCATACCCAGCGCCTGCCGGCTGCCGGCAGCGCCAAACGCCGCCCGCCGCTCCCGTCCGCCTTGCCGCACACGCTCCAGCCGTGCGTCACTGGAACGTCGTGCCCAGCGTAAACTGGAACATCTGCGTGTTATCGCCGGGCTGCTTGTTTAGCGGCTCCGCCACACTAATGCTCAGCGGTCCCACCGGAGAATACCAGTGGAAAGCAAGGCCTGCTGCATAGCGCAACTGTCCGAGCTGTAGCGGCTGGCCTGTGCCGTACACCATACCGGCATCCGTGAACACACTCAAGCGCATGGACTTGTTGTCGGCCGAAGCGCCGGGAACCGGAAACAGCAGCGAGATGTTGGCGAGCACCCGCTTGTTGCCGCCAATGGGGAGCGTCGGGTTTGGGCCGCCGATATCCTTCGGACCCAGGGACTCGGGGCTGAAACCGCGCACTGTGCTGCTGCCGCCGGCATAGAAGTTCTTGTAAAACGGCAGATCCTGGGTATTGCCGTAGCCGCCACCAAAATCGTATTCGGCGCGTCCTTCAAGGGTAAAGCGCTGACTGAGTGGTTGGTAGGCGCCAGTCTTCAGCCGGACCAGATAGTATTCCAGGTTGCTCCCCGGCACTGTCACCTCGGTCTGTACGCGCTGATAGTCTCCCTTTCTTGGGAAGATCGGGTTGTCGAGGGTATTGCGTTCCCAGCCCAGCGTGCCTTTCACGACGCTGTTGTCGGTACCGTATTTGGCGACGAAGTTCTGCGCAACCAAGGCGCTGGCCGCATCGACGCCAAGTGCCACCCGCTCCACACCCAGACCGATATTCACGGTGCGGAATTCCCCGATCGGGATGCCGTAGAGCACGGCGGCGCCGACCGTACTGGAATCGTACGCCGCGATATAGGCGGCTGAGGCGTTGATCTGGTCGTCGTAGATCGACAGGCTGCGACTCACTCCGTTCAGCGTGTAGTACGGGTTGGTATAGGTGACGTCGACGTGCTTGTCGTAGCTGCTGGTATCGACACTCGTGCTGAGCTGTTTGCCGGTACCGAACAGATTCTGGAAAGTCACGCTCGCGGTAAGCATCAGGTGATCCACATCGGAATACCCGACCCCGGCCATGAAGCTGTTGGCCATGCGCTCCTTGACGGTGACGTTCATGTCGACCTCGTCGGACGTGCCCGGTACCGCAGGAGTCTGGACGTTAACGCTGTCGAACAGCCCCAGCCGCTGCAGACGTCGACGCGACAACTTGATCTTGGACGCCGAAAACCACGCGCCCTCGAACTGCCGCATCTCGCGCCGCAACACATCGTCGTCAGTACTGTTGTTTCCGAAGAAGTTCACGCGCCGCACGTACACGCGCCGGCCGGGATCGACATAGAACGTGAACGCCACGGTACCGTTCTTGCGATCGACTTCAGGCACCGCGTTCACGTTCGCAAACGCATAACCGAGATCGCCGAGACGCGTCGATATGCGCTTGCTGCTGTCGACAACTTCCTTGCGCGAGAATACCGCACCCGGCTTGATGCTGATGAGCGACTTCATGACCCGCTCCGGCAGTACCAGGTTACCTGCCAGCTTGTAGCCAGAAACCGTGTAGCGCCGGCCCTCGGTGAGGTTGACCGTGATGTAGATCTGGCGCTTGTCCGGCGTGATGGACACCTCGGTGGAGTCGATGTTGAAATTCAGGAAGCCGCGATTCTGGTAGAAGGCACGCAGGTTCTCAAGGTCTCCGGCAAGCTGCTGCTTAGAGTACTGGTCGTTCTTGGTCAAAAAGCTGAACAGCGTCGGAGTGCTCAGCTTGAACGTGCTGAGAAGTTTCTTCTCCGAGAAACTGTGGTTACCGACAATGGTGATCTGTCTGATCTTGGCGATCTGCCCCTCGGAGACCGCGATATCCACGTCAACCCGGTTACGGGGCCGCGGCGTCACTGTGGTTTTGATCTGCACCGCATAGTAACCGCGCGAGAAATACTGGCCCTTCAGCTCCTGCTCCATCTGGTCCAGAACCGACTTGTCGAGGACCCGGCCCTTCGCAAGCCCCACCTGATCGAGGCCCTTCTTCAGCGTGCTCTTGCTGATCTCCTTGACGCCGGTAATCTTTATGCTTGCGATGGACGGACGTTCGACAACTTTGACGATCAGCGTGCTGCCGCTGCGGTCAAGGGTGACGTCGCGGAAGAATCCGGTC
Organism: Pseudomonadota bacterium; assembly: GCA_021785795.1. Next base: position 38,955 of record JAJYEK010000002.1, read on the forward strand.
CTGAACAGCGCCTTGATTGCGTCGCGTGCACGTCTGTCAGTCACGGTGCTGCCGACCTTGATCGGCAGGTAGTTGAATACCGTACCCGCGGAAATGCGCTGCAGCCCGACGACACGGATATCCCTGACCACGAAGGACTCGATCGCATAGGCGGGAGTAGCAAACAGCAAGCACAGAAGCAGAACCGCAGGAAGTACTTTCATTATCTAATTTATTTCAGGCGGCGGTAATTGTTGAGTTGGCTATTGCAGCAGTCTGACGAAGTCATTGTAGAATGCCAGCGCCATCAGGGCGGCCAGCAGAATCACGCCGACCTGCTGGCCCCAGTACAGCGCTCGCTCCGGCAGCGGACCGCCCTTGATCGCCTCGATCACGTACACCAGAAGGTGTCCCCCGTCCAAAACCGGAACCGGCAACAGATTCAGCACACCGAGACTGATGCTGATCACCGCAAGGAACATGAGAAACCGCCCGAACCCGATACGGGCGGTATATCCGGCATAGCGGGCTATGGTGATCGGCCCGCTGATTGTACGGGTAGATACCTTGAGTTCCAGCATCTTCACCAGCATCTTCACTGTGATCGAAGACATGAGCCAGGTGTCCTCCGCGCTCTGGCGCAGCGCGCTCCACGGATTGAGCCGGACCAGCACGCGCATGTCTGCGGGCACCTGCGGCGGCTTGACGCCGACCCCGATGCGGCCGATCCGCTGGCCGCCGCTGACGACCGTCTCCGGCGTCAGGGAGAAGCTGATTCTGGCCCCTGCCCGCTCCACGGTGAGGCGGATGCGGCGTTCGGCGCTTGCGCGGATCGTGGAGACCACGTCGTCCCACGAGCGTATCGGCTTGCCGTTGATGCTGACCATGCGGTCTCCCGGCTCAAGACCGGCCTTCGCCGCCGGACTCCCGGAGATCACTGTCCCAATGACCGGCGCCACCCGGGGCGAATACCCGAACAGTCCGGTCGCGGTCTCCAGCATGCCCGAGCTTATGCGGTTGGCCGACAGCGACGACAAGTCCAGTATCCGTGTCTCGATCCGCCCCTGTGGATCCCGCACCCTGAACCGTACCCGAGACTTGTCCAGGGCCTTTGCGAAAAGATAAAGCCGCTGCTGATCCCAGCTCAGCGTCGGCCTGCCATCGATACTGAGGATATCATCCCCCACCTGGAACCCGGCCTTCTGGGCGATCGAGCCCTTTACGACCTTGCCCACGATCGGTTTGATGCCGCTGATGCCCACCGAGAACAGCGCCCAGTACGCCGCCACCGCGAACAGAAAGTTGAACGCCGGGCCGGCCAGCACCACGGCGCCGCGCTTGACCAGGGGCTGGCGGTTGAAGGCCCGATGCAAGTCCCCGGGCGGCACTGCGCCTTCGGTCTCGTCAAGCATCTTGACGTAGCCGCCGAGCGGCAGCGCCGCAACCACCAGTTCGGTCTGGTCGGCACCGAAGCGGCGCGACCACAGCGGCTTGCCGAAGCCCACCGAGAAACGCAATACCTTGATGCCAAGGCGACGCGCAACCCAGTAGTGGCCGAACTCGTGAACGATGACAAGCACACCGATCGCCACCACGAACGCGAGCGCCGAGTACAGGAAAGTTGTCACTGAATGCCTCTCTTGGGCCTGCTCGAATATCCGGCGATGAACTGCTCCGCCGCCTCGCGGGCGCGCGCATCATCCGCCAGGATTACCGCGAGTTCAGCCTCCTCGTTCATCGAGACCCGAGACAGCACGTGCTCGATGATCCGCGGTATGTCCGTAAAGCCCACTGCGCCGCCAAGAAACGCGGCTACTGCCACCTCGTTGGCCGCATTGAGAATGGCCGGCGCCGTGCCCCCGGCGCGCGCCGCCTCCGCCGCCAGACGCAGACACGGAAAGCGCTTCGGGTCGGGGCGTTCGAAGTCGAGCCGGGCCACTTCCACGAGATCGAGCTCCTTGACACCGGACTCCATGCGGTCGGGCCACGCCAGAGCATGGGCAATCGGCGTACGCATGTCAGGGTTGCCGAGCTGCGCCAGCACCGAGCCGTCCGCATAGGAGACGAGCGAATGTATCACGCTTTGCGGGTGGATAACGATCTCAATCTGCTCCGGCACAACACCAAAGAGCCGGCAAGCCTCGATCATCTCCAGGCCCTTGTTCATGAGGGTGGCCGAATCGACTGAAATCTTCCTGCCCATCACCCAGCGCGGATGGGCGCAGGCCTGTTCGGGCGTGACGCCGGCCAGTTCTGCCAGTGGGGTGGTACGAAACGGTCCGCCCGAGCAGGTCAGCAGGATCTTGCGCACCCCCGGACTCAGGACTCCAGCCCGAAATCCGCCTGGCAGGCATTGAAAAATGGCATTATGCTCGCTGTCGACCGGCAACAATTCCGCCCCGGAGCGGCCCGCCTCCTGCATCAGGATATGGCCGGACATGACGAGCGGCTCCTTGTTGGCAAGCAGCACGCGTTTTCCATGGCGCACGGCGGAGAGTGTCGGCAGCAGTCCTGCGGCACCTACGATCGCGGCCACGACGATATTGCTTTGCGCCAGCGCCGCCGCCCTGGCAAGCCCTTCCTCGCCGGAGAGGACCTCGGTCGGCAGCTGCAGCCCGGCGAGCGCGCTGCGAAGCTCCCCGGCCGCCTGCGGGTCCCGCATTACAGCCACATCCGGGACGTGCCGGCGGCACTGCTCGAGCAGCCGTTCGACCTGACTGTTGGCAGTCAGGGCAACGACCCGGAAGCGGTGCGGATGGCGCACCAGGACATCGAGCGCGCTGACGCCGATCGAGCCAGTGGACCCGAGTATCGTGACGCCCCGCATACCTCCGGAGCGCCTATCCGGCGGCGGGCTCACGGTATTCCGCAGGCTGGTCATAGCAATGGCCTCAGCAGCAGCCATCCGAAAACGAATACCGGGGCCGCCGCGGTAAGGGCATCAACCCGGTCGAGCACTCCGCCATGGCCGGGCAAGAGCGTCCCGCTGTCCTTGACTCCGGCGATGCGCTTTGCCCGGCTCTCCACAAGGTCACCCAGCACGGAGAAAAGCGTCGCCACCACCGCGATCACAAGCCACAGCGCCAGTGACGGCGCCTTCAGTTTCCATATGTACTTCCCGCAGGCAAGCGCCAGCACCGATACCATGACCACGCCGCCCAGGAGCCCCTCGAGGCTCTTTCCGGGGCTGATATGGGGCGCAATCTTGGTCCGCCCCCAGGGCCTGCCAACAAAGTATGCGCCGGAATCAGCCATCCACACCAATACCATGATGAACAGGGTAAGCCGCGGGCCGCCGCTACCCCGGGCATGGACGGCGAGCGGGGCTATCCACGCCGGAATCAGAATGAAGAAACCACTCAGGCGCCGGCCGAACGGCGTCGCCAGAAACCCCTGCCGCAAATCGGGATAACGGACAAGCTCATACAGGGCCCAGAGCCACCAGGCCACCGCCGCAAGCATTACCGGCAGCGCCGGCACTTGCCAGAGCGCCAGTCCGGCGGACGCCAGCACGGCGACATACAGGATACGCCACAGCCGCCTGGACAGACCGCACAGCGCCGTCCATTCCCACGCCGCCGCGATGAAAAAAAATGCGAACAAACCCGCGAGTTGGGGGGTGGTGAGCGCAAACGTTGCCCATACTATGAGCGGCACCAGAACCGCAGCGGTCAGGACGCGCAGCCTAAGCACGCTTACCGGAGCTCCCCGATGCGGCAGCTTCGATCTGCTCCCCGGTGTGGCCGAAGCGGCGCTGCCTTGAGGCGTATGACGCCAACGCAACCTCGAACTGACTCCGGTCGAAATCGGGCCAGAGCACCGGCGTGAAATAGAGTTCGGTGTATGCCAGCTGCCACAACAGGAAATTGCTCACGCGCTGCTCGCCACCGGTCCTGATAAACAGGTCCGGCTCCGGAATTTTTGCCATGCTGAGGAAGGGTTCGAGACTGTCGGCTGTGATTGATTCCGGATCCATGGTCCCGGCCGCGACGCGGCGGGCCAGCTCGCGGCAGGCCTGCCCGATATCCCAGCGGCCACCGTAGTTGGCCGCAATTGTCAGCGTAAGCGCGGAATTGTCGCGAGTGAGCGCCTCGCCCTGCCGTATGCGGTCCGCCAACTTTTCGCCGAACGCCGAGATATCGCCGATCACCCGGAAGCGAATGTTGTTTTCATGCAGCTTTTTCACCTCCTTGTCGAGCGCCAATCCAAAGAGATGCAGCAGCAGCCGCACCTCAGTCTCGGGACGGCGCCAGTTCTCGCTGCTGAAGGCAAACAGCGTGAGGTAACGGATACCCTTCTCGCCGCAGGCAGCCACCAGATCACGGACCGCCTCGACTCCGCGGCGGTGGCCGGCGATCCGCGGCAGACCCCGGCTGCGGGCCCAGCGCCCGTTGCCGTCCATAATGACCGCAACATGCAGCGGCAGCCGCGGGACCGGAGGGGTCGCTGCGGACGAAGTGGACGACTTGCTTGGCTCAGACATCTTGCTGAAACGTAATTTCGGACCCATTTATCAGACGGGGGAGCGTCGGCGGCACACCGCCTAGACCGCCATCAGATCACGTTCCTTGGCGGCAACCAGCTTGTCCACGTCCGCGGTAAACCGGTCGGTAAGTTTCTGGATCATTTCATGGGCACGCTTCTCGTCGTCCTCGGAGATCTCCTTCTTCTTAAGAGCCTCCTTGAGATGCGTAAGGCCGTCGCGGCGTACGTTGCGGATAGCGATCTTTGCCTCTTCGCCTTCGTTGCGCACGACCTTGCCGAGTTCCTTGCGCCGCTCTTCCGTGAGCACCGGAAGCGGGACACGTATCGTCTGCCCGGCCACCGCCGGATTGAGCCCTAGTCCGGACTCCTGGATCGCCTTTTCGATGGCCTGGACCATGCTTTTGTCGTATGGCGTCACGGTGAGCGCGCGCGCGTCCGCCACCGCGATGTTGGCCACCTGACTGAGCGGTGCCCGGCTTCCGTAATACTCCACGTGAATATGCTCGAGCAGGCCGGCATGAGCCCTTCCGGTTCGCACCTTCTCGAGCGCCTGCTTGAGCGTTTCGATCGACTTCGCCATCCTGGCTTCGGAGTCCTTGCTGATCCTGCTGATCACTTCATGCATGATATCAATCTCCGCGTCTGACCAGCGTGCCTTCATTTTCGCCCCGCACGATCCGCATCAGGCTCCCCGGCGAGTTGATGCTGAACACGCGCAGAAGCATGTTTTGCTCGCGGCACAGCGCAATCGCGGTGGCATCCATCACTCCCAGTCGCTGCTCGAGGGCCTCGTCATACGTAAGCACCTCGTAACGCCGCGCATCGGCATGGCGCATGGGATCCTTCGTGTAAACACCGTCGACCTTGGTCGCCTTGAGCACGATATCAGCGCCGATTTCCGCGCCCCGCAGGCTCGCAGCCGTATCGGTCGTGAAAAACGGATTCCCGGTTCCGGCGCCGAAAACCACGACCCGCCCAGACTCGAGATGGGCCAGCGCCGCCCGCCGCGAATACGGCTCGGCAACAGCATCCATGGTCAGCCCCGTGAGCACCACTGCCGGAACCCCCGCCTGTCGCAGCGCATCCTGCAGCGACAGCGCGTTCATGACCGTGGCCAGCATGCCCATATAATCGGCTGTGACGCGGTCCATGCTCTGGGCGCCGGGCGCGACTCCGCGGAAGATGTTTCCTCCACCGATGACCACCGCCAGCTGCACACCGGTATGGACAACTTCCCCGATCTCGCCGACGATACGTCCGAGCACCTGGCGGTTGATTCCGTAGGAGTCTTCCCCCATCAGCGCCTCTCCGCTCAGTTTGAGCAGGATGCGGCGGTACGCCGGCTTGGCGCCATCCGGGGCGGGCCTGCTGGCCAAGGACCTAGCCTCCCCGCACCTGGGCCATCACCTCGGCGGCGAAATCGCTGGCGCCCTTCTCGATACCCTCGCCGACCTCGTAACGGCCGAACCGGACCACCCGCGCCGATGCCTTCTTGAGCAGCTTGTCAACGGTCATTTCCGGATCCTTGACGAAAGGCTGGCCGAGCAACGTGATTTCGCCCAGGTACTTGTTTACCCGACCGACCACCATTTTCTCGACGATGTCGGCCGGCTTGCCGCTATCCGCGGCCTGTGCGGCAAACAGTTCCCTTTCCTTTGCGACCACATCGGCCGGCACATCCTCTCGTGCGACATATTCGGGACGGCTCGCCGCCACATGCATGGCCAGATCGCGCCCGAGCGACTCGTCACCGCCGACGAGTTCCACGAGCACGCCGATCCGCCGTCCATGCAGGTACGAGGCGATATGTCCTTCGGCAGAAGCGTAGCGGACGAACCGCCGCACTGCGATGTTCTCGCCCAGCTTGGCAACGAGCCCTTCGCGCACCTGCGATACCGTTCCGGAGCCGCCCAGCGGAAGCGCGGCAAGCGCCTCGAGCGTGGCCGGGTTCCGCTCGGCGACACATGTGGCGACCGCTCCGGCAAACGCCGTGAATTCATCACCTTTGGCAACGAAATCGGTTTCAGAGTTCACTTCCACCATCGCGGCGAGCTTGCGGTCAGGGCTCAGATATACCGCAATTGCGCCTTCCGCCGCCGTCCGCCCGGCCTTCTTCTCCACCTTGGCCCCGGCCTTCCTGCGCAACAGCTCGATGGCAGCTTCCATGTTCCCATTGGCCTCCGTCAGGGCACCCTTGCATTCCATCATTCCGAGCCCGGTGCGCTCTCTCAATTCCTTAACCTGACCTGCGGTAATAGTCATACACATCCCCGAAAAATCGACACAACCTGTTACGTTAAGAAAAAGGGGGCAAGGGCCCCCTTTTTCCTGTTCGCCCTGACCGGCCTTACTCGCCCTGACCGGCCTTCGTTCGCCCCCGGCCTGCCGGGGCCTTGGCCTTATTGGGACGCGGCGCCGGCCGGCGTGCTTCTGTATTCGCCACCTGGTCCGCCTTGATGTCGCCTTCATCGCGATCAAGCGCGGGGGCCGACTCCTCCGCCAGCGGTGCGGCACTCACCGGCTTGCGCCTCGCTGCCACCTTAATTTTTGAGGGCTCTTCGGCAATTTCGACGAACTCCTCATCATCGGACGGCAGCGATACCGCCACGGTCTGGCGTCCCTGGATGATCGCGTCCGCTGCCGCCCGCGCATACAGGCGGATCGCGCGCAGGGCATCATCGTTGCCCGGAATGACGTAGTCCACGCCGTCCGGCTTGCAGTTGGAATCCACTACTGCGACCACCGGGATGTTCAGCTTGTTCGCCTCCGACACCGCGATATATTCATGGCCGACGTCGATCACGAACAGCGCATCCGGCAGGCCGCCCATCTCCTTGATACCCGCCAGACTTCGGTTGAGCTTGTCGCGCTCGCGCGTCAGCAGCAGTGTCTCCTTCTTGTTGAGCTTGTCGAACGTGCCATCCTGCTCCATGGCTTCCAGGGCCTTGAGCCGCTCGATGGATTTCTTCACAGTCTTGTAATTGGTCAGCATGCCGCCGGTCCAGCGATGGTCGACATAGGGGCTGCCGCAGCGCGTGGCCTCTTCGCGGACGATGTCACCGGCCTGGCGCTTGGTGCCGATGAAAAGGATCGTCCCCTTGTTCGAGGCGAGCTTGCTGAGATAACCCATCGCCTCATTGAACATGGGCAGGGTCTTCTCAAGATTGATGATGTGGACCTTGTTGCGCTCCCCGAAGATATAGGGGCGCATCTTGGGATGCCAGAAACGCGTCTGGTGGCCGAAATGGACGCCGGCTTCCAGCATCTGGCGCATCGTAACTTCACTCATGGGTATGCTCCGGTCGGGTTATTCCGCCGTGATCCCGGAACATCCAACTCCCCAGCGCAGCGCGCCGGATAGCACCCGGATGGCCTTCGTCGGATCACGTGTGTATTGCCGGCCTTGGGTATTCGGGCACCGCGGTGCCCAGGCCGGAATTTAGTGCCTTAAAAACGTTGCTTTATACCACAAGCCGGGGGCGGCCAGCAATGCGCACGCGCCGGCGCAACGGGCAGGAAGGCCCGGTCGGGCCGGCCGCCCTGCCGGCGCCCACCCGCCAGGGACTCGCGCCCGGCCCCAACACCGGCCCAGACCTGCGCGACGGTCCAGAAGGAAGAGCTTTGCCCGTGTCCATGGTAGAGTGCGTCTGTACTGGTTCCATCGACCCAGCAAGGCAGCGTACTGGCCCACAGCCATTCAACGATCATGGCAGTCACGATAAAAACCCCGGAAGAAGTCGAAAAAATGCGCGTCGCGGGCCGCCTGGCGGCGGAAGTGCTGCGCATGATCCGTCCGCACGTTCAGCCCGGAGTAACCACCGGGGAACTGGACCGGATCTGTCACGATTACATCGTCAATGTCCAGCATGCCATTCCGGCACCGCTCAATTACCACGGATTTCCGAAGTCCATATGCACGTCAGTCAACCACCAGGTCTGCCACGGGATTCCCGGAGAACGGATCCTGAAAAAGGGCGACATCGTTAACATAGACATCACGGTCATCAAGGACGGCTATCACGGCGACACCAGCAAGATGTTTTTCGTCGGCGAGCCTTCGATCCAGGCGCGGCGCGTCACGCAGGTGAGCCATGACTGCATGTGCAAGGGCATCGAGATCGTACGGGCAGGCGTGCGGCTCGGCGATATCGGCCACGTCATTCAGACCTATGCGGAGCAGAACCAATGCTCGGTCGTGCGCGAGTACTGCGGGCACGGCATCGGACGCCAGTTCCATGAGGATCCGCAGGTGCTGCACTTTGGCAAGCCAGGCACGGGGATGGAACTCGCGTCCGGCATGACTATCACCATAGAGCCGATGATCAACGCCGGACGCAAGGAAGTCCGGATGTTGCCGGACAACTGGACCGTGGTCACCCGCGACCACAGCCTGTCGGCGCAGTGGGAACATACGATACTGGTAACCGAGACCGGTCATGAGGTGCTGACCGTACTGCCGGGAGAGAGCCTGTAGGCGGCCGGCCGGCGCCGCAGAGGCGAAAACCAGGCGATTTGCTGGCACCGGGCATACGATAGGGACCGCGCAATGCCTCTGCACAGGCAGGACATATTTGACCCGCGGCGTTTTGACGTCGATCTTGCCGGGCTTTCCGCAGACCGGCAGACGGGGTCGCAGCCGCCTGCGCAAGCCCTGCCCCTGTTTCGGAGCGCGCTGCAGACCGGCCGCGGGCTGCTGAAGCAGCATTATCTCGAGGGCGCTCCAGTCCAGGACATCCTGGGCACCCATGCCTGGCTCGTAGACCAGCTGCTGAAGCGGGCCTGGGACCTGCACCAGCACCTGGCGCACGGCTGCGGACGCATCGCGCTGGCTGCCGTCGGCGGCTACGGGCGCGGTGAGCTCTATCCGGCCTCCGACGTAGACCTGCTAATCCTGCTGGAGAAGCGGGGACATGCCAGCGCCCGCGAATTCGCGCGGACACTGCTCAGCTTTCTCTGGACATTGGTCTCGAGGTAGGACACAGTGTACGCACGCTCAGGGACTGCACGCGCGAATCTCGCAAGGACATCACGGTCGCCACCAACCTGATGGAGGCACGCTGGCTGGCCGGCGAGGTGGCGCTATTCGACGCGATGCGTGCGGTCACCGGACCCCCGCGGATCTGGCCCAGCAGCAAGTTTTTCGCGGCCAAGTGGCAGGAGCAGATCGAGCGCCACCATCATTTCGGCGATACTGCGTACCGGCTCGAGCCCAACATCAAGGAAGGCCCGGGCGGGCTACGCGATATCCAGATGATCGCCTGGGTGACTCAACGCCACTTCGGCAGCGCGACACTTCATGACTTGGTGGCACTGGAATTCCTGAGCGAAAGCGAGTACCGCAGCCTGTCACGCGGACGCCAGCTGCTGGCACAGCTGCGTTGCGGCATCCACTACCTTGCCGGACACCGCGAGGACCGACTGCTGTTCGACTACCAGGTGGCACTGGCGGCGCAGCTGGGCTACGTCGACCGGCCGGGCAGTCGCGCAGTCGAGCAGTTCATGAAGCACTATTACCGCGTGGTCAAGGAGCTGGCACTGCTCAACGAGATCCTGCTGCAGCACTTTCAGGAGGCGATTCTTAGCCCTGGCAGAAAGACCGTGCGGGCCATCAACAGAAGGTTCCAGGCACGGGATGACTTCCTTGAGGTGACCCGCTCAAACGTCTTCGAGAAATCGCCATACGCAATTCTCGAGATGTTTCTGGTGCTCCAGCAGCATCCCGACCTCAAGGGCGTGCGCGCCCAGACCATACGCCTGCTGCGCGAAAACCTGCACCGCGTGAACAACCACTTCCGCCAGGACATCGCCTGCCGCAGCCTGTTCATGGAAATCCTGCGTCAGCCCCGGGGAATCACCCACGCCCTGCGTCGCATGAACGCCTACGGCGTGCTGGCCGCATATATACCACCGTTCGGACGCATCGTCGGACAGATGCAGCATGACCTATTTCATGCCTATACCGTCGACGAACATACGTTGTTCGTGGTCCGTAACCTGCGGCGCTTCACGGTACCGCAGTTCGAGCACGAGTTCCCGCTTGCCAGCCGCCTGATCCAGCACTTGGTCAAACCGGAGCGGCTATACCTGGGGGGCATGTTCCACGACATCGCGAAAGGACGCGGCGGCGACCATTCCACGCTCGGAGAAGCGGAGGCGCGCGCCTTCTGCGAACGGCACGGACTGAGCGAGTACGACACGCGATTCGTAAGCTGGCTGGTGCGAAACCACCTGATTATGTCCTGGACCGCCCAGCGCCAGGACATCACCGACCCGCGTGTGGTTCTGGAATTCGCCCAGAAAGCCGGCGACCAGGAGCACCTGGACAATCTCTACCTTCTCACTGTTGCCGACATGCGCGGGACTAGCCCGGCCGTGTGGAACGTATGGAAAGACCGGCTGCTGTCGCAGCTTCATGCCGCGACCACCCGCGTGCTACGTCGCGGATTCGCCAGGCCGATCGACCTGGAGGAGCGGATCAGCGATCTCAAGCAGGAGGCCATGCGGCTCCTCGCAGCGCGGGGCGTGGACCTGGACCTCGTCCGACGGCACTGGGCGCGGATGGAAAGCGACTATTTCCTGCGCCATGACGCCGACGCGCTGGCATGGCATGCCGAGAAGATGAGCGCCACAGTGGTCGCCGATCTGCCGCTCGTCTCAGTCCGGTTCCAGCCGGGAGCCGGAGGCACGGAATTCCTGGTGTTCACACCCGACCGCGACGACCTGTTTGCGGTCATCACGGGCGGTTTCGACCGGCTCAATCTTTCCATAGTGGACGCGCGCATTCATACGACCGGATTCGGCTTCGCGCTCGACACTTTCGTCGCATTGGACCACGCCGGCAATGCGGTCACCGATCCGGCGCAGCTTGTACAGCTGGAAGCGGCGCTGCGCAAGCAGCTGCTGGAACCGAAACCCGGACGAGACCTGAGGAGCACTCGGCTGCCGCGTGTGCTGCGCCACTTCCGGATTGCCACGCGGGTGAGCTTCGCCACCGCCCCCAATGGCCAGCAGACCATGATGGAGGTGGTCGCGCAGGACCGACCGGGTCTGCTCTACCAGGTCGCGCTCGCACTGCAGCACTGCCGCGCGCGTCTGGTGACGGCAAAAGTGGCGACCTACGGAGAACGAGCCGAGGACATCTTCTATATCGTCGACCGCGACGGACAGGCGATCACCGACCGCAAACGCCAAGACTGCCTCGACGCCGGCATCCGGGAACGCCTGGAGGTACCGGGCCAGGATTCCGACGACGGCACCCGCCGTGATGGCGAAGTCATCGAAATCTGACGCGGCACCACTACCGTCGCGGTCACTGGTTCAGGGCGCTATGGCTGCGGGAGTAGCCGAAGTAGACCGTCAGGCCGATGGCGAGCCAGATCACAAAGCGCAGCCATGTGATGAGCGGCAGGCTTGCCATGAGATAGATGCAGAACACCATCCCCAGCAGCGGAATCACGGGGCTCCACGGGGTTCTGAACGGACGCTTCAGTTCCGGCTGCGTACGCCGCAGTATGATCACGCCGCAGCACACCAGCGTGAATGCCGCGAGCGTCCCGATGTTGACGAGTTCGGCCACATCGCCGATCGGAGTAAAGCCGGCGATCGCCGCGATCAGCAGGCCACTCGCCACGATCACCCGCAGCGGGGTGCGGGTACGGGCATTGACTGCGGAAAATGCCGGCGGCAGCAGGCCATCGCGCGACATCGACAGGAATATGCGGGTCAGCCCGTAATAGAGCACCAGCATCACGGTGGTTAGCCCGGCAATCGCACCGGCCGCGACCACCGCCGACGCCCAGCGGTATCCGAGCCGGAGCATGGAATCGGCTACCGGGGACGGAACATTGAGCGTGCCGTAGGGGACGATCCCGGTAAGCAGACCGGCCACGACCATGTAGATCACCGTGCATACCGCCAGGGAAACAAGGATGCCTATAGGCAGGTCGCGCGCGGGATTGACGGCTTCCTCCGCCGCCGTCGACACGGCATCGAAACCGATATAGGCGAAGAAGATAAGCGCCGCGCCACCCATCACTCCCTTCCACCCGAAAGGCATGAACGGATGCCAGTTGAACGTCTGCACGTTGGGAATGGCTACCGCCACAAAGGTGGCAATGGCGAGAACCTTCACGAGCACCATGACGGCGTTAAATCGCGCGCTCTGGCGCACGCCCACCGCAAGCAGCACGCTCAGGACCAGCACGATGAGTGCGGCCGGCAGATTGACGAATCCGCCATCGCCCGGCGCGTTCAGCAGCACCGCCGGTATATGCAGCCCAGCCGCCGTCAGTGCATTGTTGGCATACCCGGACCAGCCGATTGCCACCGCAGCCACCGCCACCCCGTATTCCAGAATCAGGTCCCAGCCGATGATCCAAGCAACCAACTCGCCCAATCCGGCGTAGGCATAGCCGTAAGCACTGCCGCAGCCGCCTATGGCGGATGCAAGCTCGGCATAGGACAGGGCCGAGAATGCACAGGCAAAGCCCGATACCACGAAGGACAGGACAATGGCCGGGCCAGCGCGGGTCGCCGCCGCGATGCCCGTGAGCACGAAGATCCCGGCCCCGATGATGGCGCCGATACCCAGCAGGGTTAGATCGAAAGCAGTCAGACAGCGCCGCAGTCCGGTGTCGCAGTACATATCAGCGTTGATTGGCTTGGTCCGAAACAGGCTCATCTCCCCTCTCTTGTCATTGTGCTCGTTATGCAAAGCGGTTGATTCCGTTCCATCGCCAACCGGCAAACTTCCTGTTGCCGTTGCCCAGGACGCTGTGCGTGCGGACGGCGCCGCTCATCCCCGGTGTCTGGACAGCGGGATGCGGAGCTTCAGCCCCACCCGGATGTCGCTGCTGCTGAGATCGTTGAAGTTGCGCAGCGCAGTCACGGAAACATCATGGCGCTGCGCGATGGAATCCAGGGTGTCGCCGGGGCGCACGACATATTCACCGGCGGCCGGGGCACGGGCAAGCTTCAGCGGAACTCCGCGTCGCGCCAGGAGCCAGGGCTCGGCCCGCTCCAGCCCCTTGAATATCGCACGGGCAGTGGCTTCCTGGAAACGCGGATTGATGAGCCTGCGCTCGTCCCGAGGGTCATTTATGAAGCCGGTTTCGATCAGAATCGAAGGAACCGGCGATTCAAGCACGACGAATCCCGCCTGCTGAACCTTGTTCGAATGCAGCCGAGCGACCCTGCGCAGATAGGGCAGCATGTCGTCGCCGAGCCGCAGACTGTCGGCGATGGTGGCTGATTTGGTCAGATCACCCAGCACCCGGCCGACCCCGCTCTCGACGCCATCCAGATTCACCCCTCCTATCCAGTCGGATTCGTTTTCATTGCTGGCCAGCGCCCTGGCCATGGCGCTGGTGGCGCCCTTCTCGGACAGCGCAAAGACCATGGCACCATGAGCAGTATCCTCGTCGCCCGGCTCGGAATTGGCATGAATGGAAATGAACACGTCCGCCCCCCGGGCCATGCGCCTGCGGGTCACCAGCGGCACATAATAGTCGCCGGTGCGCGTCATGATCGCCTTCCACCCCGGATGGGCCGACACCAGCCGATCCAGGTCGCGGCCAATCGCAAGCACGACGGTCTTCTCATGTACGCCGCCCGGACCGGTCGCTCCTGGATCTTCGCCACCGTGCCCCGGGTCGATGACCACCACGAAATCCCGCGAGGGTGGCGCGGATTCCTGAGCCTGGAGCCGGGCGCGGTCACGCGCCGCCTTGGCGGCATTATAGAGATCCACGACCAGGCGATGGCCATACGGCCCGGCCGGCTTCAGCAGGAAACTGCGGGGCTGAGCATTGATCTTCAGGTCGGCAACGATGCGCACCGTGTGGTCCGGGCGCGCTCCGGTGCGCAAATCGGCGACGATCGCGCTGCTGCCGGCCAGAGGCGGCAGCGGCTGGCGCAGACGCGCATCATGCAGGTCGAGCACCAAGCGGTAAGGGTCGGTGAGCGTGAACAGCCGGTAATTGACTGATCCGCTGAGATCGAAAACCAGGCGCGTGTAATCGGGGGCCGGCCACATCCGTACTCCGTCGATGGACACCAGATGAGCCCAGCAGGAAACGGGGAGCGCCAGAAAAATCGACAGGAAGAAAATCCGTATCGGTCTCATTCCAGACCGCTCAGAATTGCTGCACCGTCGTCGCTGTTCGGAACCAGTCGCACGCTGCGCGCATGATCAACCCTGACTATGAAAACGTCAACATCCGCGGATGGCAAAACGCCGGCACCACGTTCCGGCCACTCCACGATGCACACTCCCTGTCCTTCAAGATAATCACGGATTCCGAGAAATTCCAGTTCCTCTGGATCCTCCATGCGATAAAGATCGAAATGATTGATCCGGCCGGGTCCCAGATCGTACGGCTCGACCAGCGTATAGGTGGGGCTTTTCACCGGTCCTTCATATCCCAGCGCGCGCAGCACACCGCGGACAAACGTGGTTTTCCCGGCGCCGAGATCTCCGTGGAGAAAGATGAGGTGCCCGGCGCGCAGCCGCGGCGCGAGCAGCGCTCCCAGCGCTTCCATCCCTTCCGCATCCAGCACCCGACACGCGATGGTCACGGCTGCGCCAGCGCGTTGACCAGGGAGCGGACACCAGGCAAAAGATCCAGCGCCAGCAGACCGCGCTCGCCATCGAGCACGCTCTGCTCGTCGGCGGCTCGGGCATGGCACCAGACCCCGATCCGTGCGGCATCGGGCACCGCCAAGCCCTGGGCTGCGAGTCCAGCAATGATGCCGGTCAGCACATCCCCCATGCCGCCGCTCGCCATCCCCGGATTGCCGCGATCACACAGCCACACCGGATCATCTCGACCAGACGCCACCAGAGTGCCGGACCCCTTGAGCACGCACACTCCGCCGAAGCGATGGGCGATCGCGCGCACTGCGGCGAACCGGTCATTCTGGATATCGGTGGTGGCGCATCCGAGCAGACGCCCGGCCTCGCCGGGGTGAGGCGTGAGAATCCAGTTTTCGCGCGTGACCGGCTCCGCGGCCAGCAGGTTGAGCGCATCGGCATCGACCACCAGGAGCCGGGCGCTGTCACGCACCCCCTGCCATAATTCCCGCGCCCAGCGGTCCTGTCCGAGCCCCGGACCGACGGCGATTACATCAGCGCTCTCGAGCAGCTGGTGCAGGCGCCCGGCGCAATCGATCCCCTGTATCATGAGCTCGGGACGCGTCTGTCCGAGACAGGCGGCATGGCCGGGATGCGTCGCAACCGTGACCAGCCCGGCTCCGACGCGGTACGCTGCCGCTCCGGCGAGATGGGCTGCGCCTGCCATTCCCGGTCCGCCGCCGACTACGAGCACCCGCCCAGCATCGCCTTTGTGCGCGCAGCGTGGGCGCGGGCGCAGCAGGCCGTGCAGGTTCTCGTCCGAAATTCGACGTGCGAGGGGCACCACGGCCGCCAGATCGTCCGTGGATAAGCCCAGGCTGTCGTAGCTGATGTCGCCGCAGCATTCACGTCCGTGGCCGGTAAACATCCCGGCTTTCAGGCCAATCAAAGCGAGCGTCACCGTTGCCCGCACCGCCTCGCCGAGAATGCGCCCGGTGTCGGAATGCAGGCCAGACGGCACATCTACCGACAGTACCGGCGCGCCGCAATCGTTGACGGCCCGGATTGCCGACAGCCATTCGCCCTGCACCGGCCGCTCGAGACCGGTGCCGAACAGCGCGTCCACTACTACATCCATGCGCGCCAGTTCGGCGGCGTCCAGCGGCTCGGGCGACACGCCGCTGGTGATCAGCCGCTCACGGGCGCAGGCGGTCTCGCCTTTCAGGTCGCCGGGCCCACCGGGACACATCACCCGGGGCACAATTCCGGCCGCCTGTGCCAGGCGGGCCAGGACGTAGCCGTCGCCACCGTTGTTGCCGGGCCCACAGACCACGGCGATGCGCCGCGCCCGCGGCCAGCGCTGGCAGAGCAGTTCGATCAGCGCCCGGCCGGCAAGCTCCATGAGCGGTTCAGCCTGGGGGCCGCGCCTGAGCACGACCCGGCGGTCGATCTCGCGCGCCTGGACGGCGGCATACAGCGCTTCGGGCAGTTCCTCCATGGCGTTATGATAGTGGCTTAATGGCAATCGCTCCAATGCAGAAGATCGACCTTCGCCGCCTGCCCCAGGACATACGGAAGTGGGGGCTGGAGCTCGGTTTCGACCAGATTGGCATCACCGGCACCGAACTCGACCAGGACGAGCTGCACATGCTGAACTGGCTGGCGCGCGGCCGGCATGGAGCAATGTCGTATATGGAACAACACGGCACGCGGCGGACCCGCCCCGGGGATCTCGTGCCGGGCACTCTGCGGGTCATATCGGCACGCATGAACTACCTCCCGCCGGATGCGGCGGGCATGTCGCAGGTGCTTGCCGACGGCACGCGCGCCTACATCGCCCGCTATGCGTTGGGGCGCGATTACCATCGGCTGTTACGCTCCCGGCTGCGGGCGCTGGCGCAGCGCATCGAATCGGTTGTCGGCGCCTTCGGCTATCGCGCCTTCTGTGACAGCGCGCCGGTGATGGAGAAGGCGCTGGCACGCAATGCCGGCCTCGGGTGGATCGGCAAGCACACCAATCTGATAAGCCGCGACGCCGGCTCGTGGTTTTTCCTCGGCGAGCTGTACACCAATCTACCACTGCCCGTTGACGCCCCCGCGGCCGAGCATTGCGGCAGCTGCAGCCGCTGCATCGATGTCTGCCCGACGGGCGCCATCGTCGGTCCCTACCAGATCGACGCGCGCCGCTGCATCGCCTACCTCACCATCGAGTTGCGTACTGCGATCCCCGAGAATCTGCGGCCTTTGATCGGAAACCGCATCTTCGGATGCGACGACTGCCAGATGGTCTGTCCGTGGAACCGGTCCGCCGCCACCTCCACCGTCGCCGATTTTGCGCCGCGTCACGGACTGGATGCGTCGCGGCTGCTGGAACTCTTTGCCTGGAGCGAAGAGGAGTTCCGGCGTCGCACCGAAGGCTCAGCCATACGGCGCACCGGCTACGAGTGCTGGCTGCGCAACATCGCGGTGGCGCTTGGCAATGCTCCCGCGGATGCCGCCGTGACCGCAGCGCTGGAGGCTCGCGCCGACCACCCGTCCGCGATGGTGCGCGAACACGTGCGCTGGGCCCTCGCCCGGCAGCAGCGGGCCCGGGCTGATTCGGCAGCCTGAACCGTCCGCAACGACAGTGGGTGTCAGGACAGGCGCAGGAAATGCTCGCGGTAGTAGCGCAGTTCCGCCACCGACTCCATGATATCGTCCAGAGCCTTGTGCGTGTTTTTTTTCTCGAAGCCGTTGTACAGCCCGGGCCGCCAGCGCTTCACCAGCTCCTTTAGCGAGCTCACGTCGAGATTCCGGTAATGCAGCCAGGATTCCAGCTGCGGCATGAACCGCGCCAGAAACCGCCGATCCTGGCAGATGCTATTGCCACACAGCGGTGAGCGGTTCTTCGGGACATGGCGCTGGATGAACGCCAAGGTCTGCTTCTCGGCGTCCGACTCGGCGAGCGTCGAGGAACGGACACGTTCGACCAGACCGCTCGCCTGATGGGTACGCGTATTCCATTCGTCCATGGCCGCGAGCGCCCCATCGGGCTGGTGTATGGCCAACACCGGGCCCTGGGCAATGATCTCGAGTTCGCTGTTGGTGATCAGCGTTGCAATTTCGATGATGCGGTCTGACTCTGGGTTCAATCCCGTCATCTCCAGGTCTATCCAGACCAGAGCATTAGGATCCTGCGGCATGCGTTTTCTCCCGGTTTCGCTTGATGCTAAACTGCGCTGCTTATAATGATATCACTGCCCGACCGATGAACGGCTTTTCCATACTTTTCCTGGGCGCACTCGCTGCCATGCTTGTGGCCCAGATCTGGCTGGGACTGCGCCATATATGCCATGTGCAGTCCCACCGTGACCGCGTACCGCAGGCATTCAGGGATCGCGTACCGCTCGCTGATCACAGGAAGGCGGCAGACTATACGGTTGCCACCACCCGGTTCGGCCTGATCGATGACGCAGCCGGTGCGCTGCTGCTCGTGCTGTGGACCCTTGGCGGCGGACTGGATCTGCTCGACCGGCTATGGCGCAGCCTGGGCTACGGGCCAATCGTGACCGGCAGCGCGTTCATCCTGAGTCTCTTTCTTGTCACGGGCGCACTCAACCTTCCCTTTTCGGCGTATCAGACCTTTGTCATAGAAGAGCGTTTCGGTTTCAACAAGACCACCATCGGCCTGTTCATTGCCGACCTGGCAAAACAGGCCCTGCTGCTCGCCGTCATCGGAATCCCGCTAGTTTTCGCGGTCCTGTGGCTCATGCAGGCAATGGGTCCGCGGTGGTGGCTCTATGTCTGGGCGCTTTGGGGTGGCTTCACGCTCATCATGGTCTGGGCCTACCCAGTTCTTATCGCGCCGCTATTCAACAAGTTCTCACCGCTGGGTGACGCGGATGTCAAGAATCGCATCCAGTCACTGCTGGATCGCACCGGTTTCCGCAGCCGTGGAATCTTCGTCATGGACGGATCACGCCGTTCTGCTCACGGCAATGCCTATTTCACCGGCTTCGGAAAGAACAAACGCATTGTGTTCTTCGACACTCTGCTCGAAACCCTGGGCGGGGGTGAGATCGAAGCCGTGCTGGCGCACGAGCTTGGCCACTTCCGCCGCCATCACGTCCTCAAGCGCCTGCTCTTGACCTTTGGCGTTGCCCTCGCCGGTCTCTATCTGCTCGCGTGGCTGATGAACCAGGCATGGTTCTATCACGGGCTTGGCATGTCACGGCCCTCCACCTACGCGGCGCTGGCGCTGTTTCTCATGGCCGGACCGGTGTTCATGTTCTTCTTGCAGCCGCTGCGCTCATGGAGTTCGCGGCGGCACGAATTCGAGGCTGACGCCTATGCCGCCGAACAGGCGGACGTGCGCGCCCTGGTCACGGCACTGGTAAAGCTGTATCGGGAGAACGCCAACACGCTCACGCCCGATCCAGTATACTCGGCCTTTTACGACTCGCATCCTCCGGCACCAGTGCGGATAGCGCGTTTGGAGGCGCTGGCAACCTGAGGCGTGTGGAACAGTCCGGCATCCAGCGCCGCTGCCGGCTGCTGCGCGCCGGTACCCGCCCCGACTGATTCTCGAGCCGCAGCGGGGCGTCCATCCGGAAACCAGAAATAACCGTATATGACGTCAGTGAAATGCCCTGGACTCGCGCTGCCACAAGTTCTAGCATTACCGGCATGACCATCACGGATCTCAGCAGCAGACGGTGTCAAGCGTGCGCGCCGGGCACCGCATCCCTGAACCGCGCGCAGGCACAGGCGCTGCTCGCCCACACGCCGGGCTGGTCGTTGGACGCGGGCGCCGCGTCGATCGAGCGCAGTTTCCGCTTCCAGAACTACTACGAGACCATGGCATTCGTGAACGCGCTTGCCTGGGTAGCGCACCGCGAGGACCATCATCCGGACATCGAAGTCGGATACAACCGCTGCCACGTCCGCTACAGCACGCATGCAGTGAATGGTCTATCGGAAAACGACTTCATCTGCGCCGCCAAGATCAACCGCCTGCAGGAAACCTGAGCCGCGACGGCGCGCGTGCTGCCGCCCGCAGATTTGGTCTATGAACGGCAAACCTCAGCGCCGGCGCAAGTTGTCGATAACCGCCTGGACATCCAGCATCCGGATCGCATCCAATGCATATTCCAGGGCGCCCTCCTCACACAGCCCGCTGATTCCGGCTTCTTCGTAACCCGAAATCGCCGCCTGGATGCATGCCGCCTTGACGGCCTCCGCGAGACGGTGCCATTCCGCCTTGCCGTTCCATTCCTGTTCCCCGGTCATAGCCCCTGCCTCCCTCAGACAGTCACTGCTGCACCACGCCCGCCATCCACCGTCAAGGCATCGCCGAATTGAAGCGACGCCAGTCGCGCATACAGCCCGCCCTGCGCGATCAAGTCCTCATGCCGGCCACTGGCTACGATCTGCCCGTCTAGCATCACCGCGATACGGTCGGCCTGCAGCACGGTCGCCAGGCGATGGGCAATGATGATGGTCGTGCGCCCCACCATGAGCCGCTCCAGCGCCTGCTGCACCATGCGTTCGCTCTCGGCATCGAGCGCGCTTGTGGCCTCGTCCAGCAGCAGCACCGCCGGATCACGCAGGATGGCGCGGGCAAGGGCAATGCGCTGGCGCTGGCCCCCGGACAGGCGCACGCCGCGTTCTCCAAGGTCGCTGCCAAACCCCTGTGGCAGCCGGTCCAGAAATTCCGTGGCATAGGCCGCGTCCGCGGCCGCACGTACCTGCGCGTCGCTCGCATCGGGACGCCCATAGCGAATGTTCTCCCAGGCGTCGGCCGCGAATATGACCGGGTCCTGGGGTACCAGACCGATGCGATTGCGCAGATCGTCCAGCCGCACCTCGCGTACATCGATCCCGTCGAGGCGTACGCTTCCGCCCTGTGGATCGTAGAACCGCAGCAGCAGCTGGAATACGGTGGTCTTCCCGGCTCCCGACGGGCCGACCAGCGCCAGGCGCTCACCCGGCCGCACGTGCAGGCTGAACCCGTCGAGCGCGGCCACCTGCGGACGCGTGGGGTAATGAAACAGCACCTGGTCAAGGCTGATCTCCCCGCGCGGCGGTTGCGGCAGCGGCCGAGCCGGCGACGGTGCGATGATGTCGGGACGCGTGGCGAGCAACTCGACCAGGCGTTCGGCAGCACCGGCCGCGCGCTGCAGGTCGCCGACTACCTCGCTGATCGCACCGACTGACCCCGCCACCAGCACTGAGTAGAACACGAACGCCGAAAGGTCCCCGGCGCTCAGGCGTCCGGCAATCACCTCGCGGCCTCCGACCCAGAGAATGACGCCAACCGCAGTGAACACAAGCAGGATCACGAATGCAGTGAGCAGGGCACGCTGCCGGATACGGCGGGTGGCAGTCATGAAAGCAGCTTCGACTCGCTCCCCAAACCGTCTGCGGTCTATGTCTTCGTGGCAGAAGGCCTGCACCGTACGTATGCCGTGCAGGGTTTCGTCCCCAAACGCCCCGACCTCCGCGATGCGGTCCTGGCTGGCGCGCGACAGCCACCGCACACGCCTCCCGAAGAACAGGATGGGCACCACGACTACCGGCACGCCAACCAACACCAGCGCGGTCAGGGCGGGGCTCGTCACGGCGAGCATGATGGTCCCGCCAGCGAACAGCAGCAGGTTGCGCAATGCGAGGGACGCCGACGAGCCCACAACCGTCTCAAGCAGCGTGGTATCCGCAGTGAGGCGCGACAGGATTTCTCCGGTGCGAGCAAGCTCGAAGAATCCGGGGCTGAGGCTCAGCACGTGGTTGAACACCGCCCGGCGGATATCGGCGCTCACTCGCTCTCCGATCCACGAAACCAGGTAGAAGCGCGCGCCGGTAGCAAACGCCATGACAATCACAATCGCTAGCAACGCAACCAGCATGCGGTCGAGCACTTCCGGATTGCCGCCTGCAAACCCGCGGTCCACCAGCAGGCGCAACCCCTGTCCAACACTAAGCACCGTACCAGCGGCAATGATCAGCGCCACCGATGCGGCGACCACACGTGCCCGATAGGGCCGCAGGAACCTGAGGATCGGCACCAGCCGCCGCACGGTGGTGGCCGGCCGGCCCTCGTGGGAGGCCGCAGCGGCAGAAGATGACCGGGAATCAGGCATAGTGGCGAAGGCGAAAAGGTCCAGACTGATCCGGAAAATTGGCCGAACGATGCAACACGCCTGCAGCCGCCGGGGCTGCAGCGCAGGGCACCACGCCACCGGACGACATCATGCTAACCAGCCGGCATCGGCCTTCCCATCCGGCAGATCCGCCCCCGCATCGGACCGAGGAACATTCCTGGGCAATGCCGGCTGCGCCTCAGACTTCACGGCGGCCGCTGAAAGCCCGCGCCAGCGTGCCGCGATCCGTATACTCGAGCTCCCCGCCAAGCGGCACGCCGTGCGCGATCCGGGTAACGAAGATCTTGCGTTCGCGCGCGAGTTCTCCGACATAGTGCGCGGTCGCCTCGCCCTCCACGGTGAGGTTGGTCGCCAGGATCAGCTCCCTGACTCCGCCACCGTCGAGCAGCGCTTCCAACCTGGGTATCCCGAGCTCGTCCGGACCGATCCCGTCGAGCGGCGAAAGGTGGCCCATGAGCACGAAGTAGCGGCCGTTGTAAACTCCGGACTGCTCCAGGGACACCAGATCGGCCGGCGACTCCACCACGCACAGCAGGCTTGCATCACGGCGTGCCGAGGAACACAGCGTGCAGACCTCCTGCTCGCTCAGGTTGTTGCAGCACCGACACCGCTGCACCCGTTCGAGCGCGTTACCCAGCGCCTCTGCGATCAGGCGGGCACCGTCGCGGTCACGCTCCAACAGATGGAAAGCCATGCGCTGGGCGGTCTTCGGTCCTACGCCGGGCAACCGCCGCAGGGCCTGCTTGAGGTCCTCGATTGCAGGGGTGTCGGACATCCGTTGTCAGAACGGCAAATTCAAGCCGGGAATATTCAGGCCGGCGGTCAACCCCGCCATCTTCTCCTGGCTTGCCTGCTCGGCCTTGCGCACGGCATCGTTCATCGCCGCCGCAACCAGGTCCTCGAGTACCTCCTTGTCATCCTGCATGAGCGACGGATCGATGTGAACGCGTCGCACATCGTGGCGACAGGTCATGGTGACTGACACCATCCCGCCGCCGGCATTGCCGGTCACTTCGATCTGCGCGAGTTGCTCCTGCGCCTTGCGCATGTTCTCCTGCATCATCTGGGCCTGTTTCATGAGATTGCCCAATCCGCCTTTCATCCGAGTCTACCTCCCGTCAGTTGCCAGCAATGTCACAATTTGGAGCGAACCGAGCCGGGACTGACACGGGCATTGAACGTCTGCTCCAGCGCCCGCACATTCGGATCGTCTTCAATGGCGCGCGCCGCGGCCTGCTGGCGCTCATCGCTCGCGCGGATCCTGACCTGTGCCGGCGTTTCCACGGCCGGTACGCCTACCTGAACGCGCAGCGTTACCGGACGCCCCAGGAGTTCGGCCAACGCCTCCCGCAGCGCCCCTTCGCGCTCCTTGTTGAGCAGATGCCCCATGCTCTGATCCAGTGTCAGGCAGTACATGTTGTCGGTACTGGAATCGAGCGTGGTATGGCTGGCCAGCTCGCGCATGAGCCCCGCGAGCCGGAGCTGCGCGACGGTGTCCGACCAACTTCCGGACGCAGGCGTCGGGGCAGGGGCTGCAACCTGGTGCGAAACGGGCGCTTCCGGCACCGCGCGGGCGGCGGCGATGCCTGCTTCAGGTCGCGGCCCATCCTCCCGCACGACATCCGGCCCGGCGACGGGCGTGACCGCCGGCCGGAACGCCAGCATCCTCAGCAGCGCCATCTCCAGCCCGCCGCGCGCATCCGGCGCGAGGTCCAGATCGCGCCGGCCAATAAGGCCGATCTGATAATACAGCTGCACATCCTCGGGGGTCATCCCACGGGCATGAACGAATAAACTTGCAGTGTCTGGAGCGTCCGCATCAAGTGCCTGCGGAGCGATCTGCGCCAGTGCGATGCGGTGCAGCGCGCGCATCAGCTCCTGTAGCAGACCGTCGTAGTCGATGCTGTGTTCGGACGCATCGGCCACCGCTGCCAGCACGGCGTGGGCGTCACCTGCGGCGAGCGCCGCGAGAAGACGATCGACAACAGCGTTATCGATGGTGCCAAGCATGTCCCGGACTTCACGTTCCGAGACCTTGCCGCCGCAGTATGCGATTGCCTGATCGACCAGACTGAGCGCATCGCGCATGCTTCCGTCCGCGGCATGCGCCAGCAGGGTCAGCGCTGGCGTATCGTACGCGACCCCTTCTGCCGCAAGTATGTGTCTGAGTTGCGCTTCGATCTGGGGCGGTTGCAGACGCTTGAGACTGAACTGCAAACAGCGCGACAACACGGTAACGGGGAGTTTCTGCGGATCGGTTGTCGCCAGCAGGAACTTCACGTGCGGCGGAGGCTCCTCGAGCGTCTTGAGCAGCGCATTGAAGCTGTGCGTCGACAGCATGTGCACCTCGTCGATGAGGTACACCTTGAATCGTCCGCGGGTCGGCGCGTACTGGACGTTTTCGAGCAGCTCGCGCGTGTCGTCAACCTTCGTGCGCGAAGCCGCGTCCACCTCGATCAGGTCGACGAACCGCCCCTCGTCCACCTCGGTGCACGCACGGCACGTGCCGCAGGGCTGGGAGGTCACACCTCCCTCGCAATTCAGGGATTTTGCCAGTATGCGGGCGATCGTGGTCTTGCCAACACCACGCGTGCCTGTAAATAGAAACGCATGATGCAGGCGGTTGCGGTCCAGCCCGTTGACGAGCGCGCGCACCACGTGTTCCTGGCCCACCAGGTCCGCGAATTGACGCGGACGCCACTTGCGTGCCAGCACCTGGTAGCTCATGCCTGAACGTTCCTGACCATCGGCACCTGCCCGAATCCGAAAAGGGGTGGCGGCTCCGGCCGGCCGCACTCCACACCCGAGCGGGCTGCTGCGGCTGCTTCCTTCCGGACCTGACCGGGTTCACAACCCTTCGTCGCGGAGGGACCGACCATCACCGCCGTAACCGCTGATAACCAGTGATACCTAATATATTAGGGCTGGTGCGCTGTCAGTCTGCCGGTCGCAGCGATAGCGTCATAGTGTACCTGTACCGCAGGTTCGGGTAAACGCGACGGCTTTGACGCCCTCTCCGGCCTAAAGACTGGAGATTCCTGCCGTGCTCATGCCGGCATCATGCCGGCATGATGCCGGTATGAGTCGCTTCGGTGGGTTCCCGCTGCGGACGGCGTTACCGCACCGTTCACTGCACAGGCCAGCCGGGCGTGTCCCGCCCTTGGAACATTGATCGCGCCGACCACATCGGCGTTTTCCTCGAAGCCGCATTCGACACAGGCGAACCGCGCTGGACTCGGGCGGCTGTCCGCCGTTCCATGCCCGCTTGTATTCCGACTGGCGGCGGAACTCGAACCAGCCTTGGTCGCGGATGGACGTGCTCAGGCCAGGCCTGGCCCGAACCTGCTTTCCCGGCTTCCCGATACTGCCTGCCGCCGACTTGGACAGGTTCCTGACTGCCCAGTCCTCGATACCCGCCATCGCGCGGTTTTGGCTGATCGTGGTTGGTGGAGCACCCGCCGAAGGTGCCTGTCTCGAATCCGGTGAACCGTCTCAAGGGCGTATCCAGCCGCCTCTTACGCAAGGAACGGCCAGGCATCCAGAAACGCCACTGGAAGGGCGTGCTCTGGTCGCCGTCTTAACTTTGCTTCATCCTGCGGCGGCGCGCCGATTTCCATGGTGCGACAGTACATCGAGCAACAGCGGAAAGCGCACTGAAAGGCAAAAAGCAAGGACGGCTACGCCGTCCGCGCTATCCTTCCCCGCCCTGAACGACGGGGCTTGTCGCGCAGCGGGCCAGCCCGGCCGGATCCAATACGGCACGACCGCACGCGAAACACCGCACCCGTGCGGTCGACTCGGCCGGGCCTTGCCCGCCACCGCCGGACCGCGCCAGCACGGTGCGGAACGCCGGGCGAGGGGAAGTCGGGTTGCCAGGCACCTGACCGTTGTTTAAAATAACCATAATTCGCTGTTCCCTCCACGGTTCGCTCGAAGCATCGCAACGATGCTGGACAGGGCAAGCCGATGCGGTACCCGAGCCGTACCATTGATTTTCAAGGCAAAGTGAAGAGCCCCGCCGCGCCGATGTGCTCGGCCAGAAACACGGTGGCTTTTGATTCGGATCAACGGCGCGGGATCCCGTCCCGCAATAGAACGAACACGGAACGAGCGCTCTGCAGGGCTGCTCAGCCAGCACCACGGCAACACGGACTACCCGGTTCGTGCTGCACCGCCAACCAAACAGAGGCACGCTGAGACCATGGCACAGACGATCCCACGGCAGGACGGTTTCGAGGAATTCTTCCAGACGTTGAGCGCCGCACCGGAATCAGTGCTGCTGCTCGACTATGACGGAACGCTTGCGCCATTTCAGGTCGATCCGGGTACAGCGCTACCCTACCCCGGAGTGCGCGAGCAACTCGATTGCATCATGCAGCAGGGCCGCACACGCGTCGTGCTGGTGACCGGCCGCTGGATCAAGGATCTCCTGCCGCTGCTCGGGCTCGGCTGCACCCCGGAAATCTGGGGATCACACGGATGGGAACATCTGCAGACGGACGGCGAATACCGGACCTCAACCATCCGCGAGGCAACATTGCGCCCGCTGGTCGACGCGGACAGCTGGACCGGACGGATCGAGGCCGCCGGCGGGCGCTGCGAACACAAGCCCGCCGCCCTCGCCATCCACTGGCGGGGATTGCCGCCCGACCGGATCGCCGCCATTCGCGACATAGTCCGCGAACAATGGCGATGGCAACACATGGAGGAGCACCTCGACTGGTGCGACTTCGACGGTGGCATCGAGCTGCGCGCACCCGGCACCACCAAAGCACATGCGCTGGAAGCTGTGCTAGGAGAACTGGGCCCGGAAGCGGCCGTGGCTTATCTCGGTGACGACGAAACCGACGAGGATGCCTTCCGTGCCCTTCAGGGACGCGGCCTGGGCGTGCTGGTGCGCTCCGCCCCCCGCCCGAGCGGCGCTGACCTCTGGCTGCAGCCGCCGCATGAATTGCTGCAGTTTCTGCAGCGGTGGCATGAGGCACGCGGAGCCTGACAGTGAACTGGCTCCAGGCCAGCTATTGCGGTAACTCTCTTGCCGGCTGGCAGGCCGCGGCGGCACTCGCTCTCATGCTCACTCTGCGTTTTCTGCAGCCTCGGGTCCTTTGCTGCCCGTACTGGATCTGGCTGTTCCGTGAATCCGCTTTCGGCCGCATTTCTGGCAGGAAGGCGCTGGTGGTTCTCCGCAGGCCTGGCGATCTACCTCGGGACGAGCGTGCTCGCCCTGCCGCAGGCGGTCCGGCAGGCGATGGAACGCGGCACAATCGCAATCGTGCTGTTGCAGGCTGCGCCATGGGGCCACCTGACGGTCCGCGCCTGGATCGATCGGTACACGGCGCGTTACCACGACAGCCATGCCGGCAACACCGCCGCGATGCCGATGCTGGTCTTCGTGCTGCGCGATATTCTGTGGTCGACGATCGTGCCCATGCTGCTGGCCAATTTGGACGTCAATATCGCCACGCTTGCGAGAAGCCCCGGCATGATCGTAGTCGCCGTTTGGCTCGCGCCCCGGGACATCCTCGGCGCGCTTGCGGACTCAGGCCCGATGGCGCTTGGCCGCCCGTTCGTCATCGGCGACTTCATCAGCATGCGCGACACGATGCGGATGGTCGGGCGGCCCCAGTCCGGATACTTTCGGGCAAACATATGATCTTTCCCAACCACATGGCTTCTCACGAACCGGATCCACGTCTACAGGCACATGACGGAGCGGTGCAATCGCTATCAGTCTGGTTTGGCCTACCAGACGCTGCCGCAGAAGCTGCGCAACATTCCGGACATGGTCAGGGAAACAGGCACCAGCGAGCCGAAGACGCGTTTCAACCGGGCACATTTCAAAGAATATGCAGCCGGGCGCTCGTGTTCCCTATCGCCTACTTCATGCCTGATCCCGATTGCAATCTCTACATGGACATCCAGCGCGCGATCAATTTTGTCCAGCATATGCGATTTGCCCAGGAAGGTATCGAATCTGTCCAACCAAGCCAGACCGCGCATGTCCGGTCGGGCGCGTCCGATCTTTCCCGCCGGTTCGGCTGACATGCGCAACAACGACCGCAGCCCTGGTCTCGTCGTGGTTTCCAATCGTCTGCCTGTGGTATTGCACCGCGATGAAGACAGTGTCTGCCGCATTGAACCCGCCAGCGGCGGCCTCGTCACCGCGCTTACGCCGGTACTGCGCAATCGGGGCGGTACCTGGGTAGGATGGGCCGGTAGCGGTGCCGAAGCGCCCGACCCGGATGCGCTGCTGCGCACCGCAGCAGACACCTTCGGCTGCCGCTTCCGTCCGGTCCCGCTTACCGAGGCGGAACAGCAGGGCTTTTACCAGGGATTTTCCAATGAAATCGTATGGCCACTGTTTCACGACCTGCAAACCCTGTGCAATTTCGACCCCGATTATTGGAATGTCTACTGTGCCGTCAATCGCAAATACGCCGATGCCATAGCAGCCGAGGCAGACGATGACGATCTCGTGTGGGTGCACGACTATCATCTGATGGCCGTGGCGCAGGAACTGCGCCAACTCCGCCCTTCTGCCCGGATCGCGTTCTTTTTGCACATTCCGTTTCCTCCTCCCGATATCTACTGCAAGCTTCCTTGGCGCCTGCCGCTGCTGCACGCGCTGCTCCAGTACGACCTGATCGGATTCCAGACCCTTCGCGACCAGAGAAATTTCGCACAGTGCGTCCGGACCTTGTCCGACGGCGTTACCCTACGCAGTGACTCTGGGTCGCTCGTCGCCGCGGTCGCGCAGCGACGGGTGCGCATCGGCCACTTTCCAATCAGCATCGATTACCGGAACTTTGCCGAGCGCTCCGCCGCACCGGATGTGGCTGAGCGCGCGGCAAATCTGCGTGCGCTGCTTCCTGACCGCCAGCTCGTTCTCGGGGTCGACCGGCTCGATTATACGAAGGGAATATTGCTGCGTCTCCAGGCATTTGCCTATGCCCTCGACCGCTATCCGGATCTGCGCGAACACGTCACGCTGATCCAGGTGGTCGTTCCCAGTCGCGAGGACATTCCGCGCTATCGCGAACTGAAAGCCAGCATCGAACAGCTCGTTGGCGCCATCAACGGCCGGTTCACGCGCCCGGGCGGATGGGTGCCGATCCATTACGTCTTTCGCAGCCTGGAGCCCGCAGACCTTCTTGCCTACTATCGTGTTGCCCAAATCGCACTGGTAACACCGCTCAAAGACGGCATGAATCTCGTCGCCAAGGAATACTGCGCCTGTTCCATCGAACAGGATTGCGTTCTCATTCTGTCCGAATTCGCCGGCGCGGCGGCGCAGATGCGGCGGAGCGCACTGCTGGTCAATCCCTACGACATCGAAGGCGTTGCCGATGCGATCCGGCGCGCATACTCCATGCCGGTCCGCGAGCGGCGTATCCGCATGAGATCCCTGCGTCGCGGGATCCGCGAACACGACATCTTCCGCTGGGTGGACTCGTTTCTCAGCGCGATATCCGCTCCCGGCCCTCACGATCTGCCCGCGCCCGGATTGGCCACGGCCGGAATCCGCCGGACCAATTCCGGCGTCTGACGGCCGCTTTGCCGCGCGTGGCACCACCCGTCGGTCTGCACCTACTCGAGTGACTTACTGAAACGCAGCACGCTCACGGTGAGCATGACCACCGCCAGCAGCGCCAGCGCCAAAAGTTGCGGCCACAGGACGTTAACCCCGACTCCCTTGAGGAAGACCGCGCGGATGACGACCAGGAAATAGCGCAGCGGGTTGATCATGGTAAACCACTGCAGAAAGCGCGGCATGGCCGCTATAGGGAAGGCAAATCCGGAAAGAATGAAAAACGGGTTGAGCAGGAAAAAGTTGAGCGCAAACGCCTGCTGTTGCGTGTGCGAGAACGTTGACAGGAGCAGTCCCATACCGACGGCCGCCATTAGAAACAGCGAGGCCCCGACCAGCATGACCAGCGGATCACCGATGAAAGGAACGTGAAACCACAAAATGCCGAAGGCGGTCACCAGCGCAATGTCGCCGAATCCGATCAGAAAGAACGGCACGGTCTTGCCGAGAATGAATTCGAACGGCCGGATAGGGCTGACCATGATCTGCTCTAGGGTGCCGACTTCACGCTCGCGCACCACGGCAAAGGCAGTCAGGCTCACCACCTGCAGCAGCGTCAGGGTACCGATCACACCAGGAATGAAGAACCAGCGTTCGTTGAGCCCCTCGTTGAACCACGGCAGCGGCTCGAGCCTGATGCCAGTGGCCGGCGCCGCTACGCTCACCTGCAGGGGTATCGCGCGAGCCGCCCATTCCGCCGAAAACTGCGATGTGATCTGGTTGATGTAACCCAGGGCAATCAGTGCCGTATTAGAGTTCGTTCCGTCAACGATGACCTGGAGCGGCGCGCCGCGTCCGTTCTCGAGATCCCGGCTGAATCCCGCATGTATCACGAGCGCGACCACGGCTCTATCGTGAACGATGTCACTGGTGATCTGGCGGCGGTTCCTGGCCATGTCGACGATGTCGAAGCGGGAAGTTGCAACAAAATGCGAAATCAAGCCGCGGCTCGCCTGACTCTGGTCCAGGTCCAGCACCGCGGTGGTAACATGATGTACGGTGAAGGTCGCCGCATAGCCGAAAACGATCATCTGGATGATCAGCGGTACAATCAGCCGGAACATCATCCAGCGGTCGCGCCGCAGCTGGATGAACTCCTTGAACAGCATTATGGGAATACGCCCGAACATAGCTTAAAGCCGCTTGCGAAACGCCCGGGCAGCGAGCCATATGATTCCGGCAGCATACAATGACAGTCCGATCATCGGACCCGCCAAGTCCGACAGACCGCTGCCTTTAAGAAAGATGCCACGCAGTATCGTCACGTAATAGCGCGGATAAACGATATAAGTAAGCGCCTGGATAGGCGCCGGCATCTGGTCAATGGGGAAGGTATATCCGGACAGCAGGGTGGTCGGCAGCATCGTCACCATGAGCGCGATCTGGCTTGCGCCGAGCTGGCTGCGGATGCGAACCGAAATAAGGTATCCAATTCCGAGCACCACCAGGTTGAACAGTGCGGTCGTCACAAAGAGCGTTGCCAAGTCACCCCGGAACGGCACACCGAACCAGAATATGGCTGCAGCCAGGCAGAATGCCGCATCAAACAGGCCGATCAGGAAATACGGTATCAGCTTTCCCAGCATTACCTCGAGCGCGCTGATCGGCGTGGAAATGAGTTGCTCCATCGTGCCCCGCTCCCACTCGCGCGAAATGGTAAGCGATGTGAGCTGGGCGCCTACGAGCGCCAGGATCACTGCCACCACACCCGGAATGATGAAGTAGCGGCTGTCCAGCGTTTCATTGAACCAGACAGTGGGATCGAGCTGAACCTGTCCGACCAGCGATGGTTGCACATCGTGGGCCGCATCCCATTGAGCGGTAATGTCGGCGTCGGCCTGGGCCACCACACCCTGCGCGTACCCGAGCGCGATATTTGTGGTGTTGACGTCAGTGGCGTCGAAGATCGCCTGCACGGGAGCGCTGCCCGTGGCAGCGAGTGTGCGCGAGAAATTCACCGGGATGACGATTGCGGCGATGCACTCGCCACGATCCATGGCCCTGCGGATGCCGGAATACCGCGTGATCACGTGGCTGACCGAGAACCATCCGGATGACACAAAGCGGTCGACTACGGCACGGCTCTGCTGGCTGTTCTCTTGGTTGTACACGCACAGCGGCACATGCTTGATGTCCAGACTTACTCCGTAGCCGAGGATAGCCATCTGCATTACCGGCATTAGCAGCGCAACCGCGAGGCTGCGCGGGTCGCGCCAGACCTGCAGTGCCTCCTTGATCGCCATCGCCAGCAATCTGCGCAGGTTCACGACGTCACCCTGTGTTCCTCTCCGCGCGAAACCAGCTGCACGAAGACGTCCTCAAGACTGGGCACGATTCTGCGCGGCAGGTCGGCCTCTATTCCGTGCTCGCCCAAAAGCCGCTGGATATCGGATTCGGCGGGACCGCTGTCCGCGAGCACCACGTGCAGGCGGTCACCGAAGATCGAAGCTTCAACCACTCCCGGTACGCCCGTCAGCGCCTTCAGGGCACCACCGAGCGGGGAACAGCGCAGTTCGTACAGCCGGCCACTCAGACGGTGCCCGCGCAGCTCGCTTGGCGTGCCAAGGGCGATGAGCTTTCCCCGATCGATGAGCGCGACCTGATTGCAGTATTCGGCCTCGTCCATGTAATGAGTCGACACCAGGATGGTGACGTGCTCCGCGGCAAGATCATGGATAAGGTCCCAAAACTGCCGTCGCGCCTCCGGCTCGACGCCCGAGGTAGGCTCATCGAGAAACAGGACCGGCGGACGGTGGAGAATGGCGCATCCAAGCGCCAGACGCTGCTTCCAGCCCCCGGCGAGAGTGCTCACCAGAGCATTCTGCCGGCCTTCCAGCCCCGCCATGGAAATGGCGAAACGCATGCGTTCCGCAAACTCTCTCTTGCGCACCCGGTAGATTCCCCCGAAAAACCGCAGGTTCTCCTGGACGGTCAGGTCGCCGTAGAGCGAAAATTTCTGCGACATATAGCCGATATGCTCGCGCACCGCTTCCGGCTCGCGGCCAACGTCGAAGCCCGCCACCGATGCCTGCCCGGATGTGGGCAGCAGCAGGCCGCACAACATCCGTATGGTAGTGGATTTCCCCGCGCCGTTCGGGCCAAGAAACCCCACGACCTGCCCTTTTTCTATTCGCAGATCAAGATGATCGACCGCGGTGAAATCGCCGAACTTCTTGGTCAGGGCCTCGGCCAGGACAGACGGTCCGTCGCCGCTGGCGCTCATGCCGGCCGGCCTTGATCTGCTGCATCGCGGTCTGTGCGCCCGATGCGCGACTGCCGCCTCATGACTGGCTTCCCTCACCCACCAGAGCGACGAATACGTCCTCGATACCCGGCTCGGCGCGCTCGATCGGGGCGGTGGCGGTACCACGCTCTGCAAACAGTGCCTGCAGTTCTGGAATTCGTCGGTCGGCGTCGTCGACACGCACATGCACCCGGTCTCCCATGAGCAGGATCCCCAGTACGCCCGGCTTGCCCGTCAGGACCTCGCGTACGCCGCGCGGATCGGCCGCCGGAATGGACAGCAGCGCCCCCGGCATGGCTTCCTTGAGCCGCGGCGGCGTATCGCAGTACCGGATTGACCCGGCATGCAGCAACGCCAAACGGGAGCAGCGCTCCGCCTCGTCCATGTAAGCGGTGGAAAGCACGATGGTCACACCGCTCTCGCGCAGGTCGTAGAGTATGGCCCAGAAATCACGCCTGGACACCGGATCAACGCCGGTGGTCGGCTCGTCGAGCAACAAGACCTTCGGTGTGTGGATCAGGGCGCAGACCAGGCCGAGCTTCTGCTTCATGCCTCCTGACAGCCGCCCTGCGAGCCGGCGGCGGAAGGGCAACAGACCCGCGGCGCCGAGCAGTCTCTGGCTGCGGGTTGCGCGCTCGCTCCGCGGAACACCGAACAGTTCGGCGTAGAAAAAGATATTCTCGGAAACCGTGAGATCCTCGTAGAGTCCGAAGCGCTGCGGCATGTAGCTCAAGTGCAGCTTGGCACGCTCGGGTTCGGCGGCGACGTTCACGCCGTCGAGGATGATCTCGCCTTCGTCGCTCGCAAGTACTGCCGCGAGCATCCGCATGGTGGTTGTCTTGCCTGCCCCATCCGGTCCTACAAGCCCGAAGATCTCCCCCGGTGCGACATCGAAGCCGATTGAGTTCACCGCCCGCACCGGCCCGAAGCTCTTGCTTAGCCCCTTGACCCGGATCGCGGCATCGGCCGGTACGCCCATCACTTACCTGCCGGCAGCAGCGCGATCGTCGAATCTGCCGGCATTCCCGGGAGCAATTCATGAGTGGGATTGGCGATATCGATGCGAATCCGATATACCAGAGACACCCTCTCTGCGTGCGTTTGGACTGTCTTCGGCGTGAACTCGGCCTCCGAGGAAATGAAGGCGATGCGGCCGTGATAGACCTTTCCCGGATAGGTGTCAGTGGTGACAGTAACCGACTCGCCGAGCCGTACCTTGCCGAGATCGGTTTCGTTCACGTAGGCCCGAAGCCAGACGTGGCCTAGGTCATCTAGCGTGAAGATCGCCACTCCGGGTGCCGCCAACTCGCCGAGCTCGGCCTCGCGCACCGCCAGTACGCCGCTGAACGGAGCACGCAGACTGGTATAGGACAGGGTCACCCGATCCAGATGGACTTTGGCGACCGCCGATAACAGGTTGGCGCGGGCCAGCCGGATGTTCGCCCGGGCGACACCGACCAACGCCTGATCGCGCGCAAGCGCCGCTCGCGACTGGTCTCTGGCGGTGAGAGCCTGGTCGTAGATCTGCCGCGAAATGGCGCCGTATTTCAGCTGGGCCACGTCACGCCGCAGATCCCGCTCCTTTTCCGCCAGGTCGAAGCGGTCACTGGCAACGGTATTGATCGCGGCTGCCAGATTCTTTTGCGCCACAGCGACTTGCGCCTGCGCCACGTTCCGGTTGGAACGGTCTATCCGGTACTGCTGTAGATAGTAGCGGTTATCGACCCGCGCCAGGACGGTGCCGGACTTTACGTACTGCCCTTCGTCAAAAGGCAGATAGACAATGGGTGCCTGGATCTGAGTGAAACTGAGGACACTTTGGTGCGCTTCGATGTTGCCCGATACCGTGATCGTTCCGGGACCGGACGGAGGACCGAACAGCAGGTCTCTCAACGGCGTCCAGAGCAGGTAGGCAACGACGAGGATCGCGGCCAAGATTGCGGCGGCAACGAGACGCCTGCGTGAGATCTTGGCCATTCAGCTCCTGTTGCGGATTCCCGGAATCCGGCGGGACGCATCCTGCCCGCGCGTATCACAGCGTCGGCCGACCCTGCCGGCAATCCCGAACCGAATCGGAAATTTCCCCTGCGTCTGCACCAGAACTGCGGGGATCCACATTGGAACAAGTCTCATTGTTAATCTTGTTTGTTTGCCGTGTTCGCATATCACGGCTACTGCACCCCCGAACTGCATTTCACCACTAATGCGTCACGAAAACCAGCTTGACAAAGGGAACCGGCAAACCAGAACGGGCGTCGGGCGGTTGGGTCTTTTCCACGTCGGCGATTTCGAAGACGGAACAGCCAACGCGATTGAAGACTCGATGTCATTGTGTAGTCTTGGCATCAGCAGGATCGGCCCACACCTCTTCCGCGGTGCCCGGCGGCGACCGCCTCGGCGCCGACACGGGTCGTCCACTCCGAGAAAAATCTTAAGGATTAACGCGGCGAGAGAGAGAAACAACCGGTGGACAGCCGATCGAAGTATGCGGTGTCCGCACGCTCCAGTACCAGACCCATGTGCGGCAGACCCGTCGCGGCGCACCCACGACCGCCGCAACAGGTCCGCACGGCACAGCCACCCGGGTAACCCGGCGGGCCACGCTCCGCGCGACGAGAGGGTCGGCCTGCTCCCGCTAGGCTTCCTCGCCGCGAAGCAACGGCGCATCCAGCTCGGCTGTCTCGCCCGAAGCCCTGCCACCTTCCACTTCGTAATCCGCGTCCTTCGTATGGTCCTTGCCGCGCGCCACCCCCATCGCATTGAACACCACGGTGAACACGGCCGCCACGACCAGGTTGATGATCAAAGCGTACAGCGCGGCATAGCCCGGAACTACCAGTCCGTTCAGGTGCAGGGGGTAGACCGTACCCTTGAAATGCAGCGTCGCCACCATCCACGTTCCGCTGACCATTCCAACTGCCCACCCCAGAACGAGCGCCCAGCGATGCAGCCAGCGGCTGAACAGGCCGATGACGATGGCCGGCAACGTCTGGATGATCCACACCCCGCCGAGGAGCTGCAGCTGGATGGCGTATTTCAGCGGCAGGAAGATGACGAACGCCAGCGCCCCGACCTTGACAACGAGCGAGACCAGCTTTGCCATCTTGGCTTCCTGCTTGTCCGTGCAGTTCGGCCGCACATAGGGCCGGTGTATGTTGCGGGTATAGAGATTGGCGGCAGCTATGGACATGATAGCGGCGGGAACCAGGGCGCCGATTGCAATCGCGCCGAATGCGAAACCCGCGAACCAGGCCGGGAACGAGTGCAGCATCAGTGCGGGCACCGCAAAGTTCGGACCATACTGCTTGAAGTACGGCGCATACTGCGGCATATCATGCACCCCGGATACGATCGCCATGTATCCGAGCAGCGCGATCAGACCGAGCAGGAACGTGTAGGCCGGCAGCAGCGCTGTATTGCGCCTGATGACCTTGCGGCTGCTGGCGCTCAGGACACCGGTGATCGAGTGCGGATAAAGGAAAAGCGTCAGCGCCGAACCAAATGCCAGCGTGCCGTAGGCGCTGTAAGCACCCCAGCTTCCCGCTGGCGGAGTCGCGAGCACGAGTTTCTTCGCCGGAATGCTGGCAAAGATATGACCGTAGCCTCCGAGCTGTTCCGGAATGATGATGACGGCGGCGATCACGGTAATGTAAATGAGCATGTCCTTCACCACCGCGATAATGGCGGGCGCTCGCAGACCGCTCGTATACGTATAGGCCGCCAGTATGGCAAATGCGATGATGAGAGGCAGGTCGCCGACCAGTCCGGTCCCGTTGAATCCCATCGCGCCGATCACCACCTGTATGCCCACGAGCTGCAGGGCAATGTACGGCATGGTCGCCAGTATGCCGGTAAGCGCGACTACCAACGCCAGCAACGGGCTGTCATACCGGCCATGCACAAAATCGGCGCCCGTGATATAGCCGCGCTTGTGGGCCACCGACCAGAGGCGCGGAAAAACCAGCAGCACGAACGGATAAACGACGATGGTGTAGGGCAGCGCGAACATCCCTATGGCACCGGCTCCGAACATCAGCGCTGGCACTGCGATGAAGGTATAGGCAGTGTAGAGGTCTCCGCCCAACAGGAACCATGTTACTACGGTGCCGAAACGACGCCCGGCGAGCCCCCACTCATGCAACTGATCGAGATCGCCCTTGCGCCAGCGTGCAGCCACGAACCCCAGTACGGTAACAATCGCGAATAACAGAATGAAGACAGTCAATGCGGTCCAGTTCACACAGGTCTCCTCGTTTCGCTCTCAGTGCCCAGGCACCGGATTTTAGTTCGACGGCGATTTTGCTCCTCTAGCGGATTGCTATTCGGTTGCGCGATAAACGATCCACGTCACCACTGCACTGATGATGACCCAAAGGAACTGGTACCAGTAGAAGAAGGGTATGCCTTTGAACTCAGGCTGCAACGAGTTGTAGAACGGAACCCAGAGCACACCGATATAGGGAATGATCAACAACAGATACCAGAGCTTGCTGCCACGACTGGTCGACGCGCTTGTCATGCCGTTACCCCCTTACTCTTATAGTTAGTGAGACGGGTTGAGCGATGGTTCTGGCTGACGCAGTTACTAGCGTACACACCACCCTGTGCAGTTTCAAGCAATTTGCACCAAATCCGTGCATTACCCGCGGTCAGTACCGCATAGCACCGGCGATTCACCATTTATATTAACAATCAATTGCTTGGAAACAGACCCGAAAGAGACTCCTTGTTTCCGGCCCGAAGCAAGCTCGCGGTGCACGGCGCACAGGCGAAGTAAACGGGACCCCATACAGCATCGGCGATCCGACCGTCCCGTCGATACGGGAGGTCCAGAAACGTACATCTGTTCGTACCGGTGGCCACTGTTGCATCACCGTTGTCCGCTGCCCGGCCGATCTTCCAAGGGTATATTGCGCGTCGATCGGTGCTCCTTCTCGTTTCGCCGAACAGCCCGACCGACTCGTACCTTCTCCATGCCTACGGAGCGCCTTTCTTGGCACCCCGCTACCAGGACAATTTGCGGAAATCCAAATGCCTTGCTCCCAGCGGGCTGCCGGAGGGGCGCCGGACTGTCCTTCCAAGACATAGAGGTGAATATCCGCAGCAGACGATTGCGCGGCCACCCGGCACCAACGCATGCGAAGAACCCTGGAGAGCGGAATCTCAATCTGCAAAGTGAGCTCGGATGGAGCAATGTTATCGTTACCACCAGGCAGAGATCCTCCGCGGCGGATTATATATTGACGGTCCTTGGCACATCGAAATGCGCACCGGAGCGACCTGTCTTTGACGCCTCCGGCTAAACTGGCACATCGGTCTAGGCATAACGTAAGACCGCTTGCCGCATGCGGAACCCAAGGCGCACGCGTTCTCTACCAACGCCGCAAAACTCCGGCTGCTGCGCATGCAAGCGGCGGACACCCGTCGGCGCGATAGCGTCGGCCTCAGTGCACATCCGGAGCCGAGCCGATATACCTGCGGTAGGCCGCGATCCAGTCGTGCGCAATCAGGTATTGTGCTTGGGACAGCGCGATCCGCCCGTGGCACACCATCCAGTGCAGCCGGTCTTCCAGCCTGTCCTTTGCGTAGCTGCCCCACCCGTCCACGACACGGCGCGGTTCGGGCCAGAGGTTCCGCGGCGAGTCCGGACTGCCTCCCAGTTCCAGACTAATGAGATGATCTTCCTCGAAATCGCGCAGCCGGCGGTCCCGGTACCCGTATTCACGAATCTGCCTGCGCTTGAGCTCCTCGGTGTAGCGTTCCGGGGGACGAATGGATCGGGTGTAGCCCCCGCGACGGCAGATTGTTTCACGCAGCGTTGCCTGCGTCACCGCAGGATTGATCGCGCCCCGCGTAAGCCGCGGATCCGGCAACGCGCGCGATAGCGGAAACACGACCATGGCGCGCTGCCCGTGAGGGCTGCGCACCCAGAAACCTGCCCCATCCCTTGCCCGGACCGGCTGGCCAGCCATCAACAGCAGCGTCAATGCGACCATCCTGAACACGACATGCCGGGATTTCTTCATGGATAACATCCGCCACCTGAAGGTCCGCACGATACCGTGTCTGGCGCCTCACAGCCAAATTCGCCCGGGGCTCACGGGAGGCGCGCTACGCGCTCTGTCCCGGAACACGGCGCGCAGGAAATCTCCCGGCAAACAGGCGCTCGCCGATTCCGTCGCAATCAATGTTACGGTGCGGACGGCTTCCTGCTGCAGTACAGTAGCAAGTCCTGTTTCCGTCGCGGCCGATTGCCTGATCGCATTGCGGTCGAAAGCAGTAGGCCCCAATGAACATGGCATCCAGACCGTGCCCTACAAATCGACTGAAGACCTTCCGGAGTCGGTGCGAAAGCGCCTGCCGTTCCATGCTCAGGAAATCTATCGTAGCGCCTTTAACAGCGCCTGGTTCGGCTACGCTGATCGCGGCATGTCAGAGCGCGAGGAGATAGCGCACCGGGTAGCCTGGGCGGCGGTAAAACGGCGCTATTATCGGACTCCTGAGGGCTGGATTGAGAGATAGCGCGTAGGCCGACCTTTCGGCGCTCATACACCGCAGCAAAGCCGTGTGGCCAGGCGGCCGACCCCGGACATCGTACATCTCGTGACGGCCGGCGGTCAGTCCGGTTTCCAGCCGGCACCAGGATCGTATTCCCGCATCTGCCGGGCTATGCGTTCCGTATCCGGCCCCAGATTTTTTTGGTACACCACGCCATCCTGATTGACGATGAACGTCATGACGCCTGAGACGCCGTATCGGGCGGGAAACGCCACGAGCGCAAACCCGCCGATCATGCGGCCGCCCACCATGTAATCGTGCGCGCCACCAGGAGCGTCGGCCCCCTGCTGCTTGAGAATACGGTAGTAATAGCCGTGGTAGGGTTCGCGCTTCGTGCCGGATCGCGCGGCTCCGTAGCCCTCGTCCCGGGCCAGGGCAATCAGCGTCCCCATCGGACTGGGTTCTTCGCCGGCCTTCGCCGGCCAATAGAGTCCATCATGCCGGTTCGGCCGGCTCATGAAGTGCTGGGCATATTCGCGGCTACCTCCAGCGCTGCGCGTCCGGGAGGCATATTCGCGTTGCGCATCGACGTAGGCACGACAGACTTGGATCGCGTTCAACTCGTTGCGGCCGATGCGCCGGTCGATAATCTCCTCGATTCCGGCTGCCGTGTCGAAGCGCCAGAATCGGCCCGTCCGCACGAGCGGAATCGGAAATGGCCAGCGGTCCTTGCCGAGAACCAAGACAACTTTGCCGCCGGCCTGCATGACAAGCGCATGCTCCTGGTCGTAAGAAGCCACAAACCGCTCGCGACCATTCCGGTCGGCAACCGAATCGCCGGAATTGACCAGCGGCCCGGACTGCGGACCGAAAATCGCAATGAGGTCAGACCTGCTTCCGGCACGGACCGCTGCGACCAGCGCCGCGACCGCGTCCCCGGGCGCCAAAAATTGCCTCTGCCCGGGACCGGCAGCGAGCAGTGGCGGCGCCAGCGATACCAGCAGCAGTAGTCCAGTAATTGCAGCCAGGGCAGACAGCGCGCCGTATCGCGATGTGCCGCCGGCTGCTTGCGGATTCCGCTTGTTCATTGCACCTCACCTCCCCGCCGATCCATCCGTCGGATCAACGCCCGGGCCGCTGGTCGCTGCGGGATCGGCCGTTCCCCTGCGACTGCGAACGCGACGGCGCTCCCTGTCTGGGCATCGACTGCCGGCTTTGCCGGCCACGATTCGAATATTCGCGCGCTTCGGCACCGCTGCGGGACCGCTGGTAGATCGGCGCCGGCGGACGTTCCATCACCGGGGACGAAGGACGCTCGGCCGGCCTTGGCACGTTGCGCTCCGGAGGCCTCGGCACGGGACGCGCGGGAACACCAGCGGACGGCTGCCTGCGTTCGAAGCGCTCCCGCACCTGCGGACTGACATTCGCGGGCGGCTGCCTATAGCCGCGATACTGATAGCGGTTCTGCAGCGACCCCGGTTGACTGCGTTCGAAACGCTCCCGCACCTGCGGACTGCGGTAGGGCACGCCGACGCGATGCTGCGGACTGTGCCTCCACTCGCGTCCCGTGAATTGCGGCAGATGAAAACGCTCAATATAGTAGCGGTTAATGAGGTTCACACGATGCGCATCCACATCGATGCGGTGATGCTGCCAATCGCAGTGATCCCATCCCCAGAAGGTCTGCACGATGACGAAACCGATGCCAAAGCCGATGCCGTTCGACAGCGGCCCGTAGTCATAGCCTGGCGGGGGCGGAAAGAAATAAGGCGGATAGTCTGGGTACGGCCATGCGCCATAGACCATATCGGGATCATAAGCGGGCACGTACAGCACGTCTGCGCTGGCAGGTTCTATGTAGATTATCCCGTCCACGGTGGTCACAGTCTGCTGCGGGGTGGATACGAGCGTCCCGGCATTCACGGCCTGGCGGCGCAGTCGCTGCACCGCGTCCATCACTTCAGCTTGCTGCGCAAGAAACGCATCGCCCAACTGCTGCATCCATTCAAGCTGGCTGCTCATCATCTGGAGAACGGAGGGAAATGGCGCCAGCGCCTTCACGCTCGGGTCCCAGTTAATTGGCTCCAGCGCGCTGGACAGCGCATCGCCCCGGAGTGCGGCGTTCGCCGGGTCCTGGGTCCAGCGGGCCGCTTCCACAACTTCCAGTGGGTAGGTGGACGCCATCAGGATCTGCCCGAGCAATCCGTCCGGATAAAGCGCGATCG
The DNA here is from genome assembly GCA_021785795.1 of Pseudomonadota bacterium. The sequence continues at coordinate 80,683 of JAJYEK010000002.1, forward strand.
GAGACACCAGCTGTTCGAGCTGCGCAGTACTATACGACTGGACCGAAGCGGGGGGCGGCTGGGGCTGAGGAAACGCCACTGTCGGAACGACGCACATCGCAAGCACAGCCAGGAGCGTGGCGGCGAAGCGCTTGATTCCCTTCTGCATGCCTGGTCACCTCCTGGTAACTGTACTGCCGGCGTCGATACCGCAGGACGCAGATACCACACGACTCCTGTGGTCTATTGAATCACAACCATGCACGCGCGTCGAGGCGCCAAATCGGCAATGCCGCCCAGCGCAGCTGGCCCGCCGGAATCGAGTTTAAGCAGTATGCGGTTATCGTCGGCATATTCAGTGAGGCTGACTGGGCAGGTCCGCATTGCAGCCGTGCCGAATCTGGATTCAATTTAACACCGAGATACTGCCCGCCACCAAGCTTGAATCCAGGCAGGGCTGCAGCAAGCAGAGACACCAGGGAACACGCCGCCATTCCTCACTGCACGCTGCTGCGGTTCTGCCAGTCTTGGACGGATATCTCGCCGTGGATTTTTTTTAAGAAATCGAAACCGTCTCCTTTGGCAAAACATTCCCATTCAAGATGGAAGTGGTCAGCGTCCAGTACCTTTGACGGGACGCCAGAAGATGCCGCGGAAAATGGGCGCGCCTTCCGCCTGATGGGCGATTGCAAAGCCGGTATGCCCAATCCAATAAGCCCAGACAAAATAGGATGCGACCGCGTGAATGGCGCTGGCCTCCGTGAAGGCCTGGAAGTCCGTCGACGCATTCTGCGCGCCATGGCCGCCCGGGATGATGAAAAAGATCCAGATCCCGCTCAGGGCCATGACCGTGGCACCGAGCAGGCCGAGTCCATGACCAAAGCTCGCGAGCCCGACTGTCTGGCCGCCTGGCGGGAGGGTCTTGTTCCGAATAAGGGCGCGAATGTCGGCCCACACTGCCGCCATGCCGGCACCATTCCACGGAAACAGCAAGCCAGTCTCCTGGTTTGCATAGATCCAGAGCCAGAGGACCAGAATGAAGAAACTGGCCGCCAGTCCGTCATATTCGTGGAAATAGAAATACATCCGCGTATGAGGATCGGAGACGCGCAGCCCCGAGAAGAGCTGTGCACTGATGGTAATGACAAGCCCCCAGTGCGTAAGGCGGGTCATCAGACCCCAGTCGGGATGAGTGTCGCTAATGGCATACTCCTGCGTTGATAATGGAATCCGGCGAGGCGCTCGCGGCCGATGCACCGCGGGCGGTGCCCTTCGTTCGGAGCACCCCAGTCTACCGCCTGCATGGGAACCGCCCCGCCTTCTCATGCCAATACTCCTTGTATAGTGCGGCAAACGGGGGAATTCGGCAATGTTTGGGGGAAAGACAAAGACCGCAAACACTTATCAATCCATGACATGGAATGTGGCGGAGAGGGAGGGATTCGAACATTACATTTTTTCGTATTTTCATATGGTTACGAGGGCATCGAGTCCGAATCATGTCTAGCAGCGGCCGAGGAATTCTAAAGCTTCGCGCGCCCGCGCTTCTGTGTTATTCTTCTACTTATTTCTACAATTCTGTAGTGGAGTTTGTTGCATGTCCACAAACACGCAAGTTTCCGCCTACATCTCGGAAGAGACCAAGGCAGAGGTTGAGGCGTATGTGAAGCGCCACGGCGTGAAGAAGGCCTACCTGATCGAGGAGGCGCTACAGCATCACCTGCAGGCACTGCGCGAGATCCCCGAGGATCTGATCATCCCGTCTCGGCTGGTGTTGACTGGTGATGCGATGGCAGAGACCGCCAAACGCATCGCCCAGGGTGATCAGCCTTCGGAGGCCCTGACAGCATTGTTCCGTGAGTAACACGAGGCTCGAGGTTCGCGTCCGGCGTCTGGAATCCCGCGACAACCGATCCGGATTTCGTAGCGGGAGCATCGACCTCGATCGCTTTTTTCAGCGCTATGCCGGGCAAAACCAGTTTCGATACCACATCGGAACAACCTATGTCGCCGTCCAGGGTGACCACATCGTTGGTTTTGTCACCGTTTCCAGCGGGGAGATGGTTGCGGAAAAGCTGACGGCAACCCTTCGCCGACGACTGCCGGCTTATCCACTCCCAATCCTACGCCTGGCGCGACTGGCAGTGGACATACGTTTCCAGGGCCATGGCATTGGCCGGTTGTTGCTGCGCGCCATGCTGGAACTTGCCTTGGAGATGCGTGACCGCGTCGGTTGTATCGGCATGGTGGTGGATGCCAAACCAGATGCGACCACCTTCTATTCGGCCTTGGGCTTCAAACCGCTAGAGCTGATCAGTGGGGCTCTTGGAGATCGACCTGAGCCGGTCGCCATGTTCTTACCCGTTGGCCAGATCGCTGCCGCAATCGAAGAGGCAAGGAAATGAGCGAGGTATTCATAGTCCGCATCAACGTTCGGAAATGCATGTTCAATTCAACGCGGCATAATAAGCTGAGCCATAGCCGGCCTCCCTGACCATGCCGATTGAGCAACGAGAACTAGGATGTGAAACCCATAAACACCATTTTGCGTAAAGTGACCTTCGATGACCTGCGCAAATGGGCCGGCGAGACGATTCCCAATCGGGGCAAGGGTTATATGAAGCGGGTCGACCGGCTCTCCCGTACACAAGACAATGTCCTTGTCGCATGGGTCACCGGAAGCGAACGCTATGCCACTTCGGTCCGTGTCGACGAAGAAGGCGACTTCGAGCATATCTGCACCTGTCGTTATACCTGGGACCGTGTAAACATGCGGTGGTGGTGATTCTGGCGGCTGCGGAACATGCAAGAAGCAACGAGACCATCCCCATACTCTATGGCAACGACGATCTCGGTCATGCGCTGTTCGGTGATTCAGACGAAGAAGACGACGAGCGGGAGGATGATGAATCAGCACGTTCCCCCGCGCCACGGCGCAGGAAGACGCAAGCCAAGGTAGGAAAAATTATCGGGGACAAAACCCGGGACGAACTACTTGACCTGCTGAACGATTTGAGCGGCCGGTCCCCGCAAGCCAGGCAGCACGTCATCGAATCCGGCCAGATCGCCAGCGGCCAGGTGGATAGACTCGCGCGCGCGTACTGCGATCGGAGATCAGGAAGCTCACGGCAGAACCGGCCTGGTACAACCCCTGGCGCCGTGAAGGCAACCTCCCCGATTACACACACGTTCAAGAACAACTGCGGGTGCTGGTCAACCAAGGTCATGCCATGCGGTGCTGCAGCTTGGCGCGGAACTCTGGGTCAAGGGTAACGCCCAGGTCGAACAGTCCGATGACGAAGGTGAGAACGCCATGGCAATCGCCACGTGTCTGGACACCGCGCAGACAGCATTGCCACGCTCCTCATTGTCGCCGCCTGAGCAACTGCTCTGGGTAATCGACCGGATACTGGAGGATGAGTATTCCCTGCTGGTTTCCGCCGACGAGCTTTTCAAGAGGCGCGCCTACAGCCGTGCCCACTGGCAGGAGGTCGCGGGTGCGCTCGAAACGCGGCTGCAGGCCATACCTAAACCGCGCACCACCAGATTTTCCGATAGGGACCGGCGTGAACGACTTCTGAACCAGTTGCTTGATGCCTATGGCCGTGCCGGGTGGAGAGACAGGATTATCCCGCGGCTCGAAGACGAGGTGGATGCATGCCGGCGCTACACACGTCTGGTCGATGCATTGCTGGCGGCCGATGAGCGTGATCGGGCTCGTCATTGGTGCATCCACGGTTATACACACACGGTGGCAGATGCGTCCGGTATCGCAACGGCCCTGCAAGAGCGACTGCGGACGATCGCGCAAAAGGCGCGGCGATATGACCTGGTCGCGGCCTATCGTGCACAGGACTTCTTTGCCCGTCCATCAAGCACGAGTTACAGCGAACTACGCAAAGCCGCCGAGAGTGTGGCACACTGGCCAGCCATACGGACCGCAGCACTCCACTATCTTGAAACCGGCCATCTCCCCACCTCCAGCGGCCAGACGGGAAAGAGTCGCGGCTGGCCCATGCCCTCCCCCGAGGTCGGGCCGCCAACGACCAAGGAGCGAAGCAGCTACGCACGATTTCCCGATCTTGAAATGCTCATTGACATCGCCATCATGGAAAAATGTTTTGATGATGTGGTCGATCTTTACCATCGTCTATCCAAGACCAAACGGTGGGGCTGGGAGACGGACAAGTCCGTGGCGCACGCCGTGGCCGATACCCACCCCGACCTCGCTCTCAGCGTTTGGCAAAACATCGTCGACAGCCTAATCGCACAGGTCAATCCGGAAGGGTACGAGGAGGCGGCTGTCTACCTGAGGTCCATGAAAAAAGTCTACAAGCGGAATCACCACCCAGGAGACTGGCGGGGAATGCTCAAGGGGTTGCAAAAAAACACAAGACCAAGCGGCGACTCATGGGAGTGCTCGATACCCTATCGAGAACGAGACTCGTTGACTCACCGGCCAGTGAATCGGTGAAAGGCTATTAGCGACCCGGGATATTAGCTCCAATGCCATAAACACGAATGGCATATCGAGAAAGCCTTGCGATCGTTGCATCAAGACCTGACGAGATTTGAGGTGCCTGTAATCAACGATATAACAGGCTTGAGAATAGCGTCCGCAATCATGCCTGGCCGGTTGCGACAAATCCCTGGATCAGGAGCGCCCACCGTCAGGCATGTTACGGATTCTGTTGATATTACAAAGTCCGGTACTCACCGTATCGAGGGTTTTTTTAAATTAATTATCCTATTGTTTTCAATTGATAATTTGGCGGAGAGGGAGGGATTCGAACCCTCGGTACGCTTTTGACGTACACACACTTTCCAGGCGTGCTCCTTCGACCGCTCGGACACCTCTCCAAAAAAACGCGACGGGCTTGCTACCCTGACGGGACGGGCAAGGGTAAACTAGTCATGCGTCCTGCGCAATGGAGTATACCCGACATCCCGGCCGATGGTCAGGCAACTGAAGGTCCAGCGTATGCAGTCCTACTCTCCGTCAAATCTTGTGGAGCAGTTAAGCCGCAACAGCACTCCCTACTATGACCCGCTGACAAGAATACACTGGGATCTCCTCAGTACCGGACAGTTCTGGCTGCCACCGGAGGCGATTTCCCTGCATGGAATCCCTGCTTTCATGGAACTCCCCCCGGAGACGCGACGCCGGCTGTCACAGTACGAGTTCCTGAATTTCGTGGATGCCGGCTTATGGCTGGAGGGCATATTCATGGAACGCATCGTACATTCGATGCGTTCCCGCCGTTACAGCCCGGCCACCCTCCGGTATCGGCTTCATGAGTTGCGCGAGGAGGCCGGACACAGCCTGATGTTCGTTGAACTGATGGAACGGAGCGGGCTGGCTGCGCCACCACGCCGTCTTCCGCGGTTGCTGCTCGCAGATCTGTTCGGGCGGCATGCACCGATGGAGTCGGCCGGATTCTGGCTGGCAATCCTGCTCGGCGAAGAGATGCCTGACAGATTGAACCGGTATCTGCGCCGTCATAGCCAAGATATCTGCCCGGCCATCATTGAGATGTCCACCGCCCACGTTATCGACGAAGCCCGCCACATCGCCTACGCGCTAGAGGTCCTAAAGGAACGGCTGGCACAGCCTTCCGCGCTTGCCCGCATGACTCTGAAACCCATTGCACACAAGATGATCAGCCAGTTCATCCAGCTGTTCTATTACCCCTCTCCAGCGCTTTACGAGACCGCCGGTCTCACACCAGGCTACCGCTGGGCACACGCGGCCCGCTCCAGTCCGCAGCGCGCCGCCTTCGTCGGGCAATCCCTCGAGCCAACCCTGCAGCTTCTGCGAGACCGGGGCTTGGATCTGCGCTGGCACAGACCTGCAGTCTAGGCGGCCAGTCCCTCAAGCCCTTCTGCCCAGGCCAGCGCCTCGATGTGCGCAACGCTCACTTCATGGGCTTCGACCCCCGCAACTTCCATCATAACGGAGAGCGGCATGCGGTCCGGATCTTCGCTGGCCCGGCACAGCCTCAGGAACGGGGCATACGGACCGCAGTCTCTGAGAAGGGCGTCCTGAACAGCCTGCGGAAGGGTAAGGTTGGCGAGCGAGTCGACCATCGGCATTTCCAGGATCACGTCGAGCAGCGAGAACATCCCGGTCATAAACAGGAAATCGTGATCGGATTCCGGCAAATGCCTGCGTCCGAGCAGCTCGAGCATGCGGGCACGCACCAGCGCCGTTTTGTAAACCGCCTGCGGCTGCTCGCTGCGGCTATGTGACATCAGCAGTAGGCTCACCCAGCGAGCCAGGCGCGCACGCCCCAGCACCACCAAGGCATGCTTGATCGAGTCGACGCGGTGCAGCAGGTTGAAGCCAACGCAATTGATGTACCGCAGCAGATTGAACGACAGGGCGACATCGTGCCTGAATTCCTGTTCGATCCGTGCGTTTTCCGCCTCGCCAAGGATGAGGTTGAACAGCTGCATCAGTCGCTGCACCGACGGATCGATGCGGCGCATGCTGAGTGTCTCGGGAGTGGCGAAAAAATATCCCTGATACCCGTCCACACGCAGGTCGCGGCAGGCGCGCCATTCGTCGCGCGTCTCCACTTTCTCGGCGATGATCGTAACGCCGAGGGCACGCAGTCGCTTCATCTGCTGTGCGCAGCCCTCAATGCCGAGGGCGCGTACGTCGAGCTTGACGTAGCGGGCGAGCGCAAGCAGCGGCTCGAGTTCCTCCCGATAGACGAAATCGTCTAGGGCTAGGGTATAACCTGCAGCACACAGCGCCCGGCAACGCTCCAGGACCGCCGCCTCCGGATTTACATTCTCGAGGATTTCCAGAACGAAGGTATCGCATGGGAGCGCTTCAATCACATCGCTTTCGAGCATGGCGGCGGAGACATTGATGAAGGCCCGCCTGCCACCAAGCACCCGTTCGATGCCGAATTGACTGAACGTATTGACGAGCAGGCGGCTGGTAGCCCGCACTTCATCGTCAATGACTGCCCCGGTTGCGGCTTCCGCGTGACGGAACAGAAGCTCGTAGGCGACCAGCTGTTCTTTGCCGTCGAGAATAGGCTGACGCCCCAGAAAAACCCGGGGCGGCGTTCCAGCGCCTTGGTCCGTCTCGCTTTTCTGATCCCGACCGGCGGTTCGATTTTTATTGGCCATGCACTTGCCGGAAAAAAAAATTACACCTACTGATGAGCCGTGACATTTGGCGCACCGTCCACGCCCCGGAATGCGCAAACCGACCTTTCGAATAGGCAATCCCCAACGCTACGTACGGGCCGACTGAATCCCTGCCAGCGTGGACAAGATGTGCAGGAATTGTGCCAAACGGCAGTGTGGTGACCGAAAGAAGGCGTTACGGCAGCGGCGCCATATTGACAAGCCGCCGTGGCAGCAGAAGCTGCCGCCCCGGGCATCGACAGGCCTGCCGCCGCGCGGGAGTTGGGTGCGAATCGTCACATATCGACAGACCCAAACGTGACCCGGAACCGGTCCGGCCCGAACGGCCCGAACCCGGAGACAGATACCGGAAATTGTCACCCGCCGGCCCGCTTCCGTCCGCACCGCGTGGGCCGGCTTAGTGCTGGACGGGCGTCCGCGGCTTTGTCCCACACTTCGACTTTGCCCGCTGGGCGGGGAATTCGTCCGGTTCGCCCCGATGATCCACGCGTTCCCGATCCGGGCAGGCGCACCACGGCAGACGCGCCGTGCTGCGGCAGCACGGACCTGCGTTCCGGTGACGGTCAGTTCATGCCGGTCTGGACCTTCCGGTCATCGACGACAGCGCATTGCGGCTTTCCAAAGTAGTACCCCTGCCCCCAGGTTATGCCGATCTCCCGCAATTGCTGCGCTGTCGCCGCGTCCTCTACCGATTCGGCAACCGTAATGATGCCCAGCTCGTCGGCGAGCGCGGCAATGCTTTGAATGATGCGCAGCATGTTCTTGTTCGAATTGAGGCTGCGCACCATCCATCCTTCGATCTTGATGAAGCTCACCGGCAGCTCCGCGAGATAGAGAAACGACGAGAAGCCGCTGCCGAAGTCATCGAGCGCGATGCGGCATCCGAAATCCAGCAGCGGTTGCAGTTCCTCGCGCAGGAGGCGGATATCAAGAAATGCCGGACGCTCCGCGATTTCGAGGACAATGGGACTCGCGCCACCGGCACCGGTCTGCGCACATACGGGGAAGACGGACTTGACCTCCTCAAGCAGCTCGACCATGTTCTGCCTCTGGGCAAGGAACTGTGGAGACAGATTCAGGAAATACGCGCGTCGCGACCCACCGTGAGGACCGTCCGCAAGCCCGGCGCAGCGTGCGATGGCCTGGCGGGTGATCACCGTGTCCACGGAGTGCGCTAGATTGATGTCTTCCGCTGCGTCGATGAATTCCCCGGCCGTAGCGATCCGGCCGTTCGGCAGCACGATGCGTGCCAGAACTTCTTCGGCCACAGGACGCCCGGACGCAAGATCGACGATGACCTGGTAGGCCGGCACCACGCGACTATCCAGCAAGGCCTCACGGAGCTGCCCCGTCTTCCAGGCGAGATTGCCGGCGATCTGTTCCGCGTGCACGACGCGGTCGCGCCCGCCTCTCTTGGCTCCGTACAAGCAATGGTCTGCCTCCGAGAGCATCTGTGCAAGATCGCGCGTCGTCTCACGCAGGGCGCTGAGGCCGCCACTTGCGCGAACCGTCATGGGCGCACCGTTGAGTTCGAACACGGCCGCCCGCAACGCGTGGCAGACCCGCTCCGCAGCCGCATACGCCCGCACCAGATCAGCATCACGGAACACCATCAGAAACTCTTCACCGCCCCAGCGCGCCACCCAGTCGCCGGCACGCAGGGCACCGCGTAAGGTGCCGGCACAGTGCTGGAGCACGAAATCCCCGGCATCATGCCCATAGCGGTCATTGATAGCCTTGAAGTGATCGAGATCGAACAGCGCGATCGAGAGCGATGCGCCGGCGCGGCGGGACGCCGCGAACTCCTCCTTCAGCCGGGATTCCGCGGCACGGCGGTTCGGCAACCCCGTCAGCGCATCGGTCATCGCGAGATTTTGAAGGGACTCGTTCAGCTGCGAGACCGACAACACCGCCCGCTCGTGCTTCTCGAGCACCTCCTGCTGGCGCGCAATCATCCGGTTGAACGCCTCCTGCAACGCCCCGATTTCGTCCGCTCGGTCTACCTCGACCCGCCGGGATGTGTCCGATGAGCGACTGATCTCATCTGCCGCAATCGTCAGGCGCCGGATCGGTTCGATGAGCCGCCGGGTCGCCATCCCGATGAGCAGCGCCATCGGAACCGTAAGCACGACGCCGAGCAGGGCGATCTGCTCGAGGGCCATGTGGATCGGCGCGGTCACCCCTGCCCCGGAAGTGACCACGGCCACCTTCCATCTCAGTGATAGCGGACCTGCAGGCAACCGCACCCGGCTGACCGAATAGGTCTGTCCGCCCAGCCGCACCCGGCTCTGATCAAGCGCTTGTCGTACGGCCCGCGACGACAGGCCGGGAAACGCGGAAAAAATGGGGACGTCGTCGCTGCGCGCAACCAAAAGATGGACGTTGCCGAATGACAGGATCGATTTTACGGCTGTCCATCTATAGACAAGCACCAGGGTGCCGATTCGCATGCGGGGCGCATAGGTAGCGTAGACCGGAGCGCTGAACGCAACCACCTCCTCGCCGCCGTAGGGGTCCAGGGACTTGTCGATGAAGCGCACACTCCTGCGCTGATCGGGGTACCAGAGCTGCGGCAAGTGCAGTCCCGAATGCGGAACGGCGGCGCTCGAAGCGACCAAACGACCGGCGCGGTCGAAAGCATAGAGCGTCCCCGGAATCGCATAGTCACGGCTCAACTGCCGCAGCGCATGACCGACACGCCCGTCTATGTCATCGGTAACGAGGTCGTTCATCTCGTCGAGCCTCGCCCAAGCGCGGACGTTGGTGGCCTGCTGGGCGAACAGCCGCTGGACGCTCGCGAGCCGCAGCCGCGCACCGTCGATCAACGAACGCACGGCAGCGCTCTGCAGGTGATCACGGACGCGGGTCAGTACGATGGCCGAGATGCTGAAATAGGTGAGCAGAAAGATGCCCGCGAGGAGCGCGAACGTCCGCACCGCTATCGAGCGACGGAAAACACCGGTCGGGCTCATGGCAGGTGCCTCAGAATCTTGACGCCATGAGGACACGCGGTCGCGACAACATAACCGATTGCACCGGCGACGCGCGCCACGAATGCGCCCACGTCACGGCCAGAACCGAGCACGAGCGGCGGATTTTCCCCCTGGAAATGCAGACGCGCCCAGTACCCGGCAAAATCCCGGGGCGGGGCACCGAGAACCAGCCGCGAAAACCGGTCACGCAGCGCACTCTCGCTATCGCGATTCACTGGCACTATCGGGGTTCCGTCGGGCCATAGCGTCATCTGCATCAGGTAGATCGCTCGCAGGCTGGCTTCGGATATCGCGCTGACAGGTACCGCAGGGTTGGCGATCACCAGGATCGTTCTGGACTCTGCCGCGCACACGCCCGCCAGCGCAATCCAGATCCACAAACCAAGCACAAGGCGTGCCATGCGCACGTCAGAACAACGCCGCCCAGGCGCCGTAGAGTCCGCTGGATGTCACGATCGGGATACCCCGCGCCCCATGTACTCGAGCTTCCCCGCGGTCGTCGGACTGGAGCGGTAGACCATGCCGGCCGGAGACTTTCTGGCTGATGCGAGATAGTCACGCGCCTGGCAATCTTCGGCCTGCCAGACCACGAACCAGCGATCAATAATCCGATTTGCCGCCTGCAGGGGAGCGCTGCCCTCACCGTGGCGCATCCGCCCCTCGGCATTTCCGTGGATGCATGTCTTCTCCGCCTGGAATTGCCGCCACAGCAACCCGGTCACGAATTTGCCGTTGGCGCTGATCCGCATATGGTCACTGTCGCGCGCCCGGGTTGAAGGCATGGATACCCCGAATCGCCCGCCAGGAGGTCGCAGATAGCCCAGACCCGGTCCGGCGCCATCTTCCATACTGGCGCGACTGCCGTTCCGCGCTGTTCGAAAATCGGTCGAGGCCCGGCGGGATGTGCACCTACGCATGAGGTATAGCAGCACCGATGCGCCGGACGGCCGATGCCGCACCGGTAAGGCATTGCGAAAAGGAATAACAATAGGCAGTCGGCGGTTGACTCGCCGTCGAGTCGAGGACCGAGGTGTGGGTCAGGTTCCATTTCCCGACCGGGGTCAGCAATTTGCCAGCGCGTACTGTCATGAGCGGCGAAATCCGGAAGTCATTATACAGACGCTTGACGCACATCTTGGTACCGCCGGCCCCGCGCTGTTCGGAAATTCAAAGTGTCGCGTGATCGAGTTCCGCCTCGAAAGACGGGTTAACAACGCAACCGGCATGGTCGGACACCGGCAGGTTCAGGCCGTGGAGATCCAGGACATCCGGCCAATATTGCGGATCACCGGCGACGTTGTTGGCCCAGCCGCCGGAGTTGGACGGACCGATGCTCCTGCTCATCTCGGGCACTCCGTCGTGGTCAGACACATGCACGATGCGGCAAGAAACGGCCATGGCGACGAGCCGAAACCGGGGCATCTGGATCCGGAAATCCAGGCAGAGCCTGGCCCTCGCCAACGACTGTCATGGAAATCTGTCCCCCATTTTACGCGCCGGCTTGACCGGGCGGCAATCTCTCGACGGCATTTCCCTGCCATCTCCTACCTACCGCTCTGGCTGCAGCGAGCCCCATTCGGGTGACTGCAACCGGTCCAACATTTTGTACTGGACCACGTTGCACTGACGCTGCGGGTCAACCCGGTGACCGCGACATACTTGAAAACGGATACGAGCACACGCACATGCCCGCTGGACGGCACCGAAGGACTTGACTTCAGGATAGGTTAAGCAAAAGCGATGCCAGGCGCGACCGCGAGGCTCTGGCGCCACAGAATCCTGAGCGAAGCGTGCAGGCCCGGCGGATGATGAGGCGCAATCTCTCGCTGGTGCACCACCGTCGACGCACCATGCCCGGCAAGTTCATTACCTGCCGGGTGAAAAGCCGCGGCGAAAGCTTCAGGGGTTCTGGGGCATGCCGGCGCCCCCGCGAGATCCGCGTATCGGCTACGACGAATCCGCGCGGGGGTCGCCCGGCAGACACACCGGCTTACTGGCTCAGCTAGCGGGCAAAGACAGCCACACTGCGACGGAAAGCACCCAGCCGATGATTGCAAACATCACAAGCGACCACGGTACCATAACGACCTCCTCTTTATCTTTTGTGTGGGGATTGTTGTAGCTGATTCCGCCTTCAGAACGGACCCTGGTGCCCCGGCGGCATCGACCACAGCAGTGCCGGCACGGCAAACGTATAGACCGCGGCAAAGGTCACGACCCAGCCGAGCAGCTTCTCGTTCATGCGGCCCTGCATGAACAGTCCTGCCAGGTTCATTGCGATGAACCACACCAGCGCGATCGTAAAGTGGTAGACCCAGGTTCCACCACCAGGAGCGGGCGCCTTGAGAAAGTACCAGGCATAGGCTCCCGTCAACCAGCCGATGAAAATCGCCACCGCTCCGAGTTGCTTTTTCGGTACCTGAAAGACCTGCGAGAGCCCGAGCGCGATGAAGAAGAACGAGTACATCCCTGCCAGCCCGGTCACAAAGTTGGTGAGAGGTCCGAGCCCTTGGGCCATGATCATGCCGATCAGGAACGGCCACCACATCAGCCCCGCCGTGGCCGTAATGATGCCAACACCGATTTCATTGGCGCGCTTGCGTTCGGAATCGAGGTGCATCAGTCCGTTGGCAAGCAGCGCGAAAGAACCGATGTACATGAGCGGGGCAATCCACTTGCCAACCGACGTCGCGAACACCGGCTTCCCCGGCTTCAGTTCGCTGGCAATGATCCCAAGTTCATGGCCCGCCGTGGCTGCATGCGCAGCGCCCGCCTGGGCTGCGGCGGTGACGGCGCCGGCATCTCGGGTTACCAGCATCAGCGCACCCGCCGCCAGTGTCGCAAGCGCTCCCGACACCGCCGAAGCGCTGAACATGCTATTGCTCGAAAAACGTGTCATTTTTTGCTCCTCTTTTAATCCAGACAGTGGTTGAAACGTTTCGCCATTCGGACAAAAAGGGAAGTGCCATACAAATTACTTTTCTCCCCATAGACATTCTTACGCTAACGCACATCCGCAGTCTGTACCTATTGACACCGATGAGACTGCATCCAGACGCGTGCAGCGTCTCCCTGTCATTCCGGGCGCATCGGCGCTCAGGGCGCATGCCGATGAAGCCGGCATGAACTTCCGCAATGGGCATCGGTCTCATGGGCTTTCCCAAACATCTCACAAGGAGCACGAATATGACGTTGGCGGGCCACCCTGATCATTTGCCTTCGCATGCCGCACCGAACCCCGCTGCACTCCGCGCAACCCTGGTCGCATGCCTCCTGTGCATCGGCATGGTCTCCGGGATCGTACCCGCATTCGCCGCCCCGTCGGCGATGCGCCATCATCCCTGGGTCGCTGGCGCGTTTCTGGCGCCCCCGATCGGCCCGGGAAGCGGGCGCCTCGAGGCCTGGAGCTCCGGCACCGCGCTGACCAAGACAGTACAGTTCGCGGCACCGAAGACGCTGCAGGGCAACAGTTTCTTCGTGGCCTATGACGCGCTGCGACACAGTATCTACGTCCCGACCCTGGCGGGACGCACCTACATTGTGGGCAGCCGCGCGTTCAAGCCCGTAGGCAGCTTTGCGAGCATCAAGGGCGCACGGGTCGCAGCGGTTTCCCCGGATCACCGGGAGCTGCTGGTTCTCTCGCCCAGACAGACCGCGGCCTATTCGATCGTGGGACACGAACGGCTGTACGTGCTGCCGTTCGGCGGCAACGCGATTGCTTTTGACGCCCGCACGAACCGTGCCTTCATCGGCGGCAATCCAAGCAACCGGATCACCGAAATTGACGTGGCGTCCGGGAAAACGCTGCGGACGCTGCCCGTGGGACATCCGGGCGACATGATCTGGGCCAACGGCAAGTTGTTCTCGGCCGACATGAAAACCGGCGTCATGACGGTCTTCGATCCGGCCACGAACCGAATCACCCGCATCCGGACACCGGAAGTCGATCCGCACTTCACTTACCAACGCATCCCGCAGGCCACCGCAGGATTCATGCAGCTCGCCGCCGATCCGGCACATCACCGGGTGTACGCTGCCGGATTCTCCGGCCATATTCTGGCCTTCTCCTCGCACACCCGTCCCCGCTACCTCGGGGAAGTGGCGGTGCGCGCCAATCCGCACGTCGACAAATTGAGCGGCTTGGCGGTCATCGACCACGGCCGGGATGCGCTCGTGACCGTCGAGAACCTGAAGACCGCGGTCGTGGTGCGGTTGTCCGACGGAGCTATTAAGCAAACACTGCCGGGAATCGCGAGCAACCGCTGGGTGCGCCTGGCGGCGGATTGATTGCGCCACCTCCCCAGGCACGGCTGGCAGGGACGCCGCCCGCCGTGCCTGGGGAGGGCAAGTCCCGACGGACCTGCTACACTCAGCCGGGAAAGCGGATTCGGCGAACGCTTAAAGCGGGATCGGCGGGCATCTGCACTGTTCGGCGCCTCCGGATCCGGTCCCGTTGACTCTGGCTGGAGTCTCGGAACGCCAGCAACCCGCACACCATTGAAGGAGATTATTATGGCAGTTACCCGTACCGTCATCTCGACCATGCGCAATGACGGCACTGACGTGATGGGGCTCGAGACCCTCGCCTGGAAGTATCCCGACCCCAACATCGTGTCCGGATCTTTGCTCACGGTCGAAAGCAATCACTTCGCCGTCCTCAAATCGCGCGGCGCGGTGCTCGACGTATACGAAACGGGCCAATACCCGATACAGACACCGGACAAGCCCCTGCTCGGAAGCATCACCAAGGCGTTCTTTTCCGGCCAATCTCCCTGGGAATACGAGCCGATCTTCGTTCAGCGCAGCAAGCTGCGTGTACAGAACAAGGGGTACGCCACTTCCTCGGAAATGGCCATGATGGAATACGTGGTCGACTATTACGTTCATGTTGATTCCAAAGAGGATGCCGTCAAGCTCATCACGCACATGCCTTTCAAGAAGGACTCGATCCTGGTCGACGAACTGGCGACCTACGCCGGACCGGTGATAGAACAGTCCATCAACCAGATTGTCCAGGTCACTCCGATGGAGCAGATCAACGCGCACATCCGCGAGATCATCGAGCTGGCACAAGGGCACCTAAAGGATTTCCTTTCCATCTACGGCGTGCATCTCAACGACCTCAAGGTACTGATCCTGCCCGCCGACGCACGCATGCGCGAACTCATATCCCTGCGCGCCTTCGGCATGTCGGAGATGGACGCCGTGCGCATGTACCTGGCAATCAAGATGGCGGAAAAAGGCCTGGTCTCGGCGCCGAACGCCGCAGTAGGAAAGCCCTATTTCGTCGGCGGCTCGATTCAGGGATTCTGGGACGCCAATCCCTCGGCCAACCCGACGCCGCCGAAACAGACCTAGGGTCATGCCACACGATCTGTCACTCTCTGGGGTACCGAACCCGATAGACGGCGCGCCGGCGCTGAGGCGGTTCGTGGTCAACCTCTTCTACGGCTACGGCTACAACGCCTACCGTCAGGAGAACAAGGACCGCTCCGACGACCTGCTGGTCCGCGCCGAAGTGTCGCACTGGCTCACGCAAGCGCGTGCCGCAATCTCTCGCATGGAATCGGAATATCGCCGCGACCACCTCATGCCGCCGTCGCGGGAACGCCCGTATCCCGACCCCTCCGCCGTGACAAAAGCACAGAGCTTCGTCCGTGCCCAGCAGGCTATCGAAGAGGTGGAGGTGGCCGTACGCAACGCCCCGGTTCCCCAGAACGACCGGGTATGGCAGCGTCACCGCAACGAGGGCGACGTGCTCAAGCAGCTGACGGAGGCCGACATGGACGTCGCGCAGTGCACGGTGGGTCTGCTGCGCGAAGTCTCACAGGCGGAATTCGATCCCGACCAAGTGGTAGCCGCGCTCCTGCCTATCACGGCGGCGCTGGAGGCGCGCGCTAGACTCCTCTCCGTCCTTCGTTAGGGTCACTGCAGCAACGGCTGCATCGCGCACGTCCATGCACCACACGCGCGACGGAGGCGTACATCCCCGCTCCAGCGGTGGCGAGGCGCAGTCGAACTGCTTGGTCGGAACCTGCCGCAAAATTTGCGGATTCCGATGCAAGACGGCGGTCCCGATGGGACTTGCGGGTAGGACTTGCCGGCCCTCGCAAGCTGGCATCGGACGCGACCTCCTTGGCTTCCCGTTCCCGGTCCGATACGAAGGCTGGTGGTGGCTTCGAGAACCTGGCCCTATCATTCGAATCATAATTTACCCCGGATGACCGCGCTGCCTTCGGCGCATTGCTGGAACCCGCCGGCCGAAAGTCTCGTCTGCTGCATCGGTTGCGCCCTGTCCCAAGAGGCATCTCTGCCTTGGAGTCTGTGACACCACAAACGTTTTCACCCCCGATTCAGGACCTCAACTAGGTTGAATCATCCGTTTAATCAAGCACGCTGAGCATCTGGCTCACGATCATCTTGGCCCTGCTGTAACTGGGCCTGGTAACGCCGAGTACGCGCAGTCCCCAGATGTTCACGATCAGGAAAGCCGCAATCGCCTTAGCGTTCTTGTCGCATGACAGCTCCCCCTGCTCTTGAGCCCTCTCGATCGCCGCCCTGAAAAGCGCCTCGATCTCCTTGAAATAGACATTGACCCTCGCTCGAATAGCCTTGTCATGGCGCGCCACCTCCAGCGCGGTATTGACCAGGAAGCAGCTTCGCTTCCAGCCTGCTCCCGAGGAATCAACGGCCAGGCCCAGAAAGATGGACCGTATCGCCCTAATGGGCGAAGAACTGTCCGACAGCGTGTGCCGGACCTGACTCACGCCTTCCTGCCCATATCGGTCGAGCGCCTCCATGAAAAGCTGCCGCTTAGACTTGAAGGCGCCATACAGGCTGCCCGGTCTGAGCTTGGTGACGGCTCCGAGCTCCGCCACTCCGGTGGCGCAATAGCCGCGGTCCCAGAAAGCATTCATTGCCTTCTCCAGCACCTCATCACGTTCGAACTTGGCCGGCCTCGCCATTATCGGGTCTCCTCTACTAAATCAATTCTAAATGCTTAAGGAGCATCCGCTCAACGTATTTCTTGAACGTTCGATCCAAATGATTATTGAGCGATTGTTCCATATATGACAAGATTTGACTTTGTCTACCTGCGATCGAGGAAGCTGCACGATGCCGACGCTACGCGAAACGATCGACGCCTACAAAGAGGGGATTTCCAAAGCGCTTCCTGCGGCGACATTCGCCACAATGAATAAAAGCACGATTGAACTGAAGGCCACAGGAATCGAAAACCGGGCGCTCAAAGCCGGCGACACCATGCCTGATTTCGAGCTGCCCAACCAGAACGGAGAAATGCGTCGACTCTCCACCTACCTTGCGGAATCTGCAGTCGTCTTGAGTTTATACCGTGGCGGATGGTGCCCCTATTGCAACATGGAAATGAGATCACTTCATGGCGCTCTCCCGGAAATCATGGCGCGTGGCGCGCGGCTCGTAGGCCTCACCCCCGAGTTACCAGACAAGGCGCAGCTCACCGCCGCGCGCAATGAGATTGCGATCGATATACTGAGCGACGCCGGCAACCTTGTCTCCGAGCAGCTGGGGCTGGTTTTCGAATTGCCGGACGCCCTGCGCCCCATCTATGAGCAATTCGGTATCGACTTGCCCGCGTACAACGGCGACAGCAGTTTTAGGCTGCCGGTCCCAGCCACCTTTATAATCAGGCGAGACAAGGTGGTCGCTCATGCCTTTGTGAACGCCGACTATACAATCCGTATGGAACCCGCAGAAATCGTGGCAAAACTGGACGAACTGAAACTGCGATGAAAGCCGACTCAAGGAGGACAATCCGTCGTTGCTGCGGACCGCAATCAATGAACTTGACCGGCCTTGCCGCTTCAAGCCCTGGCTTTCGGTGCCTATTGAACGTTGCTTGAGGTACGCTGAAAATCGACTTGCGACGAATCTCACTGGTCAGGCTACGGCGTGGTCCTAATCCCGCCTGGTAAAACAAGCTTTTCGAGCAGTGCCGGCTCGGAACCATCATGGGGCACTACGACGGGCTTAATGAAGTCACGGCCAGTGCGCTGTACTGCACACGCGCATCCCTCGGCCTCCTATGCAGGGATTGGCGGATCGCAAGTGCGGTAGAGGTCCCTCGCAATCCGGACCGGCTTCCTGAAGTGCCTGCCGCCATAGCCGATCTTGCTGGCCGCAAACAGGCGACTTCGTGAAAACAGGCCACTTTGCGCAAGATACGCCAGGGATGCTCGACGATGCCGCGTTGAACAGCCGGTTGAGGATGGCATTTCATTACGTACCGGGCGTCGATGGCCTGAGGATCTACAGACCCGATCGGCTGGCGGTGAATGTGCCCGCCATTTCGCGCGATCGAATCGGCTTCATGTCGTCAAAATGACAGGATGTCCTCGGTGCACGGAATTTTGGCTTCCATGCTTTCCGGATCGACCGAAACGGTCTCGCGGTTGATTGAATCGGTATCGAACCAGAGCAGGTTATCGCAGACCTGCGAGCATGTGCGGAGTTACTGGATTGAATCGATGCCGCATCGGGCTGCGAAATATTCTGTCTGGATAGACCACGGTAAATTCACTGTAACGGCGTATATACGGGAAAATCATGACCAAGGTATTGATGTGGTTGGCGTCAGGAGACCGCAGCAAGTTGATGCCGGGCATTCTCTGGGGTGTCAATGCAAAGCGACGCGGATGGGTTGACGAGATTCGGGTCATCGTTTTTGGTGACAGCGAGCGGACCCTGATGAACGACGAGGTCCTATTCAACATGGTCCAGGAGATTGAAGGCACCCTGTTTTGCCGCCATGTGGCGGAAACCGAGGGTACAGTCGGTGACCTCGAGAAGCGCGGGGCAAACCTGGCTTATGTCGGGGAACCCATCGCTCGGGCAATTGCTGAAGGCTATACGGTATTGACCTTTTAGGTCCGGATATCGGGCAGATGCGCGTGTCCTTGCGACAATCAGAAACCGGACGGTCCGAGTGCTCAGCGCATCATTAAAGTCGGAAAACGACAACAAGCCGAATCACGACGACGCTGTCGCGCGGATTCAGACACCGCATCGGCCGATAGCGCGCTCCAATCCGGGCCGGGGGCGGATCCGCGCGGCATTCCGATTCCGCGCTCCCCATCCCGCCGCGGCGAAATCGCCGGCCCCCTCCGGATCCACATCGGTTGTTCAGGTGAAAATCTCACCAAAGAATCCCAGCATCATGGCCCAGCTCCGGCGTGCCGCGCGCTCGCTATAAGCAAATCCCTTTTCGGGCTCGTTACCTGCCCCAGGGTTCGTGAAACTGTGTACTGCGTCGCTGAATTGCACGAACTGCCAGTCGGCCCGGGCTTGGCGCATCTCCGCCAGGAAAGCAGCCACTTCCGCGGCCGGGACAAAGGGATCCTCGGCACCATGGAGCGCGAGTATCCGGGCCTTAAGCACGCCCGCGGCAGCGGGACGCTCCGTGTTCAGTCCGGCATGGAAGGTCACGACACCCTTGAGGTCGGCGCCGGAACGGGCCAGTTCAAGCGCCACCGTTCCACCGAAACAGAACCCCATAGCGGCAATCCGGTTGGGGTCGCATAGAGGATGGGAGCTCAGCGCCTTCAGGGCCGCTGCCGCCCGCTGGCGCATCAGGGCCCGGTCACCTGCCCGGTAACGGTTGGCAGTGTCGGCCGCCTCCTGCATGGTCGCCGGGCGATTGCCCTTGCCGAAGATGTCGCCAGCCAGCGCAATATACCCAGCCCTGGCCAGGCCATCGCACGCAGTCTTTTCGTGGTCCGCCACACCCATCCATTCATGAAACACGAGCACACCGGGACGTTTCTGCGGCTTCGATTGGTCGACTGCGAGATACCCCTCGAGCCCCGTCGAGTCGTCTTGATACATGTAGGCTGAGCCGGTCATTCGATATTCCTCCATCCAAAACGCAAATTATAAAGTATTTGTGTGCTAAAGCCTGCTGCGCAAATTGCCGACGGATTCATCGCCGTCGCTCCAGACTGGTCACGCACTCCATTACCCCATACGCCACGCCAAACGTTGCGCGGGTACTCCGCGGGGTCCGATACGCCGCCCGTTCACTGTCTCCTGGCCCATCGAATCTTCTGACCGGTCGCCGTTCGCAACTTCAGCTGTCCATGCCTAGGAGGGCTTGTTTCGGGCAGATTTGGACTAGCTATAAGTAATTTATTATATTGTTATATTATTTTTAATTTAACTTTTTATTTATTCTTGTTCATAATTGCATGCAATGTGAATGGTTCCTTGCCTGCATACGGTATGAGGACATGATGCCAACTCCTTATATTTTAAAAAAGAATGAAGCGCCCTGCCGGCCTGTATTCTCAAGCGTAGAAACCCTGCTTTCTACCGGAGAAATTGCATGACCCGTCTGGACAGGGCAGCCGATTCCGCCCCCGACCCCTATCGGACGCCACATTCGAACACTGTGCGGCGCAGATTCCCCCGGCTGACCGGACTGGCACTATTAGGCCTGGGAATGCTGCTCACAGGCTGCAGCACCCACCACCTGTGGCTATTCCACCCCAAGGGGCCGATCGCCGCCACCGAGCTGCACATGATGGCGATCGACGTGGCCATCATGCTCGGAATCATCATTCCGACCGGACTAATGGTCGTTTGGTTCCTCTGGCGCTATCGTGCCTCAACCGGCAAGGGGCGCTTCGATCCGAATTGGTCCCATTCCACTGTGATCGAGATCGTCGTCTGGGGCATTCCGCTCATCGTGGTTGGAGTGCTGGGTTATTACTCCTACAAGGGTGTATACGAGGTCAACCCCTACGACCCGACCGTCCTCTCCCGCAGGTCCAGCAATCCACTCGAAGTCGACGTCATCGCCACCGACTGGCAATGGCTGTTTGTCTATCCCAAACAGCATATTGCGGCGGTTGACGAACTGGTGGTCCCGGCGCATACGGAGATACAGTTCCATCTCACCTCGGCTTCGGTACTCAACAGCTTCTTCATTCCGGAACTGGTTGGCCAGATCTACGTCATGCCGGGCATGCCTACCGAGCAGGCCATGCTGGCGAGCGACCCCGGAATTTACCACGGATTCTCCGCCGCACTGAGCGGTCCGGGCTTCTCGTGGATGCAGTTTCAGACTCGGGCGATCCCGAGAAAGGAATTCATCCATTGGGTGGCGCAGATGCAGCATGGTCCGCGCCGCCTGACCTATGCGGCGTTCAATGAGCTCGCCAAGCCCACCATCAACGTCCATCACACGCCGCAATATTACTCCCATGTACAGCCCAGCCTCTTCGACCATGTGATGCAAGAGGTCAGGATGGGCAAGGTCTTTGCCACGCCGATGGCAATGACTGCGCACATGTAATCCTTCAGGACAGATTCTCAGGAGATAAACCGGCATGCTCGTCCACCTGCAAGGCCCCTGGACCCCCCTAATTGGTCGTCTCACCCTCAACCAGGTCCCCTACGACAATCCTGTCATTGTGGGCGCCTTCCTATTCGCCGCTCTTGCTGCCATCGCCCTCGCTGGCGGTGTCACCTATACCGGCAAATGGGGATACCTCTGGCGCGAATGGTTGACCACCGTCGATCACAAGAAGATCGGCATCATGTACATAATAGTCGGCTTGGTGATGCTCTTCCGCGGCTTCATCGATGCAGTACTGATACGTACCCAGCAGGTAATGGCGGTCGGCGCGCATTCAGCGGGTCACCTTGGCGCGCTGCATGGCTTCATGCCCCCCTACCACTTCGACCAGGTCTACAGCGCCCACGGCGCGATCATGCTGCTGTTCGCGGTGACACCAATCCTCGTGGGTATGATGAACATCATCGTGCCGCTGCAGATCGGCGCCCGCGACATGGCCTATCCCTATCTCAATGCCGTTGGACTGTGGCTCACGACGGTAGGCGCCGGGCTGATAATGCTCTCCCTGTTCGTGGGCGATTTCTCGCATGCCGGCTGGGTCGGCCTGACACCGCTTACCGAACTGCCCTACAGTCCCGGGGTCGGCGTCGATTACTGGATCTGGTCGATACAGATCAGCAGCGTCGGCACCACGCTGGGCGCAATCAATCTCATAGCCACTATAGTCAAGATGCGCGCTCCGGGCATGACGTGGTTGCGGCTGCCGGTGTTCACCTGGACCTCGATGGCCACCAACATCATCGGACTCACTGCCTTCCCGGTCCTCGCCGCCACACTTGCGTTGCTTACGTTCGACCGGTATCTCGGTACCCACTTTTTCACCGCCGGCATGGGGGGTAACCTCATGCTGTACACTGATCTTTTCTGGGTCTGGGGTCACCCCGAAGTCTATTTCCTGGTGCTGCCCGCATTCGGCATCCTGTCCGAGATCATACCAACGTTTTCGGAGAAGCCCCTCTTCGGCTACACCGCCATGGTGCTAGCTTCGCTGGCCATTGCCGGCGTCTCATGGATGGTCTGGCTCCATCACTTCTTCACAATGGGGGCCGGGCCGCTGGTCAACGCCTACTTCAGCATCGCCACCATGCTGGTCGCCATCCCTACCGGTGTGAAGGTTTTCAACTGGGCATTCACCATGTACCGCGCACGCATGCGTTTCGACACGCCGATGCTGTGGGCCGTGGGTGCGCTGTTCCTGCTGCTTATCGGCGGCCTGACCGGCATGATGCTGGCGGTTCCAGCGATCGACTTCCAGGTGCACAACAGCGTGTTCGTCATCGCCCATTTCCACTCGATGGTTCTGCTCATCGCCTTTGCCATCATGGGCGCCATCAGCTACTGGTTCCCGAAGGTTTTTGGATTCAGGCTTGATGAGCGTCTGGGAAAGCGCGTGTTCTGGTACTGGGTTGCCGCGTCGATCATGGTTTTCGTCCCCATGTATATCCTCGGCTTCATGGGCATGACACGGCGTCTGGACTACATTTCCCATCCTGCATGGCTCCCGCTGATCATCGCGGAAGAGGTCGGCATCGGACTCTACTGGATTGCCCTTTACTACCAAGCCAAGCAGATCTACGTGAGCATTCGCGACCGCCGCAAGTACCGCGTGAGCATCGACCCGTGGAGGACAACGCGCAGCCTTGAGTGGATGACGCATTCTCCGGTTCCGTTCTACAACTTCGCTGTCACGCCGGTCATCCATGAACGCGACGAATGGGCCTGGCGCAAGGAGCAGGGTCTCACGAGCCTGCGCCCTGAGCGCTATCAGGACATCCACATGCCCAAGAATACGCCTGTGCCATTCATTCTCGGCGCTCTGTCGCTCGCATTCGGGTTCGGCATGGTGTGGCGCATCTGGTGGCTTTCTGCCTTTAGCCTCGCTGCGATTGTGTCCGCACTCATCCTGCGTTCCTTCGATACGGACACCGACTATGTCATTCCGGCGGCGGACGTAGAGCGTATGGAACGGCGCGGTTCGGTAGTGGCCGTGGTGCAGGACGCAGGTCGCAATTCCGGCAGCGGGCACGCTTCTGGGAGCCGCTTTCGCGCCACTGAGCAGGAAGGGCAATGACCGTAGACGCGCCTTTGGCGTGGAGCTGGCGGGATATCGCGGATGATCCCGCCGCCAATCAACGCTGTTCAACCTATCGGAGTAGCGACTCATGGGCTTAGCAAGAACCAAGACCGCCGACCTGGCTTCCGAGGTGCTGTGGGACGACGGCCATCACCCCTCTGACGCCGTATCATCAGGCACGACCCTGCTCTGGGACAGCGCACCCCACCAACACGATGCGATCTCAACCCGCACCTTTGGGTTCTGGCTGTACATGCTGAGCGACGCCATGATATTGGCTGCGCTGTTCACTGCCTATGCCGTGCTCAGCCACAGCTACGCTGGCGGTCCGACGGCTGCGGACATCATCCATCCACGTTTCGCGTTCCGCGAGACGCTGCTTATCTTCTCGAGCGTCCTCGCTCTCGGCCTATCGATGTCCGCCCTGAAGCAAGGCAACCGAATCGGCGTCGTCAGTGGGATCGTCACTGCTTTTGTTATCGGCGCCGTCTTTCTCGTTATGGAATTCCATGAATTCGCCGGACTGATAAGCCACGGAATCACTCCGGAGCGCAGCGGCTTTCTGTCGGCCTACTACGCGATGGTTTTGGTACACAGCCTGCATCTTGTCTTCGGGCTGCTGTGGATGGGTGTGATGCTTGCCCAGATCATGCGTGAAGGGTTTACCGACAACGTCGTATACCGGCTGCTCAATCTTAAAATATTCTGGCAGTTCCAGGCCGTAATCTGGGTCTGCGTCTTTACCTTCATCTATCTGTAGGAGGCCCATAATGTCATCCGGTCACCGAAATCCGCTTGCCCATCCTGAGGTCCAGCTTGCCAGGGCCGGCAACTATCTGGCCGGCTTTCTGCTGGCCACTGCGCTGATGGCTGCTTCCCTTCTGCTCGTCACCCAGCATGCACTGCCGCCCTTGGCCGAAAAGCTTTCAATATCCGCCATTGCGCTCGCAGCGGTGATCGCGCAGCTGCGTCTGCTGTTTCATCTGGACTGGTCTCCGACTCAACGCTGGCACACCGTTGCCCTGGTGCTGACGGTCCCTCTTTTTGTCCTGCTGATTGGACTGTCATTGTGGATGTTCCACTCCCTAGACGCTCACATGCTCGCCCACGGCTTCGGTCCGGCAATGTAAGGCATAGCCGGTCGCCTGACTTATGCTGAAGACAATACAGCAAAGGGCACCATCGCCCGGAGGACAGGGCATGGCTGGCTGCGGTCGGACCAGGCAATCGGCAGCGCAATAAGCAAACATTTTCCACGGAGGTTTGCCCGCGACCATAAACCTCACGCACGGGGCATCGGGCAAGCAGTTCGGGTTTCTGCGACCCCGACAAAGCGGCCGCTTCGCAGTTTTTGTTGTTGATCAACACAACCCCGCGCATTGGCCCGTCCACTCCCCGAGCAAGGCAGCACCAGTTGCCGCTACCGGCGACTGGCGCGGTGCACCCGAATTGCGAGCCTGGGTCACAGGCGGCCCAGCGGAGCGCGCCATCCTCTGAGAGCGCGCCATCCTCTGATCCGATTCCCAGCAGGCCACAAGCCAGGCGCAGGCGCAAAGAAAAGCGTCATGCCAACCTAACCAGTCGCAAGAAACTCGTCCGGCAAAAAGGCCTCCGGAAATTCCAGCCCCGGAGTTCCTGCTATGGGCCATGCGAAAAATGTGCTTTGGGGGACCGATCGCGATAAAACAGATTAATTGCTATTTCTCGGATCGCGCTACGATGACCGCCCGGATATCGGTGGCTGCTTGAGTCATCAGCGCATAGATGGTCTTGTGCGTGAGTTCGCTGATTCTCTCTCCCGGAGATCCGCTCACCATGTATGCCGGCCCCTCCCGAACACCGGAGTTGTAGCTTTTCTCCCAGTAAGTCTTTCCCTCTTTGTTCAGCAACTGCACTTCAAGCGAAAGCTGGACTGTCGGGGTAATTGCAAAGCCCAGATTTTTCGCCTGATTGTACTCGTAGGTGAATTTGATTATTTTCGGGCTTACCACAGCATCGTACTTGTTCAGATCGCCCAGGTTGTTGGCCGAATCGACTCCGTCCCTGAATACGCCGCGAAACACCGATATGGCGATTTCCTTAGTGATCGCGCCGAGCGGTATCGTCAGCTTCGTGGCTCCGCCTGTGAAACTCGTCGGGCTTCCTGTGTACAGGCGCAGATCATCCGCTTTCGCTGTATACACCAATCCTTTGCCCGGCAAACCAGCCTGGGCGCTGCCCTGATCGTTCGGGAGATAGCCAGGATTGTAAGTAGAAACGTATGCACACCCGCTGACCGAAAGCGCAAACAACCCAATCAGTAAGCCGCGTCGCCAGTTTTGCGAAAATCGGTGGGCCGGAATGATTCGCATCGTTCGCCGTCTCTCGATCGACATGGTCAGGGATGCTGACACCGCACCGACTCCTTGTTACGTCTCCAGGCAGAGTCGATTACCGATGAAACCAAGTGAAGCTTACCTGAGAGTTGATTCAGATTTCATTGCGCCTCGTCAAATAAGACCGTGTCCGTGCGCCGAATATCGCTCGAGAAATAAATTACCTGAACCGCTCCAGGCTTCCCAGAATCGCTACAACGAAACAGCGAACTGCTGGCTGGAACACTGGCTTGGGAAAAAGGCGCGGCATCCGGAAGCTGGGCGGAATGCCGCAAACAGTCTCCAGCGGATCCCGGCACACGAGCGTCCGCGTCAACCTCATCATCGTCAACAGCCGGCGTGATACGCGGACAACATGGGCTCGCGCGTCAGCAGCTCACCAAATGGCAAAACCGAACCGCTCCGCATTGCGCTGCTTCCGCCCTTGCGACTCCCCCCATACCAGCACCCGGCTCCGCTTCCGGACCAGCGAATGCAGTCTGGATTTCTCGGCGAACCGAGCCACCGGAAAGCAAAGGACCGAAGCCGTTCCTTTTGAAAAGTGCCCTGGCCCATCATCCAGATTCTA
The DNA here is from genome assembly GCA_021785795.1 of Pseudomonadota bacterium. Next base: position 107,231 of record JAJYEK010000002.1, read on the forward strand.
CGGGTTGCTGATAATTCCCTTATTGACGCAGGGCGGCGCGGAGTAAAAAACGGTTCCGAATCGGCGGTATGCAGAAGCGTTCAGCACGGGGCCATGCGACAACATCCGGCAAGCTCGGCTTCAACGAGGCTGCCGGTCCTGGATGTCACCACGAGCCCTGTGCAGCCGATTGTTTCTCAAGCGCACCGGCCAGCAACAACTTCACTGGATAGGGGTTACCTCGTCCGCACCCGACGGCTTCAAGTCAATGGCGATCGGCCGTTTCACCTAGGGTACACTGCGGGTTCCCGGCGGAAAGTGCCCGACAGCACCCTCCGGGAGCCAGTCCGAACGACCGGCGACGAACCGTCGAGACTGGGCACTCTGTCCCTGCTCCTGCCCAAAGAGGCCTATAGGCATGAAACCCAATCGGGTTCTGGTGACCTGGACGGTGATGATCGCCGCCGTCATGCAGATCGTCGACACCACCATTGTTGTCGTGGCTTTGCCGCACATGGAGGGGTCCCTTTCGGCATCCCCAGACGAGATCACGTGGGTGCTCACCAGCTACCTAGTCGCGTCGGGCGTGTTCATGCCGCTGACCGGATATTTGTCGGACCGGCTCGGGCAGAAGCGGTACTTGATCTACAGCATTATCGGTTTCGTCATTACCTCGGCACTCACTGGGCTCTCCACCACTTTGGACCAAGTGGTCCTGTTCCGGCTACTGCAAGGGGTCGCGGGCGCGGGGCTGATGCCCCTTGCGCAGGCCATTCTGATCCAGATTTATCCACACAACGAGCGCGGCCGGGCAATGGCGATCTTCGGGCTGGCCGCCATTGTCGGACCGGTGCTCGGTCCCACGCTCGGCGGCTACCTCACCCAGGTGCTGAGCTGGCGCTGGGCCTTTTTCATCAACTTGCCCATCGGCATCCTGGCGCTGGCTGGATCGGTGCTGTTCATTCCCGAGACACCGCTCAAGGAGCGGCGCATGGATTGGATGGGGTTCGTCTATCTGCTCATCGCCTTCGGGGCGATGCAGTTCGTGCTGGACCGCGGCACTGAGTACGGTTGGTATAGTTCACCAGTCATTGTGGGAAGCACGGCAATGAGCGCCATCGGTTACCTGCTGCTGATCTATCACGCCAGCGCCAAGAAAGGCAAAGGAATTCTCGATCTGAGGCTGTTCAAAGATCGCAATTTTTTGGTGTCGAACCTGCTTTTCGGGGCGATCATGTTTACCCTCTTCGGGGTGCTCACCCTGCAGCCGATGTTCACCGAATCGCTGCTCAACATCCCGGTTCTGACGACTGGACTCCTGTTGGCGCCGCGCGGTGTCGCAGCGGCGGTCACCATGCAGATGGCCGGGCGTCTACTCAACCGGATCGGACCGCGGCCTTTGGTCCTCGCCGGAGTGCTGTCAGCTGCCGTCGGCACGCTGGCTATGACCCAGTATAACTTGAACGTCGGAATATGGTGGCTGATTTGGCCTATCATCCTTCAGGGACTGGGGATGGGTTTGGTGTTCGTGCCGCTCACCACCCTGGCTTTTGCCACGCTGAAACGGGAACAGACGGCGGAGGCAGCTGGCTTGCGGCAGATGATTCGCACCATCGCCGCCTCTGCGGGAACCGCCGCCAGCACTGGACTCACGGCACATTTTGCCCAGCAGGACTGGAACCGACTTGGCGGCTTTATCAACCCGTTCAATACCGCGGTGCGCCGCTACCTGGCGCAGCTGCGCCTCTCCTCCCACTCGCCGCTGGCCACCGCGCTGTTGGAACGACTGCTGGGTCGGCAGTCGCAAATCGCCGCCCTGGATCATGTATTCGAGATGTTTGGCATGGCGCTGGTAGCCAGCATGCCCCTGTTGCTGCTGATCGGACGCGGGCGATCTCATCTTGGCACTGCTTCGGCGGTACAGGAAAAGGCACCGCAGGCACCATCACGCGGGGTTGACACCGAGCAGGCAGGTGCCCACTAAGGTCCCGGGATACGCCGATGCCATGAACTCAAACAACGCGTTTAGCTCAGGATTCGCTTGCGCAGGATTTGCACCGTAAAGCGGGAGCCCATGTTCGGAAAGCCAGGCCATACCGATGCAGAAGCCGGCGGGCCCGGCTCGCGAACTCCTGTTCGACGTCAGGAGCACCATGGCAGTGCTAGCCGTGGCGAACCCTGCAATCGCCCGGGGAATTGTCCTGTCCCTGCGCCCTACGCCAGATTACTTGGCTTGCAGGTATTCCGGAAAACGACGCACCGCGATTGCGACCCTGCTTTCAATGGAGACGGGCCGGACCAAGCGGCACACGAATCGATGCGGCCGGCGCCACATACGAAACGACCGCCGCTATGGTCCTCTGCGACGGCCACATGAGGCGCACGGCCCCGGCCTTGAGCTCCTTAGCATATTTACGACGCTTTACCTCCGGCATGACCACCTCCGATTGCACGATTGTCCATGCATGGTCCGCCCCGTTTTGTCAAACGATCTTTTTCAAGCAGGCAAAGAAGTAGATATTGCCGCCATGTATCCGGACTTTGTATGAACACGACGGAGGCGATCTGTCCCTGCTGGAATCCGCTGGTTGGACTCTAATCACCTTATCGCGCTGTCTGCGCCGGGGACAATGCAGAGCACCCCAACCACGGTCTTACCCGTTTCGCCATCACCGATGAGATCGCCTGAGCAATCGTAAAGCGAGCCTTCCTCGTCCGACGTCGACGTGAACTTACCGTTAAGCCGCGGCCTTGACCCTCCGGGAACAAGAATTCGCCTCATACCGCCGCTACGGATGGTTGAGCAGCGCCCAGGCGATGCGGACGTTCCTGTTCGCGAGCGCCGCGGCCGCGACGTTGGCGTTGCGCCGGAAAAGCAGCTGCACCAGCCAGTCCTTCGAATCGGCCGTGCCGGCCTTGACGCGCTTTTGCGTGACGCGGATCACTGCGCGCGCCCCGTGAATGAGCAGCGTACGCAGGTACGCATCCCCCGCTTACATAGCTCTGATTGCCTTGATCCTAACCCATGACTACCCGATCAGCGAGGCCTTTGACCAGGCGCAGACCCTGGCACCGATCCAGAATCAGAACGTCGAGCGCCACAAGACGGTGATGACTGGAGTGATTCCCTTGACCAAAGATGATGAGGGATTCGAAGGGCTTGGCGTGCGCGTCGATATACGGGCCATGTATTTTTCACGCCGGAGATTGTCCGGCACGAACAGGGCCCGACGAAACTGAACCTGCAGGATCGAAACAGATCATTGCCGTCCGGGAACAACAGCCCCACCAAAAGGAACGCCCGCCCCAAGAGCCGGTGCGGATCCGGATACCGGCTCGCGCCGCCCCCAAGAACACCGCCTATCCCTCGATCATTATGATGTGGCGCAGATTGCAATGTGTCCCAATGATTACGCACCCACAGGCTGTTATTCCCAATCCATTCAGTCTATTCACAGCCACCAGCATCACGGCCCAATGAGATCTTGACAGACCCATTCATCTGATCGAATCGCCTCAAGCACGGCACGGATATTTTCCGCCGTGACCGTTACAAGCGCTGCAATGTTGGTCAGGCGCCCTATTCTCGGGAATTTTCAACATATCGGCCGCCTTGGGTGCGTATAGATCACGGCATTTCTGTAGTCTCAGTTCCCGGGTTACCGGAATCAAGTTCTGCCCGAGTGCGTGGTAGGCATTGCGGATAATTTTTTTGAATGTAGCCGATGAATTGTTCGCGAATGGCGCAACGCAAGTCCCACGATTTCGATGAATCTGCAGCAGTAGCCAGTACGCGCAGTTGCATGGTCTTGTCGTCAGCGTCACTGACCTGCAGATTCCAAAATCGCTTATCCCACAGCGGTTGGCTTTCGATGATTTCCGTGAGCGCCTTACGTGCCTCATCGACGGGAAAGGTATAGTCCACCCAGAAAAACACGGAACCCATCAGTTGCGCCGACGCACGGGTCCAATTCTGAAACGGCTTTTCAATGAAATAACTCAGCGGAACAATAAGTCTGCGGTCATCCCAAATGTGCACCACGACATAGGTCAACGCGATCTCTTCGATTCGCCCCCACTCATTTTCAACGATGACCACGTCGTCGAGCCTGATTGGCTGCGCCATGGCGATTTGGAATCCTGCGAGCAGGTTTCCGATGGATTTTTGCGCGGCAAACCCCAGGACTACGCCGACGATGCCAGCGGATGCAAGCAGGCTCGTTCCCAGCTCTCGAACCTCACGAAACAGCATCAGACCGCACGCGACAGCGAAAAGGCTGATGATAAAATAAAGCGCCTTGCTCAGAACATGTACCTGCGTGTAGAGTTTTCGCGCTCGAAGATTATCGGACACATTGATGTTGAATTTGGCGAGTACAAGCCGTTCACCAAGATTGACGACTTGAAAGCAAATCAGCGTTGCCGCCCCAATAAGAAGGACGCTGCTACCCTTGCCAACCACCTCGGAATACTGCGGCGGCAAATTTAGCACCGGCAACGCGAAAATAATTCCGAGGACCGGCAGGAGGATGCGCAGACTTTTCCCGACCATCGGCCCGAACAGGCTGGCGGACTCACTTTTGTTTTTTGCCGCCCAACCCTCTAGATGTCTCTCCATCGCGCGTGTTGTCCGGAAGAAGAACCACAGCAGCACAATGAAAATTCCAAAGCCAATCAGTCTGTTGAAGATCGACCAAATCAGCCCAAGTGGCTCTTTGGGAAGTCTCAGAAGCAGCGGCGTGAGGGAAATGTAGCTGCCGAAAATCCAAATGAGGAGATAGATCGGTTTGCCAGCTGCGTTGAAAACGCTATGTTTCAAATATTTCGCGCCTGCCTCTGCCTTTCCGGCCTCTGCTCGCAAGAAAATCGCCGCGACGGCATGTATGATAAAAAATAACACCACAAAGCTCGCGGTGACGCACAAATCCGACAGCGTCAACGGACCCAAGACGGGATGGTTGATGCGAGGGCCAAACAACCGCTCCAATCCATTGGCGACCAGCACCGCGAATACTGCGGCAATTTTGTCCAGGATGTTTCCGGTGCTCATATCGTTTCCTTTACGCGCAACATCCGTCGCACTGGCGTGTTAATGTCAAAATGATATTGCACTGCCGTGTTCTTGAGACCAACCCGCATGGAAATCACTGCGGTAGCGACTTTCGGAACAAATCCTTTGCACCGTCTTTAGGCGCATTAGCCGCCACCTACGGCAATGGCGTTTGATGGACAGCATCCGCCGAACAATTCTGCATATATTAGCGATGGTGGTGCTGGGCGGCTAGACTTCAATCGTCCCGGTGGCATTTGAGCAACGGTGGCGAGATGTATCGCCCCTGCATGTCATAGCATGCCGCCAGACGGCAGGGGCTTCGGAGGCATCGTGTCCTTAACTGCCCGGATGGTCCGCACTGCTGGGCTTTGTCTGGGGTCGAACCCGTAACCGTTCCGCGTGCCAGCCAGTGTTTCCGGAATATGTTCTGAGGAAGATTCTTTCACGGCAAGAGGCGCACGCGCCTTTGATCCGCCGAGCAACGAGGCATAAATCGAACGCCCGTGACGGCGCTTTGGCTATTCGAAATCGGTACCCAGCATTAAGCGTACAGGCTCGATTGCGAATGTATTCATGTTTGCGCTTCGAGGTGATGGCTACGCCGGTGCATCCTTAGCACTTGGAGAGCGGGTGGAACAGTCGCGCCCCGCCAGCCTGGTTGAATGGCGGGTAGCCGAGCCCACCCGGAATCATAAGATCGGCGTACATGAGGTGGCAGGTGCGCTGTCCGGGTTTGCCGGCGACCTTCTCCTGCTCCAGGGCATTGACGAGTCCGCTTGCACGTGAGGATCACAGCCGATTCGTCGTCCTCCGGAACATTCGCATCGGCAGGAAGATTCTCATTCCGGGTCGCGCACTGGAAGGGTTTCCGGCCGCCGCCCGGCTACCGCGACGACAACTTGGGCGACCCCGGAAGGGAGAAAAATATAACGGCTGCCACAGTAGGGTGCGGCTATGGCGTGCCCAATCATTGTCCATTGTTGGTTGTGGACTGTTCACGCCGCATGCTTAGCCATGGTCCGACACCTCCAATGCGTCATTCCCAGAGGGTTGGGTCTGCCACGTCGCGTTCACGAAGACGTCGATGGTGTCCAATTCCTGGGATCGATTGGCGCCCGCTGCCTGGGGCGATTTCCCACAGTTCGTCCAATTGCTGCGTGCCAAATTACGGAGACTACAATGCGACAGCTTTGTGGTATTCGTAACTGTTTTGCAATCGCCCCGCCCACTGCCCTTCGTCAGCCGCGCTGCAAAATGGGTTCAGTGCAGGGAAACCTGTTGCCGCGTGCCGCGCGCGATACCTGTCGCTCAATCTGGTCCCGCTCGGATGGGAACACGTCAAGGGAAAATGTCATGCCACAACACAAAGCAAATTACAGTAGACCCTGACCTGTTGTCTGTTTGACACTACACCAGGCTCATACGTGCACAGACATCAATGCCGCCGTCCCGCCTTGGGGCAACATCAGGAAACACGGTTTCGGGGTCAGGCAGGCAGCGCTCAGCGGGTGAGCCACGACCGCGCACGGACGGTGACGGCCGCATAGGGCATGATCCACCACAGCGCGAACATGCTGTAGTAAGAAAATGGGATCGTGGATATCCAATTCCAGGAGGGCTCGCTGCGGAGGTAATAGAGGGCTGGTAGCAGCGCCGAGACCCCGACCCCGAGCAGCAGCATCGGGATCACTCCGGGATGATGCAGGACGAGCAGCATCACGAACAGGCCCACCGCGTAGCGCAGCGGGTAGCTCAGGTTGGTGATGATCTTGTCGATGAGGGTGACGGCGCGGGCGCCGGCGGGTCGTCTCCAGACGATGCCCGCCAGGCGGATCTCCTCGCGGACGAAGCTGCGGTCCCACCGCAGGAACATCTTGCACAACTTCGCGTAGCGGGTCGGCACCACCGTGTGCACGATGGCGTTACCCTGGTAGACCGTGTCATAGCCCTGCTCCAGGATGTAATTGGTCAGGGCCCGATCCTCGCCGTAGGTGCAAGCCGCACCCAGGAAGGTCTGCCGCGCCCACTGATCCAGCACCCGGCGGACCACGCTCACGCGATACGCCGCGAGCGCCCCAGGACAGCAGTACACCGTCCGGTACTGGGATTGGGCGGCGCGCATGAAGTCGAATGACAGGATGTACGCAACCTGAAGCATACGCGGGATCAGACCCTGGTCGAGATTGTGCACGACCACCTTTCCGGCCACGGCCCCCACCCGAGGATCGCGAAACGGCGCGGCCATCGCCGCCAACGTATCTGCGTCGATGACGCTGTCGGAGTCGATCGTGGCCACAATTTCGCCGCGGGCGCGCTTGAAGCCCTCCTGCAGCGCGGCGCGCTTGCCGCGATTCTCGGGGAAGCGCACCGCAGTCACGAGCCGGGGATGCTCGCCGGCCGCGCTGGCAATATGCTCCCAGGTGTCGTCGCGGCTGCCGTCGTCGACAACGATGATCTCAAGGCGCTCGCTCGGGTAGCGGGTGCCCACCACGGAGGCGATCGATTTGGCCACCATCGGCCCCTCGTTGTAGGCCGGAATGACGACGGTCATGGGCAGTGCGGCGCATGCACCCGAGACCGGCACCGGATGATAGCGGAACCATAGCCAGGTCTTGTACGTGAGCAGCAACAGCTCGAGCCAGGCCCAGAAATAGGCCAGACGCACGAGCGGCCGGGCCCATGGATAGGGAAGTACAACGTGGAACGACCGGTGAAAGATGTGGTGTATCAGAGCGATGAATAGCCACACGAGCGCCAGTGCGATTGCCGCGCTGTACAAGAGGCGGATCCTGGCGGCGGTGTCCCCCTTTGTTTCCAGATTCACCGTGCCGTCGTTCTCATTGAGATTAGCCATATAGGGCTGACGCCATGAACAGATCATGAATTTGCGCGCTGTGCCTGAGCCCTTCCGCGCGTGGGCCGATACGTTTGCGGCCTCCCTGATCGAAGCAGGCTGCCGTGCTAGCAAGAAAGCATACTGCGCCGGCCATCAGCTTACGGGCGTTGACCTGCGTCAAATCCGCCGGGCACGTTTCTGTTTGATGGCGGACAGCGTTCTGACGGGATGGCGGGCTGCATGCCCAGCCCGTTGGAACCCTCATGCCCGGCGCCCAGTAACAGGTTAGGTCCAGACGGCCTCTCGGTAGCGCTTCGACGCAAGCCTTAAGGCGGTCGCCCTGACACCATTTTCGGATTCACTGAAGAGGAGGATGGCTGTAGCGCACCCAGGACTTGCCATGCGACACATATAAGAGCCATCCTGCGTCAGCACTATCTCGGCGGTATTGGCAGCCACCGCTGCCATCGTTCGCGCCGTGGGAATCCGCAAGACGGCGGTCGCCAACTGCATGAATCGCGCCCAGGCCGCTGGACTTGTTGCGGCCTGCATATTCGCGAAGTCACCTGAAGTTACCCTTGATATACCGAAAGGCTGGACCCGGTCGTTGCTTCTGACTGCTTCGGCTGCTTCCGGCAGGGACGACAGTTGCCGGGCGGAGTTTGCACCCGCTGGAGGATAGCGCCTTTTCAGGGCGCACTAAGTTATTGATTTGGCGGAGAGGGTGGGATTCGAACCCACGTGGGGCGTAAGCCCCCAACAGATTTCGAGTCTGCGCCGGTATGACCGCTTCGGTACCTCTCC